>NZ_JBGDVX010000002.1:0-525911 GCF_046551535.1 Salmonella sp. SAL04162
GGTGGGTCGTGCAGGATTCGAACCTGCGACCAATTGATTAAAAGTCAACTGCTCTACCAACTGAGCTAACGACCCGAGTGGTGGGTGATGACGGGATCGAACCGCCGACCCCCTCCTTGTAAGGGAGGTGCTCTCCCAGCTGAGCTAATCACCCAATACTACGCTGGATATTACTGACTAACCGAAGTTAGCGGTGGGTCGTGCAGGATGACTCGGCTTCGCCTCGCCCTACGGGCCGTTGCTGACGCAACGTTATCCTTCACGTTTTATTCTCGTTTCCACCGAACGATTGGTGGGTCGTGCAGGATTCGAACCTGCGACCAATTGATTAAAAGTCAACTGCTCTACCAACTGAGCTAACGACCCACTTTTGCGTTGCTTTCGAGTTGTTTAATATCCCGTGGCAACGGCGGCATATATTACTGATTTCAGATTTGAGCGCAACAAAAATTTCGACGCAGGGGGCTCAACTGCTTAGGAATCGCACGACGCGACCAGAAAAAAGGCGTTTTCTGGTCGCATGGTACGCATTACATCGCGTTAAGACGCTTTTGCGCCTGTTTCGCGCCATCAGTGCCAGGATATTTGTTAATCACCTGCTGATAAACCGCTTTCGCTTTTGCCGTATCACCTTTGTCCTGCATGATAACGCCAACTTTGTACATCGCGTCCGCAGCCTTCGGCGACTTAGGATAGTTTTTTACTACCGAGGCGAAATAATAGGCGGCATCATCTTTTTTACCCTTGTTGTAATTCAACTGGCCCAGCCAGTAATTGGCGTTCGGCTGATAAGTAGAATCAGGGTATTTCTTGATGAAGTTCTGAAACGCCACAATCGCATCATCCTGGCGAGACTTATCCTGCACCAGCGCAATTGCCGCATTGTAATCGGTATTCGCATCGCCACTTTGTACCGGCGCCCCTGAGGTTGCCGTACCGGCATCCGGAGCGGAGGTCGCAGCGGTTGCCGCCCCACTCTGGTCACCAGCTGCTGGCTGCGCTGCGCCGCCATTATTTAAGCTCCCCAGCTGCAGCATAATTTGCTTCTGGCGTTCCATCACCTGATTCAGTTGATACTGATTTTCCTGGATTTGGCCGCGCAAAGAATCGATATCGGACTGATTATCGGAGAGCTGCTGCTGAAGTTGGGTTAAAAGCTGGCTGTGAGCGTTAGAGATACGCTCAAGTTGAGTGACGCGGTCTTCGACCGAGCCTGAGCCGACACTACTGATTGGCGCCTGAGCAAAAGCGGCCCAGGGGGCCGCTATGCCAACCAGTAACGACAGACTCAACAGGTGATGTCTGAAGTTACTGCTCATGCAATTCTCTTAGTAAACCAGTACAGCGCGACGGTTCTTAGCGTAAGCCGCTTCGTCGTGGCCCAGTACGGCAGGTTTTTCTTTACCGTAAGAAACGATGGAGATCTGGTCAGCGGAAACACCTTTACCCTGCAGGTACATTTTAACGGCGTTAGCACGACGTTCGCCCAGGGAGATGTTGTATTCAGGCGTACCACGTTCGTCCGCGTGACCTTCTACGGTGACTTTGTAAGACGGGTTGCTACGCAGGAAGTTAGCGTGCGCATCCAGCATTGCCGCGAAGTCAGAACGGATATCGTACTTGTCGAGATCGAAGTAAACGATGTTGTTCTGCTGCAGCTGCTGCATCTGCAGACGCGCTTGCTCTTCAGATGACATGTTGCCGTTGCCGTTAGCGTCCATACCAGTGCCGGCGCCGTTCAGCATGCCGCCTTCGCTACCGTCATTGCTGGCGTTCTTGTTGGAAGAACATGCCGCGATTGCCATAACAGGCAGGGCAATCATCAGGCCCTTCAGCACTTTGTTCAGTTGCATTTCTTTAATTCCTTTAGTAATCAATTAATTATTATCACAGATACGGCGACCAGGCAGGCGATTTCACCTGACCATCAGTTGCCGGAAGACGCGCTTTGAAACGCCCATCTGTAGAAACCAAATTCAGCACAGATCCCATCCCCTGAGAAGAGCTGTAGATTACCATCGTGCCGTTAGGTGCCAGACTTGGCGTTTCATCCAGGAACGTTGACGACAGAACCTGTACGCCACCCGTCACCAGATCTTGTTTGGCAATGTGCTGCTGCCCGTTATTTGAGCTTACCATTACCATAAATTTACCGTCGCTGCTGACATCCGCATCCTGGTTTTGCGAACCTTCCCAGGTAATACGCTGCGCCGCACCGCCGTTAATGTTCATTTTATACACTTGCGGACGTCCAGCCTGGTCAGAGGTAAAGGCCAGAGTCTGGCTGTCCGGGAACCAGGTCGGCTCCGTATTGTTGCTACGCCCGTCCGTTATCTGACGAATCTGGCCGGAAGCAAGATCCATAACGTACAGGTTCAGACTTCCGGTTTTCGATAACGCGAACGCCAGTTTCGTCCCATCCGGCGAGAAGGCCGGCGCGCCATTGTGACGCGGGAAGGACGCAACCTGACGCACTGCGCCGTTTGCCAGCGTCTGGATAACCAGCGCGGAGCGACCGCTTTCAAATGTCACGTAAGCCAGTTTTGAGCCGTCCGGAGACCACGCCGGAGACATCAACGGCTGCGGAGAACGGTGCACCACAAACTGATTGTAACCATCGTAATCCGACACACGCAGTTCATACGGGAACTGACCGCCATTAGTCTGTACCACATAGGCGATACGAGTACGGAACGCGCCCTTAATGCCCGTCAGTTTTTCAAAGACTTCGTCACTGGCGGTATGACCTGCATAACGCAACCACTGCTTGTTCACTTTATAAGAGTTTTGCGCCAGTACAGTCCCCGGCGCGCCTCCAGTGTCAACCAGCTGATAAGCAACATTGTAGGAACCGTCCGGATTCGGCGTGACCTGTCCAACGACGACGGCATCAATACCCAGCGCAGACCATGCGGTAGGCTGAACTTCCTGAGCGGTGGCTGGCTGCTGCGGCAGTCGGGACCGGTCTAACGGATTAAATTTACCGCTATTGCGTAAATCTGCCGCCACGATGCCGCCGATATCTTCAGGCGCAGCGCCCGGCCCGGCCCATTTAAAAGGCACAACGCCAATCGGTCGCGCCGAGTCCACCCCCTGGGTGATCTCGATACGGACTTCTGCGTGCAGCACCGCCGCCCACAGCATCAGAAAACCAAATGCTACTCGTAATGCCTGCTTCATCATATCTCCCATACCTGGGCCTGCGACCCACGATAATTTAGCAGAATGTTAACAAACTCAAATACACAAAACCACCAGGACCAGTAACAACTCAACTGCTCCAACTTCCATAAAGAAAAGTATCTACAGTTTAAAGTCTAGTTTGGCATCCTTTATTTTCTCATAAACAGCCTGGCTTGGCGGTTTAGGAATTTTCGCGGTTTTTGCCGCCATTAACGCCGCCTGACAAAGCGCCGGATCGCCGCCCTCAGACGTAATGCTTTTTAATGAGCCATCCGGCGCCAGGCTAATATGCAAGACACATTGTTTGCCCTGATACAGGCTCGCATCATACAGACGGCTCTGAATGGCGACCTGAATCTGTTTCGCGTAGGCGCTGATATCAGCGCCTGTCGTCCCACCGTTAGCGCCCGATGTACCGCTATCTTTCGATGGCTGACCATTCCCTTTCGCGCCGCCGCCGGTTTTCGGCGCATTCTTACCCGAGCTGAGATCGCCAAGCAGATCGTCGACGCCTTCTGCGGCGGCCGCTTTTTCGGCAGCCGCTTTCTTCTTAGCGTCCGCCGCTGCTTTCGCCGCCGCGGCATCCGCTTTCTTCTTCGCCTCCGCCGCCGCTTTCGCCGCCTCGGCATCCGCTTTCTTCTTCGCCTCCGCCGCTGCTTTCGCCGCTTCGGCCTCCGCTTTCTTCTTCGCCTCCGCCGCTGCTTTCGCCGCTTCGGCCTCTGCTTTCTTCTTCGCGTCCGCCGCCGCTTTCGCCGCTTCGGCTTCCGCTTTCTTCTTCGCGTCCGCTGCCGCTTTTACCGCCTCGGCCTCTGCTTTCTTCTTCGCGTCCGCCGCCGCTTTCGCCGCCTCGGCCTCCGCTTTTTTCTTCGCGTCCGCCGCCGCTTTCGCCGCTTCTTCGGCCTGTTGCTGCTGTTGCGCCAGTTTTGCCGCTTCTTCAGCCTGCTTTTGCTGCTCCTGAGCCGCTAAACGTTCTTTCTCAAGTTGTTTCAACCGCTCCTGTTCGGCAGCCTGCTTCTGCTGCAGCTCCTCTGCTTGCTGCTGTTGCAGCTTTTTACGCTCTTCTTCCGCGCGTCTGGCGCTGGCCTGTTGATCCTGCTGACGGTTGTACTGCTGCACAACGGCGCCAGGATCGACCATCACCGCGTCGATAGCGGAACCACCGCCGCCGCCGGCAGAAGCCTCTATATGCTCATCAAACGAACTCCAGATCAGCACTGCAAATAAGATGATATGCAGCACGGCTGAAATAATTATCGCCCGTTTGAGCTTGTCGTTTTGTTCGGTTGCCTTTGACACTCTCGGTTCCCAAAAAACTGTTCGCCTGTTACTCGCCGTCTTTCAAGCCAACGGGACGCAGACTTCAGATTGGCTGCGTCATTAAGCCAACCGATTTTACGCCCGCGCTGTGTAACAAGTTCAGCGCTTTAATTATTTCATCGTACGGCACCTCTTTCGCGCCGCCGATTAAAAAGACTGTTTTCGGATTAGCCTGCAGATGACGCTTTACTTCTGCGATCACCTGTTCAGACGGCAGTTGATCCATTCGATCTTTATCAACCACTACGCTGTATTGCCCTACTCCGGAAACCTCAATAATGACCGGTGGATCGTCGTTACTACTGACCGCTTGCGACTGATTCGCCTCCGGCAAGTCGACCTCCACGCTCTGGGTAATGATCGGCGCGGTTGCCATAAAGATCAGCAGCAGCACCAACAGTACGTCGAGCAGCGGTACAATATTGATTTCGGACTTAAGTTCGCGACGACCTCGTCCACGCGTTCTGGCCATGGCTTACCCCTTGTTGCTTTCGCTTACGGTAAACGCCTGGCGGTGCAGAATCGCGGTGAACTCTTCCATAAAGTTGTCGTAATTCAGTTCCAGCTTGTTCACGCGCTGATTCAGTCGGTTGTAAGCCATAACCGCAGGGATGGCGGCAAACAAACCAATCGCCGTGGCAATCAATGCTTCGGCAATACCCGGCGCAACCATTTGCAGAGTCGCCTGTTTCACCGCGCCCAGGGCGATAAACGCATGCATAATCCCCCATACGGTGCCAAACAGACCGATATAAGGACTGATAGAGCCTACCGTGCCAAGAAACGGGATATGCGTTTCCAGCGTTTCCAGCTCTCGGTTCATGGAGATGCGCATCGCACGCGACGCCCCCTCTACCACGGCCTCCGGTGCATGGCTGTTGGCGCGATGGAGCCGGACAAACTCTTTGAACCCGCTATAAAAGATTTGTTCCGAGCCCGACAGACTATCGCGTCTCCCCTGGCTTTCCTGGTACAGACGCGATAGTTCGATTCCGGACCAGAATTTATCTTCAAACGCTTCCGCCTCACGCGCAGCGGCGTTCAGGATACGCGTTCGCTGGATAATGATGGCCCAGGATGCTATTGAAAAACCAATCAAAATCAACATGATAAGTTTAACCAGAAGGCTTGCCTTCAGGAACAAATCAAGGATATTCATGTCAGTCACTGCTTAAACTCCGCGACAATAGACTTAGGAAGCGCACGAGGCTTCATTTTGAGTGGATCAACGCAAACAATCAGAACCTCTGCTTCATTTAGCAGCGTGTTCTCTGCGTTGACAATGCGTTGCGTGAAAACCAAAGCGGTGCCACGCATTGACGTAATTTCTGTTTGAACTTCAAGCATATCGTCGAGCCGCGCAGGCGCATAGTATTCCAGCGTCATCTTGCGCACCACAAAGGCGACCCGCTCCGCCAGCAGCACCTGTTGGCTGAAGTGATGGTGACGCAGCATCTCCGTGCGCGCTCTTTCATAAAAAGCGACATAGCTGGCGTGATAAACCACACCGCCGGCGTCCGTGTCTTCGTAATAAACTCGAATTGGCCATCGAAACATATACTTATTCATCCCTGCAGCCTCTTTGTTGGCGTCATCCGCTTGCCGCCGTAATGCCTCAAGAATGCCGTTGTATATCGCCTTGTATTCACTTTACATCCCGGTAATGCAACAAAAGTAGAGCTTTTAAACGTTGCTACTATACGCGCGGGAATGAGGCTTGGGAATGGGGGGAAGTTAAGGGAGAGTAAAAATATATGGGCTTATGCAAGCCCCTATATTTTTAAGGAGGTTTCTTATTCACAAGAAGAAGAAAATCAGGCCGACGATAAGGACGATATCCGCAAGGAGCGGACAAAAAATCCCTTGCCAGTGTACGGATTCAGGGCGAAAACCCACGCCGTGGATTATGCCTGCGCAAACCGCCCACATCAGCAATAATCCGTGCCAGATTTCAAGCGTGCTGGTCCTGGCGGCAAACCGTGACGGGTCCCAGAACATACATCCTGCCAGCACTATCGCCATCACGAAGGAAAGCGCCCTTAACGGGCGCTTGTCCATTACCGCATACAGTTTTGCGATAATATGGGTCATTAGCTTTCTTCTTGACCGGTTTTACCCGCTTCAACGTGCTCAAGCGCCAGGGCGGTAATGATCCCGAATGCACAGGCAAGAAGCGTTCCCAGAATCCATGCGAAATACCACATTTTAAGCTCCTTACTTAGTACAGAGAGTGGGTGTTGCTTTCAATATGTTCTTTAGTGATACGACCGAACATTTTCCAGTAACACCAGCTGGTGTAGATCAGAATGATCGGTACGAACACCGCCGCAACCCAGGTCATCAGGTTCAGCGTCATCTGGCTGGATGTCGCATCCCACATGGTCAGGCTGGCATTCATCATCGTGCTGGACGGCATCACAAATGGGAACATAGCGATACCCGCCGTCAGAATAATGCAGGCCAGGGTCAGCGAAGAGAACAGGAATGCCCACGCGCCTTTCTCCATACGGGAAGTCAGGATAGTCAGCAGCGGCAGAACCACGCCCAGAGCCGGAACCAACCACAGGATCGGAGCATTATTAAAGTTCACCAGCCAGGCGCCAGCTTCACGCGCCACTTCTTTAGTCAGCGGGTTAGAGGCGGCATGATGATCAATCGCGGATGTCACGACATAACCATCAATACCATACATTACCCAAACGCCCGCCAGCGCAAAGCACACTAATGTCACCAGCGCCGCAATCTGCGAGGTGGCGCGCGCGCGCAGGTGCAGTTCGCCAACGGTACGCATTTGCAGGTAAGTCGCCCCCTGCGTGATGATCATCCCTACGCTTACGATGCCCGCCAGCAGACCAAACGGGTTCAGCAACTGGAAGAAGTTACCGGTGTAGTACAGACGCAGATACTCATCTACGTGGAACGGTACGCCCTGCAACAGGTTGCCAAAGGCCACGCCAATCACCAGCGGCGGCACAAAGCTACCGATGAACACGCCCCAGTCCCACATGTTGCGCCAGCGCGGGTCTTCAATCTTGGAACGGTAATCAAAACCGACCGGACGGAAGAACAACGACGCCAGCACCAGGATCATCGCCACATAGAAACCGGAGAACGCCGCAGCGTAAACCATCGGCCAGGCAGCAAACAACGCGCCGCCCGCGGTGATCAACCACACCTGGTTACCGTCCCAGTGCGGGGCGATAGAGTTAATCATAATTCGACGTTCGGTGTCGTTACGACCGAGGAAACGGGTGAGCATCCCCACCCCCATGTCGAACCCATCGGTGACAGCGAAACCAATTAGCAAAATGCCAACCAGCAGCCACCAGATAAAACGTAGTACTTCATAATCGATCATTTGACGACTCCTGTCTTAGCGTGCCGGCTGAGAAGTCACGGTGGACTGCTCAAAGTGATAGCGACCGGTTTTCAGGCTGCTTGGGCCAAGGCGTGCAAATTTGAACATCAGGAACAATTCTGCCACCAGGAACAGGGTATACAGGCCGCAAATCAGGAACATGGAGAACAGCAGATCGCCTACGGTCAGCGATGAGTTCGCCACGGCTGTCGGCAACACTTCGCCGATCGCCCACGGCTGACGACCATACTCGGCGACGAACCAACCTGCTTCAACCGCAATCCACGGCAGTGGAATACCGTACAGCGCCGCGCGCAACAGCCATTTTTTCTCACCGATGCGGTTACGAATCACGCTCCAGAAGGAAAGTGCGATGATCGCCAGCAGCAGGAAGCCGCACGCCACCATGATACGGAAAGCGAAGTACAGCGGCGCAACGCGAGGAATGGAATCTTTCGTCGCTTGCTGGATCTGCGCTTCGGTCGCGTCAGTCACATTAGGCGTATAGCGTTTCAGCAGCAGGCCGTAACCGAGATCTTTCTTCATGCTGTTGAACTGGTCGCGAACGGCCTGGTCGGTAGAACCGGCGCGCAGCTGTTCCAGCAGTTCATAGGCTTTCATCCCGTTACGGATACGCTCTTCATGCTGAACCATGAGATCTTTCAGGCCAATAACCGGCGTGTCCACGGAACGCGTAGCGATAATACCGAGCGCATAAGGGATCTGAATCGCCAGATGGTTTTCCTGTTTGTCCTGGTCAGGAATGCCGAACAGGGTAAAGGAGGCCGGAGCAGGTTGCGTTTCCCATTCAGCTTCAATCGCAGCGAGCTTGGTTTTCTGCACGTCGCCCATTTCGTAACCGGATTCGTCACCGAGTACGATAACGGACAGTACGGCAGCCATACCGAAGCTGGCGGCAATAGCAAAGGAGCGTTTAGCAAAGGCGAAGTCACGACCTTTCAGCATGTAGTAAGCGCTGATACCGAGGATGAACATCGCGCCGGTGACATAGCCGGACGCCACAGTGTGAACAAATTTCACCTGTGCTACCGGGTTCAGCACCAGTTCAGAGAAGCTCACCATTTCCATACGCATGGTTTCGAAATTGAAATCCGCAGCGATTGGGTTTTGCATCCAGCCGTTCGCTACCAGAATCCACAACGCGGAGAGGTTGGACCCCAGAGCCACCAGCCAGGTGACGCACATATGCTGAACTTTACTCAGACGATCCCAGCCGAAGAAGAACAGACCTACAAAGGTGGATTCGAGGAAGAAGGCCATCAAACCTTCGATGGCCAGCGGCGCACCGAAGATATCCCCAACATAGTGGGAGTAGTACGACCAGTTTGTCCCGAACTGGAACTCCATGGTCAAACCGGTAGCCACACCCAGAGCAAAGTTGATACCAAACAACTTGCCCCAGAACTTGGTCATATCTTTATAAATCTGTTTGCCGGAAAGGACGTATACCGTTTCCATAATGGCCAGCAGGAACGCCATACCGAGCGTTAGCGGCACAAACAGGAAGTGGTACATCGCGGTCAAGGCAAACTGTAAGCGCGACAGTTCGACTATATCTAACATCATGACTCCTTGCTCATCGCATGAAGACTCCGAGAGTGAACCCCGTTAGAAAGGGTCACACGCATGCCCCAATACAAATTTATTTGCGGCCTCTCATCGTACTATCCCCTCGGGAAGGAAACAGTAATGATGAAAAGTTACAAACATGTTAATAAAAAACCCAAATTGATCCCGCAAATATATTACGCCGTAAAACCCTTACAATAAACAGGTTTTTAGTGGGTCAGATTTGCTTTTTTCGACAGCGATCAATTTATGGCTAATCTATCGCTTTTCAGGGAATTTGATCACGGACAATTTAACCAGTTTTGATGCTCTTTTCCAACATTTAAATATTGATTAAAATCAATTTTTGAAGTTAATGTTAATAATGTTTATTCATTGAATGCATGGTGAATTTTTTGTTAACTTTTTGTTTTTGCAAAGAGTAATTTCAAACTCCCTGTAAAAAGAGGCTTATTCGGTAAGGCTAAACATTTTGTGCGTTTTTTACTGCCCCGCATCCCGTAAAAAACATTGCACATTGATGTTCAATTATTGCTAAATAGCTCACAGATTTTTTCTGTAGGTTATCAACACTTATTATTTTATACATTTAATCTATTTTTATTTTACTTATAATTAACACCGCAAAGAAACTATCTCATTGCACACGCGCCATCATCCCACCGGGATTACCCTGCCCCAACTTCCCTTTCCCGACGACTAACGGCCAGGATCATCTTGCCAGGTTATCGCCTTAATTATCGCTAATAAGCTTTCCAGATAGCCAGAAACAAACATTTTATTCGCTAATTTTTCTTTATTTCAATAACACCGTATTTGCCTCTCTATAATTATTATAGTGAAGATTCTGTTATCACCTTCACAGATTTACCCTCAATTTCTACGTCACTCATAGTGATAATTCTGTTTATTCGCAGCCATAAATACCCTTTAAACATGATTAATCACGAACGAATAGTGTCAATAAGTTCTTAATAATTTTTAAAGTTAACCTCTTTTAACCAGCAAAAGTTCATATAATTTATTAAACGATATCTTTAATACTTCAGGGAAATAATGCCGGTACTCTTATGATTAAAATAGCTGTTTTATTCTGCCATTAAACAAGCAGTCTGTGTAAGCGCGATACATCTGAGGAGACATGTAGTTCGCGCTCAGGCAAACATGCGCGGCCACAGAGTCAAGCGTCAATTTACTATAGAGGTTAGCGTCAACATAGTGTAATGCTGCGATGCGTTTTTTTCATGGCGGAAAGCGCATAATCCGTCTCCAGTGAGGTCGGCAGGTCTTTCACTAAGACAGCATCTGTATTTGCTGAAAAAGAGTTAACCAGCAAACTGAGTAAATTTACTGCCGCTGCCAGACGGTTATTATCAATTATTTTTAGACTCCACCATGTTTTTTTAATGAGGCATCATTTTCCTATAGTTCAATATTTACAAAGCCAATAATTTTATATCCCGGATGCTTCACCCGTACTTTGCCACAAACAATAAAGCCATAAAAAAGGCCACCGTAAAGGTGGCCAACCATGTCGAAAACGGACATTTATCTGTTCCCGCAGGAACAGCGAGTTTTATTTTATAATTGCTTTCAGCGCTTCGCCGATATCGGCCAGGCTGCGAACGGTTTTCACGCCCGCGGCTTCCAGCGCGGCGAATTTTTCATCCGCAGTGCCTTTACCACCGGCAATGATGGCGCCAGCGTGGCCCATGCGCTTGCCTTTCGGCGCGGTAACACCCGCGATATAGCCAACAACCGGCTTGGTCACGTGGTCTTTAATATAAGCCGCCGCTTCTTCTTCTGCGCTACCGCCGATCTCGCCGATCATCACGATCGCTTCAGTCTGCGGATCTTCCTGGAACAGCTTCAGGATGTCGATGAAGTTAGAGCCCGGAATCGGGTCGCCGCCGATACCCACGCAGGTGGACTGGCCGAAACCGTAGTCGGTGGTCTGCTTAACCGCTTCATAGGTCAGCGTGCCGGAACGGGAAACGATACCCACTTTACCCGGCTTATGAATGTGACCCGGCATGATGCCGATTTTGCATTCGCCCGGGGTGATCACACCTGGGCAGTTCGGGCCGATCATGCGTACGCCCGCTTCGTCCAGCTTCACTTTCACGGTCAGCATATCCAGCGTCGGAATACCTTCGGTGATGGTGATAATCAGTTTGATGCCTGCGTCGATCGCTTCCAGAATGGAGTCTTTGCAGAACGGCGCCGGCACGTAGATAACGGATGCGGTCGCACCGGTAGCTTCTACCGCTTCGCGCACGGTGTTGAACACCGGCAGACCCAGATGCGTGGTGCCGCCTTTGCCCGGCGTTACGCCGCCGACCATCTGCGTACCGTAAGCAATCGCCTGTTCGGAGTGGAAAGTCCCCTGGCTACCGGTGAAGCCCTGGCAGATAACCTTGGTATCTTTATTAATTAAAACGGACATTATTTCCCCTCCACTGCGGCAACAACCTGCTGAGCTGCATCCGTCAGACTTTTCGCTGCAATAATATTCAGGCCACTGTCAGCCAGTTTCTTCGCGCCGAGTTCAGCGTTGTTGCCTTCCAGACGCACCACCACCGGAACGTTAACGCCCACTTCTTCCACCGCGCCGATGATACCGTCGGCAATCAGGTCACAACGGACGATACCGCCGAAGATGTTAACCAGAACCGCTTTCACGTTGTCATCCGAGAGGATGATTTTAAACGCTTCGGTGACGCGCTCTTTGGTTGCGCCGCCGCCCACGTCAAGGAAGTTAGCCGGTTCGCCGCCATGCAGCTTAACGATGTCCATGGTGCCCATCGCCAGGCCCGCGCCGTTCACCATGCAACCGATGTTGCCGTCCAGCGCGACGTAGTTCAGTTCCCACTGCGCCGCCTGCGCTTCACGCGGATCTTCCTGAGACTGGTCACGCATTTCACGCAGATCCGGCTGGCGGAACAGCGCGTTGCCGTCAGCGCCCAGCTTGCCGTCGAGGCAAATCAGATCGCCCTGCTTAGTGATCACCAGCGGATTAATTTCGATTAGCGCCAGGTCGCGCTCAAGGAAAATGGTTGCCAGGCCCATAAAGATTTTGGTGAACTGCTGCACCAGTTTACCTTCCAGACCCAGTTTGAACGCCAGTTCCCGTCCCTGATACGGCATCGGGCCGGTCAGCGGATCGAGCGCGACTTTATGGATCAGATGCGGGGTTTCCTCCGCAACTTTTTCGATCTCTACGCCGCCTTCGGTAGACGCCATAAAGACCACGCGACGAGAACTACGGTCAACTACCGCGCCGAGGTACAGTTCTTTGCCGATGTCGGTCGCCGCTTCAACCAGAATCTGGTTTACCGGTTGGCCATTAGCGTCTGTTTGATAGGTCACCAGACGTTTGCCCAGCCAGTTTTCCGCAAAGGCGCGAATCTCTTCCTTGCTTTTTACTACCTTCACACCGCCCGCTTTGCCGCGGCCGCCAGCGTGAACCTGACATTTCACTACCCACGGGCCGGCGCCGATTTTAGACGCGGCTTCTTCGGCTTCACGCGGAGTAGTACAGGCATAACCCACCGGCGCCGGTAAGCCATAGCGGGCAAAAAGTTGTTTTGCCTGATATTCATGTAAGTTCATGTGTTCTGTCCATCCTTCAGGTAATCGTTATCTTTAGACCTGTAGGCCTGAAAGCTGCGCGCCATCAGGCATTACACCATCGCCGGATGGCGGCGTGAACGCCTTGTCCGGCCTACAGGTAGCAGGTGATGCTCTTGCTGACTACACGTCCAACAGCAGACGGGTCGGATCTTCCAGCAACTCTTTGATGGTGACCAGGAAGCCCACGGATTCGCGACCATCGATCAGGCGATGATCGTAAGAGAGCGCCAGGTACATCATCGGCAGGATTTCTACCTTGCCATCCACCGCCATCGGCCTGTCTTTAATAGCATGCATTCCCAGAATCGCGCTCTGCGGCGGGTTGATGATCGGGGTAGACATCAGCGAACCGAATACGCCGCCGTTGGTAATGGTAAAGTTACCGCCGGTCAGGTCTTCTACGGTCAGCTTGCCGTCGCGGCCTTTGACAGCCAGTTCTTTAATTTTTTTCTCAATGTCAGCCATGCCCAGCGTATCCACGTCACGCAGGACCGGCGTGACCAGGCCGCGCGGCGTAGACACCGCCATGCTCACATCAAAGTAGTTGTGATACACCACGTCATCGCCGTCGATAGAGGCGTTCACTTCCGGATAACGCTTCAGCGCTTCCACTACCGCTTTCACGTAGAAGGACATAAAGCCCAGGCGGATACCATGACGTTTTTCAAACACTTCGCCATACTGCTTACGCAAATCCATAATCGGCTTCATGTTGACTTCATTGAAGGTCGTCAGCATGGCGGTGGAATTTTTCGCTTCCAGCAGACGCTCGGCCACGCGCTTACGCAGGCGGGTCATTGGCACGCGTTTTTCGCCGCGCGCGCCCAGAGCGGGTTGTGCTGCAGGTTCAACAGCGGGTGCTTTAGACTCGCCTTTCGCCAGATGTTTTTCCACATCTTCACGGGTCAGACGCCCACCCACACCAGTGCCTTTAATGGCGCTGGCTTCCAGATTGTGTTCAGCCAGCAGGCGACGGATCGCCGGGCTGAGCGCATCGTTGTTTTGTTCTTCCAGCGACGCCTGCTGGCGCTGTGCCGGCGTAGACGCTTTCTCTTCAGATTTCGCGCTGGTCTCTTTACCCGCGCTGTTGCCTTCACGCAGGCGACCCAGGATCTGGCGAGAGGTGACAGTCGTCCCCTCTTCTTCCAGAACCGCATCCAGAATGCCGTCCGCTGATGCCGGTACTTCCAGTACCACTTTGTCAGTTTCGATTTCTACCAGCACTTCGTCACGAACAACCGCATCGCCCGGTTTTTTATGCCAGGTGGCGACGGTCGCGTCCGCTACGGACTCAGGCAGGTCGGGAACAAGAATATCTACGCTACTCATTATTTATCCTTTATTTAATCGACGTTCAGCGCGTCATTAACCAGATCTTGTTGCTGTTTCTGGTGAACGGACATATACCCTACCGCCGGAGAGGCGGAGGCCGGGCGACCTGCATAACGCAGAGCGGCCCCAAACGGAATCACTTCACGGAAATGATGCTGGCTGCAGTACCATGCGCCCTGGTTGAGCGGCTCTTCCTGGCACCAGACAAAATCATGGACGTGAGCGTATGGTTGCAGCGCTTCCTGCACCGCTTTATGCGGGAACGGATAGAGCTGTTCGATGCGCACGATAGCGACATCTTTCTGGTCGTTTTTGCGACGTTGTTCCAGCAGGTCGTAATAAACCTTACCAGAACACATTACCACGCGTTTTACGGCTTTAGGGTCCAGCTCGTCAATTTCGCCAATGGCCGGCTGGAAGGAACCGTTCGCCAGTTCATCAAGCGTGGAAACCGCCAGCGGGTGACGCAGCAGCGATTTCGGCGACATCACCACCAGCGGACGACGCATCCCGCGCAGCGCCTGACGGCGCAGCATATGGTAGACCTGCGCCGGAGTGGACGGCACGCAAACCTGCATATTCTGCTCGGCGCAAAGTTGCAGATAACGTTCCAGACGCGCGGAGGAGTGCTCCGGCCCCTGCCCTTCATAGCCGTGCGGCAACAGCATCACCAGACCGCACATCCGACCCCATTTCTGCTCGCCGGAGGAGATGAACTGGTCAATCACCACCTGCGCGCCGTTGGCAAAATCGCCAAACTGCGCTTCCCAGATAGTCAGGGTACGTGGTTCCGCCGTGGCATAACCGTATTCAAAAGCCAGCACCGCTTCTTCAGACAGCACGGAGTCCCAGACTTTAAACTGTCCCTGACCGCTGTGAATATGCTGCAACGGCGTATACGTTGAGCCGTTCGTCTGGTTGTGGATCACCGCATGACGATGGAAAAAGGTGCCGCGACCAGAGTCTTCCCCGGACAGGCGCACCGGAATGCCTTCATCGACCAGCGTGGCGTAAGCCAGATTTTCCGCGCCGCCCCAGTCAAACAATTTCTCGCCTGCCGCCATTGCCTGACGGTCGCCATAAATTTTCGCCACGCGAGACTGCATTTCAATGGCTTCCGGCACGGTGCTGATACGTTTTGCCAGCTCCTGCAGGCGCTTCATTTCTACCTTGTTCGGGTATGCTTCATCCCATTCGTGGTTTAGATACGGCGACCAGGTGAACGAGTGCATATTCATCGGACGCCACTCTTTCACCACGCATTCGCCTGCATCCAGCGCATCGCGATAGAGGTTGACCATTTCGGTGGCATCTTCCAGCGTTGCGACCTTATCAGCTTCCAGTTTGTCGGCGTAGATTTTACGCGGCGTCGGATGCTTTTTGATTTTCTGGTACATCAGCGGCTGGGTTGCGCTTGGCTCGTCGGCTTCGTTGTGGCCGTGACGGCGGTAGCACACCAGATCGATGAACACATCGCGTTTAAAGGTATTACGGAAGTCCAGCGCCAGACGGGTCACAAAAGCTACGGCTTCCGGATCGTCCGCATTGACGTGGAAAATCGGCGCCTGGACCATTTTACCGATATCGGTGCAGTAAGGCGTTGAACGCGCATCCAGTGGGTTAGAGGTGGTGAAACCCACCTGGTTGTTGATAACGATACGTACCGTACCGCCCACTTCGTAACCGCGCGCTTTCGACATGTTCAGGGTTTCCTGAACCACGCCCTGGCCGGTCACCGCGGCGTCGCCGTGAATAGTGATCGGCAACACTTTGTTGCTGCTCGGTTCGTCCAGTCTGTCCAGACGGGCGCGCACGGAGCCCATCACCACCGGGCTCACAATTTCCAGATGCGATGGATTAAACGCCAGCGCCAGGTGAACCAGACCGCCTTCGGTTTCGATATCTGACGAGAAGCCCATGTGATACTTCACGTCGCCGGTACCCAGATGTTCTTTATGCTTACCGGCAAATTCGTCGAACAGATCCTGCGGTTTTTTACCCAGTACGTTGATCAGCACGTTCAGGCGACCGCGGTGCGCCATCCCCAGCACCACTTCGCGAGTGCCGCTGTTACCCGCATGGCGAACCATCTCTTTCAGCATGGGTATCAGCGCATCTCCCCCCTCGAGCGAGAAACGTTTCGCACCCGGGAATTTGGCACCCAGATAACGTTCCAGCCCTTCAGCGGCGGTCAGCTCGTTCAGGAAGCGTTTTTTCTCGTCAGCGCTAAAGGCCGCGCGACCGGATTCGATGCGCTGTTGGATCCAGCGTTTCTCTTCGGTGCTGGTGATGTGCATATACTCAGCGCCAATCGGGCCGCAGTAGGTCTGTTTGAGCGCGTCGAGCAGCTCGCCCAGCTTCATCGTCTCTTTGCCGCTGGCAAAGGAGCCGACATTGAAGGTTTCCTGGAAATCGGCCTCGGTCAAATCATGGAAAGAAGGATCCAGATCCGCCACGCGTTCTTGTTTCCACAGTCCCAGCGGATCGAGGTTTGCATGCTGATGGCCACGGAAACGATAAGCGTTGATAAGCTGCAGGACTTTAACCTGCTTCACATTGGTGTCAGGGTCGGAAATCGTAGAAGAGTGACGTGAGCCAGCCAACGCCTGCCGCCGGAAATATTCACGTGTTTTTGAATGGAGTTGATCCGGTTTGACTCCGGTACCAGGTAACTGCTGGAACGTCAAACGCCAGTTAGCGTCTACCGAGTCAGGATCGGTTAAGAAGTCTTCATAGAGCTGTTCTATCCAGCTCTGATTCGAACCAGAGAGGTAAGAAGAGTCCAACCAGGCTTTCAAAGCGCTGTTCTGCATCGTGATCCCTTAAGCATCTTTTCTGCTTATTTAATACTCTAAATAGGTCACGTTTCAGGAAGGCGGCAAGCTTGCGAATCCCTGGGAGCTTACATCCAGTAAGTGACCGGGGTGAGCAAGTGCAGCCAACGCACATGCAACGTGATCTATGACGAGTATTTCGCCGTGGATACTAACCACGCATACGCTGTATGCGTGCCGGGGTTCACTTGTTGCGGACTGTCGTGTCATCTGCGTCCGCTAAGGAACCTTTAAAAACTGTCTAATAATCTTCGCTGTTCAGGCTACGACTGCGTTGCGGCCTTCGCTCACTCCGGTCACATAGTTAACTATGCTCCCGAAGATTCGTTCAGACCGCGCCTTGTCTCGCTCTGAACATCTCGATTATTACTAATCATATGGCAGTTTTTAGAGGTTTCCTGCACTTCTATTGCCTGATGGCGCTGCGCTTATCAGGCCTACGGGATTGCGCCTGTAGGCCGGATAAGACGGTACGTCGCCATCCGGCAACCACTACAACTACTTACGCACTACGCTGCAACAGCATCGACTTAATATGGCCGATAGCGCGCGTCGGGTTCAGTCCCTTAGGACATACACTGACGCAGTTCATAATGCTGTGACAGCGGAATACGCTGAATGCATCGCTCATCCCTTCCAGACGACTATCGGTCTCGGTATCACGGCTATCGATCAGGAAGCGATACGCCGCGAGCAGACCCGCCGGACCGATAAACTTATCCGGGTTCCACCAGAATGACGGGCAGGATGTTGAGCAACAGGCGCAAAGAATACATTCATACAGCCCATCGAGTTTTTCACGCTGCTCCGGCATCTGCAGATGCTCACGAGCCGGTGGATTTTGCCCATTATTCAATAAGTAAGGCTTAATCTTCTCATATTGTGCGTAGAATTGCCCCATGTCTACCACCAAATCGCGGATCACCGGCAAACCGGGTAGCGGGCGAATCACAATCTTCTTACCCGGCTGAGTCAGCGCCGAAATAGGGGTAATACAGGCCAGACCATTCTTACCGTTCATATTCAAACCATCAGAACCACACACGCCTTCGCGGCAGGAACGGCGGAAAGAAAGGCTGGGATCTTTTTCTTTAAGCTGGATTAACGCATCCAGCAGCATCATGTCACGCCCTTCTTCGCCTTCCAGGGTGTAGTCCTGCATACGCGGAGCGTTATCGACATCCGGGTTATAACGATAAATCGAAAATTCGAGTTTCATCATCCTGTCTCCGCAATTAATAAGTACGAATCTTCGGCGGGAACGCCGGACGCAGTTTCGGTTCCATATTGACGCTTCGGCGCGTCATGGATTCCGTTTGCGGTTGATACAGGGTATGACACAACCAGTTGGCATCATCACGCTCCGGGAAATCGAAGCGGCTATGCGCGCCGCGGCTTTCCGTCCGGAAGTTGGCTGATACGGCAGTGGCGTAGGCGGTTTCCATCAGGTTATCCAGCTCCAGACACTCAACACGCTGGGTATTAAACTCGCTGGACGTGTCATCCAGACGGGCGTTTTTCAGACGCTCGCGGATCACTTTCAACTGCTCAAGCCCTTTCGCCATCGCGTCGCCTTCACGGAATACGGAGAAGTTATGCTGCATACACTCCTGCAACGCTTTGCGGATAGCCACCGGATCTTCGCCATTGCGGTTATTGTTCCAGCGATTCAGGCGCTCCAGAGAACCTTCAACGTCAGACTCGCTGGCGTCGCGCAGCACGCCCTGCTCGGCGATGGATTCCTGTAAATGCAGCCCCGCCGCACGGCCAAAGACCACCAGATCCAGCAGTGAGTTACCGCCCAGACGGTTGGCGCCGTGAACCGATACACAGGCGATTTCGCCTACCGCAAACAGCCCCGGAATCACCACATCTTCGCCCTGCTCGTTCACGGTCAGCGCCTGACCGGTCACTTTAGTCGGAATACCGCCCATCATGTAGTGGCAGGTCGGGATAACCGGAATCGGCTCTTTCACCGGATCGACGTGAGCGAAAGTGCGGGACAGCTCCAGGATACCCGGCAGGCGAGATTCCAGCACCTCTTTACCCAGGTGATCCAGTTTCAGCTTAGCGTGCGGCCCCCACGGACCGTCGCAGCCGCGGCCTTCACGGATTTCGATCATGATGGAACGCGCCACCACGTCACGACCCGCCAGGTCTTTGGCGTTCGGCGCATAACGCTCCATAAAGCGCTCGCCGTGTTTGTTCAGCAGGTAACCGCCTTCGCCGCGGCAGCCTTCTGTCACCAGTACGCCCGCCCCGGCGATACCGGTCGGGTGGAACTGCCACATTTCCATGTCCTGCACCGGGACACCGGCACGCAGCGCCATACCGACACCGTCACCGGTGTTGATGTGAGCGTTGGTGGTGGACTGGTAGATACGGCCTGCGCCGCCGGTCGCCAGCACCGTTGCGCGGGCTTTGAAGTACACCACTTCACCGGTTTCGATGCACAGTGCGGTACACCCTACCACCGCGCCATCCTGGTTTTTCACCAGATCCAGCGCATACCATTCGGAGAAAATCGTGGTGTGGTTTTTCAAATTCTGTTGATACAGCGTATGTAGCAAGGCGTGACCGGTACGGTCAGCCGCTGCCGCGGTACGTGCCGCCTGCTCGCCGCCAAAGTTTTTCGACTGGCCACCGAACGGGCGCTGATAGATACGTCCATCATCAAGACGGGAGAACGGTAACCCCATGTGCTCCAGTTCCAGAATCGCTTCCGGTCCGGTCTTACACATATATTCGATGGCATCCTGGTCACCAATGTAGTCCGACCCTTTTACGGTATCGTACATGTGCCATTCCCAGTTATCTTCATGGGTATTGCCGAGCGCCACGGTGATACCGCCCTGCGCGGAAACGGTATGGGAACGGGTCGGGAAGACTTTCGAGAGCAGCGCACAGGTTTGGCCGCTCTGGGAAATTTGCAGCGCCGCGCGCATACCTGCGCCACCGGCACCAATCACAACAGCATCAAATTCTCTGACTGGCAGTTTCATTACACACCCCACACCACAACAAATCCATAGATGACGTAAACCACCAGCGCAACAACAATAACGAGTTGCAGTATCAGACGCACTGCCAGTGGTTTAACGTAGTCGGTTAACACCTGCCACATGCCGATCCAGGCATGAATCAAGATGGAAAAAAGCGCCAGCAGGGTGAAGACTTTGGTGAAGGCCGATGAGAAGAAACCGGTCCAGGCTTCAAAGGTCAGTTCGCCGCTCGTGGCGAAAAAACCCACCATGTAGATGATGTATAACGTCAGAACGATAGCGGTAGCACGGACCAGGATGAAGTCATGTACGCCATTGCGTCCTAATGCGGAGGCGTTGCTTACCATACGAGGACTCCTGCGAGAAGTGAAAGCACGACAATGATAACAAAAGAGATTTTGGCAGAGCGTTGACCCGCTTCGAATGTTTCTTCCAGATAGCCAAAATCCATTAACATGTGACGAATTCCCACGATGACGTGATACGCCAGCGCGGTAAGGATGCCCCACATGATAAATTTAACGATGAAGCCGTCCATAATGTCGGCGGCCTGCTGGAATCCTTCCGGAGAAGAGAGGCTGGTGCCCAGTAGCCACAGTAGTATGCCGACGGCGATGAAAGTAATCACACCGGATACGCGATGGAGAATGGACGCTATCGCTGTGATGGGGAACCGAATCGTTTGTAGATCCAGATTGACAGGTCTTTGTTTTTTCACATTTCTTATCATGAATAACGCCCACATGCTGTTCTTATTATTCCCTTAAGACTTCGGTTACAGAGGTGAATCTACCTGTAGCCAGAAAGACGACGGGATTTCCTTCCTCCGGTCTGCGTGCGGGTCAGACAGCGTCCTTTCTATAACTGCGCGTCATGTAAAACACTGCTTCCAGTAGCTAAAACGACACGTTACAACGCTGGGTGGCTCGGGATTGCAGGGTATTCCGGAGACCTGGCGGCAGTATAGGACGTTCACAAAATCATTACAATTAACCTACATATAGTTTGTCAGGTTTTATCCTGAACAGTGACACAGGTCACGATAACAACATTTTTTTAATTTTCAATCATCTGATTTGACAAACATTAAACAAAATTGTTACAAACAACACCAGAAAAAGCATATAATGCGTAAAAGTTATGGGGTCACTCTTTCACCTGTTAATAAGTTATGCAACAGTACAATGATATTGACCCATTCTTTCAGGACAGTTATTAGTGATAGACAGGTTACATTACTCGGATTGCTACGTTCCTGATTTGCTGCTAATTCGAAATTAATCAATCCGTTACCTGCAAGCGCCCATTGCTCTGTACCCAGGTCATCCCCTCTTTCACAGAGCGGCGAGCCAAATAACAAACTGGTAACGGTTGATTGATGCATACACAGAATCTTCCCTGCGCTAACGACAGGGAAGGTGACGTGGAGAAGGCAAGTCTGAGTTCCGGCAGTCTTAAGCAATAAGGCGCTAAGGAGACCGTAAATGGCTGATACAAAGGCAAAAATCACCCTTACTGGTGACACTGCTATTGAACTGGATGTGCTAAAAGGTACACTCGGTCAAGATGTTATTGATATTCGTAGTCTCGGTTCAAAAGGAGTTTTTACTTTTGACCCTGGTTTCACCTCTACCGCATCCTGCGAATCTAAAATCACCTTCATCGACGGCGACGAAGGCATTTTGTTGCATCGCGGTTTCCCGATTGACCAGCTTGCTACCGATTCCAACTATCTGGAAGTCTGTTACATCCTGCTGTACGGCGAAAAACCGACGCAGGAAGAGTATGACGAGTTCAGAACGACAGTCACCCGCCATACGATGATCCATGAGCAAATCACTCGCCTGTTCCATGCTTTCCGTCGCGACTCACATCCGATGGCGGTAATGTGCGGGATCACTGGCGCGCTGGCGGCGTTCTACCACGACTCGCTGGATGTGAACAATCCGCGCCACCGTGAAATCGCGGCGTTCCGCCTGCTGTCCAAAATGCCGACCATGGCGGCGATGTGTTACAAATATTCCATCGGTCAGCCGTTTGTTTATCCGCGCAACGACCTTTCCTACGCCGGTAACTTCCTGAACATGATGTTCTCCACGCCGTGTGAAACCTATGAAGTGAATCCGGTACTGGAGCGCGCGATGGACCGTATTCTGATCCTGCACGCTGACCATGAGCAGAACGCCTCTACGTCAACGGTACGTACCGCAGGTTCAAGCGGCGCCAACCCGTTCGCCTGCATTGCCGCCGGGATCGCCTCCCTGTGGGGACCCGCGCACGGCGGCGCCAACGAAGCCGCGCTGAAAATGCTGGAAGAAATCAGCTCTGTTAAACACATTCCGGAATTTGTTCGTCGTGCGAAAGACAAGAATGATTCTTTCCGCCTGATGGGCTTCGGTCACCGTGT
The DNA here is from genome assembly GCF_046551535.1 of Salmonella sp. SAL04162. NCBI lineage: Bacteria > Pseudomonadati > Pseudomonadota > Gammaproteobacteria > Enterobacterales > Enterobacteriaceae > Salmonella > Salmonella sp. SAL04162. The sequence goes on from NZ_JBGDVX010000002.1 coordinate 22,657, forward strand.
TTACAAAAACTACGATCCGCGCGCCACCGTGATGCGTGAAACCTGCCACGAAGTGCTGAAAGAGCTGGGCACCAAAGATGATCTGCTGGAAGTGGCGATGGAGCTTGAGCACATTGCGCTGAACGACCCGTACTTCATCGAGAAGAAACTGTACCCGAACGTAGACTTCTACTCCGGCATCATTCTGAAAGCGATGGGCATTCCGTCCTCCATGTTCACCGTGATCTTCGCCATGGCGCGTACCGTTGGCTGGATTGCACACTGGAATGAAATGCACACTGATGGCATGAAAATCGCCCGTCCTCGTCAGCTGTATACCGGCTACGATAAACGCGACTTTAAATCGGCGCTGAAGCGTTAATTGACAACCGGATGGCGACGCAACCCTCGCCATCCGTTACATTTTCCCTTTTTTCTTATCCTCATTATTTTATTCTTACCCCGTTACTCTCTATGATTAATTAAGGTTTCGCTAAATATCATTCAGGGAGCATGGAATGCCGATTCTGCAGTGGTTTTTGTTGTTCCTGTTATCGCTGCTCATTTCCCTTATTTTTCTCTATCTGCACCTTCCGGCGGCGATGCTGCTCGGTCCAATGATTGCGGGTATCGTGTTGAGTTTGCGAGGTAGTACGCTACAACTTCCGCGCGGTATTTTTCTCGCCGCACAGGCGATTCTCGGCTGTATGATCGCCCAAAATCTAACCGGTTCGATATTGACCACCCTCGCCCTCTACTGGCCGGTCGTGCTTTTAGTGTTGCTGGTGACGCTGCTTTCCAGCGCGATAGTCGGCTGGCTGCTGGTACGCTACAGCTCGCTGCCCGGCAACACCGGCGCATGGGGGTCATCGCCGGGCGGCGCAGCGGCAATGGTAGCGATGGCGCAAGATTACGGGGCGGATATCCGCCTGGTGGCGTTTATGCAGTATCTACGGGTACTGTTTGTGGCTGGCGCGGCGGTGCTGGTGACACGCCTGATACTCGGCGACAGCGCGGCAGCGGTCAGCCAACAGGTGATCTGGTTTCCGCCGCTTAGCGGTAATTTATTGACGACGCTGCTATTAGCGATCGTGGCGGGCATTGCCGGTCGCCTGATGCGTATCCCTTCCGGCACGATGCTGCTCCCCATGTTGGCAGGCGCGCTTCTCCATTCGCAAGGCATCATTGAGATTGAATTACCCGAATGGCTGCTGGCCGTGGCGTATATGGCGATAGGCTGGCGTATTGGGCTGGGTTTTGACAGACAGGTGTTTTTTATGGCGCTGCGGCCATTGCCGCAAATCTTATTGTCAATTTTCGCGCTGATGGCGATTTGCGCCGCGATGGCGTGGGGAATGGCTTACTACATGCAGATTGATTTTATGACGGCTTATCTCGCCACCAGTCCCGGGGGTCTGGATACGGTTGCCGCGATCGCGGCAGGAAGCAGTGCCGATATGGCGCTCATCATGGCAATGCAAACCCTACGGCTGTTCAGCATTCTGTTAACTGGGCCAGCAGTGGCCCGTTTTATATCAACCTATGCGCCCAGACAACCTTTGTAGGACTGATAAGCGTCGCGCCATCAGGCAATAGCCGCTCGCCGATGGCGGTTCCGGCTATTTCTGGCAATGCGGGCACCAGTAAAACGGGCGTGAGGACAGTGTTGTCTTTTCAATAATGCCGCCACACCGCTCGCACGCTTCGCCGTCACGGTGGAAAACCTTAAAGCGAAACAGTGCGCCATGATGCTTGTTTTCATCCGCCTGACCGCGAGTCGTGTAGGACAGGCGCGGAATATCCAACAGCGCGTGAGAAAGCGCATTCAGTTGCGCCTCGTTGAGATCTTTCGCTTTATGCTGTCCGGTTAACCCTACCTGCCAGAGGATTTCAACGCGCAGATAATTCCCCAATCCCGCCAGAAAGGCCTGATCCAGCAACAGTCCGGAAAATTGTCGGTTGCGAAAACGCGGCGACAGCAATCGAGCTTTAACCTCTTCCGGAGTGAGACGCGCGTCCAGCACATCCGGACCGACTCGCTGTAAAAAGGGGTGCGTCGTGAGCTGCTCTGCTGTCAGCATTTCGATATCAGACGCGCTATAAAGCAGTATAGTTTTATCCGCCGTTTGTAGCCTGACGCGCAATATACGCGTGGTCTGCGGTATTTCACCAGTGTCGATCACCCGCCATACGCCATAGAGTTGGTTGTGGCTGTAGAGCGTCAGGCCATTTGAAAAGTGGGTCAATAACGCTTTTCCCCGCGTCTCTATCCGGGTAACAATTTGACCGGTAAGCTGCGATTCATACGGTTTTAACTGTGCAAAGGCAAACCAGACATCGGTTAAGGGTTTGCCTTTGATTGCCGCCTCCAGATTATCCGCCGCACGACGAATTTCCGGGCCTTCAGGCATGATAATATCCTTTGTTAACAGTTGATTAATGGACTACACCGCCTCTGACTATCTGGAATGCACATCGAACGCCATAATGAACATCCACAGCGGATGGACAAACAAGCGGTGGTATCCAGTGATAATAACATTATCGCAGCACGAGACCACTTCCCCGTCAGGGTTAACGTGATCGCGCCAGGGCATAATCGACTCAGCCCTTGTCGGGCAAGCGCCCAATAATGATTGTCTGCCTACTGGAATTAAATGACGCTTAGTTATATTTTGCCCAAAATTTTTTTCTGTTGATCCTTTTAAAGCCTTCTTTCCAATAACTGGCATTCAACTCTTTGATATACTTTTCTCCGGGAAAAAGTTTATCCTTTAAAGGCAGTTTTTTGGCTAGCACGATTCTTTCTGCGTTAGATCCCGCGGACTCTGAATGTGTGAGGGAAGATAAGGCGTCCAGTTGAGCGCTTGAGGGTCTGGCTATCAATTCAAAAAAAGGTTCTGACAATACAACACTACTAAGTGCTGCATAATTTTCTTTTTGTATGAGCGGTTTGACGTACTCAAAAAAAGAAATAATCCCTGATTGCAATCTTGCCGCTTTTTTTAAATACTCAATTTCAGAACCACTGCTATCCTCACGTACAGGAATTATTCCATTATCCGTTTTTTTATAACCAATTGTTGACCCGGTATTGTCAGCCATAGCAAACTCCATTATTTCCACCCCTCCTGATAAGAAAAGATCACACTTATCGTGGGGATGGCCATAGTTAGTTAGCCAACCAAACATCTTATTATAAATAGATCGGTTATCATTGGCGCCAACAAAAGTTGCCAAATAAAACCCATGTATTTGTTTTTCTGCCCATTGCGCACCTAAAGAACGAGCAAATACTGATTGAATATTACCCATCCACCCTACATCGATAAGTGCTATATTTTTATAACCTTCACAGGCCGTTTTAAAGTAATCAGCGTAAACTTCCCTGTGCTGAGTATTTTTTAATAAAATATATGGAAATAATTTATTTATAAGCCAGTGAACCTTATGTTCCTCTCCTGAAACAGGAATATATTCCTCGTCAGGAAAGCCAACATGATGTATATCTGAAATATGCTCACTCGCATCTAACCCCGCGATAGCAAGTATCTTTTTAATACTTTTCTTATTCTTACCACCAAAAAGATGCCAAATCCTGTGCATCGGCCAATCAGTCATCCCCACCATATAAGCTGATGCGCGGGATATATATAAATATTCACATTTTACATGTTCTTCTGAAAAGTATTCATTATAAATTTTATAGATTAAGTGAGCATCGCGTGCTAAAAAAAGCGCTTTATCAATTTTATGAATCTTTAACTGATTCGCTAACCAGGATACATAACCTAATAATAACGGACCAAATACTTTAAATCCTATCTCGTTTAAAGGATCATTTTGATGGAAAGCAGAAACTTGTTTAAGTAATAAAGTCTTACAAATAGATTCACCAATAATATCTTTAGTTTTCCAATGATTAGATACCCCATGATTATACTCTGACCAATCAGCATGGAGAGTATTTATGCCGAGTTTTTTAGCATTCAGAATATCAGCATGAACATTGTCGCCAACATGCATCCATGATGCAATATCTACATTTTCATTTTTCTTGACTATTGAAAATAATTTACCACTATTTTTAGAGTACCGCTCTTCGCCAGATGAGTAAACTGGAATGTTACTGATATCATAGCCACATGATGTTAACAACTCCTTTAATATTGCTGATGGAAGGTACATATCACTAATTAAAATGACTTTACAACCATCACTAATAGCCTTTTCAAACAAACAGCTTCCACGCGCATTTTTATATAAAACAATCTTCTCCATTTGTATTTCCAGATCGATTATCTTTTTTACTGTCGCTGGTGAAAGCTGCGGATGCTTTTTTAAAATTTCATCGTATATTTCAGATATAAGTATTTCCGGCTCGCCGCCAAAACGCCTGACCCTATTCTCTCTGGCACTTACTTCCGCCTGAACTCTTATCTCTGGGAAATTATCAATAATACCAATCTCGTACGCTGATATAAAAAAGTTCTCAGTTGCTAAAGTTGATTGCATTAATGAAAACAAATCTCTGGGACGGTAAATCCTCCGGCTAACCAATGTATCAAAGATATCAAAGCTTACGGTCTTGTATTTTTTAAAGTTCATATCCATATTTTATTTAATCTTATTTTCAATATAAGAAATTTTATGAAAAAGACTATTGTTAGCAATATTTGAAAGTAACACATTGAGCAATGATGAGTCATCAATACTTCTCATCATTTTATTTTCTGCAATTTTGCATTCTATATCAAATAACTCATTGTTAATTACGGTATAATTGCCAAATTCAAAGTCATCATTTTCTCTGAAATGATAAAATGCCAGTGCTTCAGGTAAGATCCAAACATCATTTTCTGCCAGGTAATGAATAAAAAAAGGCCAGAAAAATGCAGGAGAGGATAATTTATGACTTTCAATCACATCGATAACAGAATTTTTATCGAATAAACACGAGGAAAGTGGAATAGAATTCCTGTAATAAATAACATCAAAACTAACAGGGCCAGCATTTAAATAGTGGTTCCATGGTTGCGTTGAATTTATAATTATTCTATTATTTTCCGCAATCTCAGCAACTTTATTTGTATGGCATGCTATTGCATTTACAGATGAATACATTGACTGTATATTCGCCAAAACACTGAGTAGCCTTGACACATATTCAGGGGCCCAGGAATCGTCATCATCCATAAAGCATAAATAATTAGATTCAGACATCTTAATAGCATTAAAGATAAAGTTTTCGTCGTAGATAACACTATATATATTTGACAGTTCTTTCAGATAAAAATCATCCACATTGTGACATTTCAATTCTTCCTCCATGCAGAAAATGATGATATTTATTTTTTTGAACGTCTGGTCATTAATGGATTGCAAGGCCCGCATTAATAGACGAGTACGCCCAGGTTTATGTCGGACAATAACTAAAAGACTCTTTTCCATATTCTGATTTCGCGTTTTACGGTATATATAAAAATTAACACCCTATGAATGAATGCTGACATTGGGTAAGGATTATAATATTTTATTAGACTGACACCAGATAAGGTGTAGCAACAGAACCATACCTAAGATTATCATAGTCATATAATTAAAAAATCGGTATAATTCTCATCAACACCACTTACATCATGTTTAATATTTATCTTCAGATTTTTTATTGAATTTTTTATACCAAAAGAGCTTTGAGGTAAGATAGGGCAAACTATTTTTCATCTCTTTTTTTGCAGATTTAAACCGATAAAAATTTTTGACTGCCGTAAACAAACCATTAATAATAACTTTAAAAAACTCCATTTTTGAGTGGGTAAGTTTTAATAATTTGCCATTTTCTATATTTAAATGATAGATAGTAATTCTCCGGAATGAAAACTTAGTAGGGTGATAATGACGATAATCAACCACGATTGGTTTTTTAATTAAAAAGAAAGCTGGAATTAAGTGTCCATTAAGGGTTATGCATCTAAAAAATTTGTAGATGGCTTTTTCTTTACCAGAACATGGGTAATCAACACAACCATTAACAATATCAATACCTTCTACATTGAATTTTTCATTATGAGTTATTGCATTAATTCTTTTTCTTATCTCCAGAAGATCTACATTATCTTCCCAAAACTCCCGCCCAGAAAGACAATCGTTATATGACATAATCATTGCTCTGGCAAGTTCATAGCGGCATGAAAAACTCGCAAGAAAGACTTCCCTCACAAAGAAAACACTTAACAGTAGTGCAGCAAACTTTCTTTTACTAATTAATGCAGGTACAGCAACAGTCCTGAAGTTCAAATAGCTATTTAGAACCGATATTTTTCTTTCAAAATCCATTTGCCACGAAGCCACACCATTAAGTGTGACAATATTATGTTTTTTATGCATATATCCAAATAGCAGGTCATCACCACGAACAAAGAAAGGAAATGAGTAATATTCAATAGCGTTAATATTAAAGGCAAAAAACCACCATCCACCGTAGCCTATTTTTCTTTCATTATCAAAAGTATCTAAAGAATCTATTTCCCGAGCATCCAGATAATGTTTATCCGGGTAATGTAAAAAATCTCTATGCCATATGGCACCAGATTCATGTATGATTGCCGGGTTATCCTCAAAAAGCATACAGCCAGTAACAACTGTATTTTTGTCTTTAGCCATCAGTAAAAAAGCATGAGTTCGACAAATCGATTCAATTTCACATGAGCCGTCGTCATCCATAAATATGACATGTTTGACATCGTTGATTTTCCCTGCCTCTATCAAACCTCTCATAAACCCGCCTGAACCACCGAGGTTTTCATTATTGATAACCATAATGCCGTTTCCTGACGGGTGATTAATCGCCTCGCCATTATTAACGACAATCAATTTAAAACGATCTTTAAATTCGCTCTGGGTTAAGAGTGTTTTATTAATTCTATTGATTGTTTTAGTAACAGCTTCTTTTCTATTATAAGTTGTTATAACTAAAGCCATAGATGATTTACTAACATGATCTTTAGTCAGAAATTCAAATCCATTTAAAACAGAGTCTTCGTCTGATTGCCACTCCACATAGATATATCCGAAATTTATTTTTGATATATCAATCTCAATCTCATCACTAATATTGCATGACGATTTAAAATCAATTTGTTTTAATACTCTAATGACACCATTCTCTTTGTGCCTTACGTTTATAGTTCCGCGACCAATTATATTAACCCGCAAAAAAAGTGATGTTAAGGTTGTATATTTTTTCCATTTCTTAACTGAGAATGCATTAAAAAAAGTATCAAAACATGCAACCTTATGACGCGGAACAAGTAAGTTACGTGAGGTATAGTTATACTTCCCGCCCTGAGTTCTGAAATAAAGCTGCTCTTCCGTGCATAGATCAATGTTTGGTAAAATTACTTTTTGAAGTAAAAAATACATAACGAACCTATAAATTTATATTATCCGGGGTAACGCTATTATAAAATAGTAAATTACTCACCGCGTAGTGATATAAATACTGCAATAAGAATATTAAAATCCGCCTTTGCTAACTATCTCACCGTGCTCAAGCCTGATGAACTTATTACATACAGATTTAGCCAGTTCATCATCGTGAGTGGCCATTACCATAATGCCCGCTTTAGAGATAAAGCTATTTAATCTCATCTCTGCTTTTCTTTTAAAATCACTATCACCCACGCTCATCCATTCATCCATCAGTAAAATTTCAGGATTGATTGCAGTGGAAATAGAAAAACCAAGCCTCAGAACCATACCACTAGAATACGTTCTAACGGGGACTTTAATAAAATCACCTAACTCGCTGAACTCGATGACATCTTCTGTAATATTTTTTATTTCATTTTTTGACAGACCGAGAAATAGTCCTCTCAGTTTTATATTTTCCAGGCCGGTAAGCTCACCATCCATTCCCATCATGGGATCAATGAGGCTGGTGACTCGACCGATACATTCATACTTCCCTGAAGTTGGTTTATAGGCCCCTGCAAGTACTCTCAGAAGAGTTGTTTTGCCCGAACCATTGTGTCCAATAAGCGCAAGACGGTTACCTTCGGTAAGCGTAAAATCAATTTTTTTTAATGCCTCTACTTCAATAATCCCGGTATTCGATGAGCCAATTCGTCCACCTGAAGCAGCCTGTAGAAAAGTTTTTTTAAATGAACGGTGGCTGGAGTTAAATATGGGGAGTATTACGCCAACGTTTTTGCAAGAGATTTTCATTAATTATAACCAGTATACGATTCTTGAGCGATATTTAGTCAACACTAAGGTTGAGACCATCAACATAATAATAGAGGTTATTATTGTGTAAAACCATATAGTTACATCTGGTACAGTTCCCATTAGTGGTTTCCTGAGCATCTCCATAAAGTAATAAAAAATATTATAATCAACAAATTCCTTTCTTCCCTTTGGTAATTGTTCCGATGTCCAGATGATAGGAGTTATAAAAAAACACAACGTTACTACACTTTGAACAACCGGTCCCATATCACGATATCTTGTGCAAAAAATGGCGAGAATCATACCTGTAGAAATTAATGAGATGGATGTTATTATAATTGCAGGTATAAAAAGGAGAATATCAAGATTTACCGATGTATTGGTAAAAAAAATCACGAAAGGTATAATGATAAAATTATGCAACATAATCATAAACTGCCGATAGAAAACACGTAATATATATAAATATAGCGGAAGGTCAGATTGTTTAATAATTGATGCGGACTCATTAAATATTCCGCATGACTCATTAATAGTTGCTGATAGAAAGGCCCAAAAGATCATACCTAAAGTAAGATGCATGATAAAATTTTCGGAACCAGAACTGAACAGCGAACCGTAAAGAGGTCCCATTGCTGATATGGTGACCCCCATCGAAATCGTTATCCAAAAAGGCCCTAACACCGATCGCCGGTATCGTCCCAGGACATCATTCCAACCTAGCGAAATCCAAAGTTGGTGCCTGGCCAGAGCTTCTTTCAAATCATTCATTGTTTCCGTGTCACCTTTACCTGAAGAACTTATTCTTTAACGATATGAAAATATAACTTATTTATTTTCTATAATATTTACATACTATTTATCTAAACACTGACCCACTTCATAAGCACTTTATGGTGTTAGCAACCAATAGTGTCTTTATAAATTTGCAATGTCTTATTAATGACTAATATGCTGGAAAACAATTCCTTTACACGTTTTCTTCCATTCGCCCCCATCTCTAAGCGAATCTGTGGATTTTTTAACAAATACTCTAATTCTACCGCTAACTCCTGAGCTGAATTACTTTTCACGATCAACCCATTATAGTTATGAATAATCAAGCTATCACATCCGCCGGTATCATAAGCAATACATGCACGTCCTACAGATGATGCCTCTAATAAAAGCCGTGGTACTCCTTCCGGATAAATAGATGGTAATGCAACGATATTCGATTTCTGAATAAGCTCATATACATTCGAAGAGCGTCCCAGCCAGTTAATTAGTCCTTCATTATGCCAGTGATGAATGAGCTCCAAAGGGATAGCATCTTTATCGTCCTCGGCCAATATACCTGCAACATTTAAAACAAAATGAATATTTTTTTGTCTGAGGATCTTTTTTGCTTCAATGAGATCGCCAAGACCTTTACTCCATAACATTCGGCTTGCAAAAAGGACTATCGGTATCTCATGTTTTTTCTCTATAGAGAATTTATAAATATCCGGGTTAATTCCAGCACCTTCGATAACGATGGTTTTATGATAATCAATACCTACTAAACGCGATATTTTTCGTCGATCTTTATCATGTTCAAAAACAAAAACACCACGCTTATTACCGGCAATGTATTTGTAAACCAAAACGGTTAACGCACGCAATATTCTCATTGGCACGGTATTATATAAAAAGATTCGACCAAGTCCGACAAAGCTGATAACAACTGGACTATTACTTCTCCTGGCGCTAACCCCACCAATCAGACAAGGTTTGAGCGTAATACAATGCAATAAGTCAGGATTAATCTCTTTAATAATTTTCCGAGCGTTAAGGAATGCTCTAAAAAAAACAAACATATTAAATGACTGAGCAACAAGAGACACATTGTGACAAATAAAACCAAGCGTTTTGAATTTTTTTATAATCTCTTCACCAATAAAATGACTTATGATATGAATTTCATAACCCGCATCCCTTGCCGCTATCGCACGTTCTGTCCAATGTAAATCAAAGTACCAGTCTGAATTTACAAAATAACATAACCTTTTCATCTCTTCGTCCTGCTAATGATATTTCCCGCTAATACCTTTAAGTCCATGAAGTATTCCCTGCCAGATAAAATATAGATAATGAAATTTCTTACGCTGCCATGGTAATATGGCGAGATATTTAGAGAGGCGTAATACTATAGAAAGAACACTGAATATCCTGGGAACGGGTAAAAGTTTTCTCAGCAGCAACAAATTTCTACAAAGATAATATACTTTCCATTCGGGGCAGATACACCTTCCATGAATAGAGATATCATGAATAAATTTAATTTCTGGGGAGTAACGAATTTTCTGCCCGGACAATACTAGCTTATAACCAAAGAAAAAATCATCATAATAAAGGAAAAGTTCATCATGGATATCGTTAAGATGGTTATTCAATACCTTTCGATCAATAATCATACCAACGAATGACACAGTTTGAACATCAGTAACCTGAGTTCTTACTGGAGAAAACCTCTCTGGGCGTATCACATAATAAATAGTCTCAAACACCGTAGATGGAACCCTGATGAAAGGCAAATTCATCCGACAAGACCGTCCATAGGTGTCCTGAACTCGCGACGCAAATATACGGTATCTTGAGGTATCTAATAACGAGAAATGCTTTAAAATATTAATTTCCGGGTAAGCATCATCATCATAGAAAAATACCCAATCGGCATTACTATATGAGCATATATATTGACTACCTACTTTAAATCCGCCAGCACCACCAAGATTATCTTTAAGATTAAGTATCGTGATGCCAGGTTCACTTAATGAAGAAAGCCATTCCCTGGTACCGTCGCTTGAGCCATTATTAACGATAACAATAGAGGAAAAACCCGCCTTAACAGTCTCTCGCACACTTTTTTTTAATTTTTCAAGACGGTTAAAAGTTACGATTAGCGCTGTACACTTCATCAAACGGTAACTGTAAAAGCTGGCATTTCTTTTTGTTCATATAGCGACGTTAAGTATACGTCCGCCGTCTGTAATGCTTCAGCTATCGTGATGTCCATATCGAGATAACGATAAGTGCCAAGACGACCAATGAAAGTAATATTTTTTTCTTTTTTAGCCCGCGACAGATATTTATTCAGTAAATCCATTTTATCTGCCCTGCGAACAGGATAGTAGGGTATATCACCAGCTTCACATTCCCGACTATATTCTTGATAACATATTGAAGCTTCATGTCTCTCCCACGGAGAAAAATATTTGTGCTCAGTAATCCGAGTATAAGGAGTATCTATTGAACAATAATTCATTACTGCGCATCCTTGATAATCACTCTGGCAAATTATTTTTTTAAAGTCTAATGTACGATATTCCAGTCGGCCATATTGACAGGAGTAAAAGGCATCCAGCGCGCCACTGAAAAAAACATGATCATAATCTGTCCGCATTTCCTGAGTGAAGGAGCGACATAGTTCAACAGCGATATTTTCGTGTTCGACAATGGACTTGACCATTTGTGTATAACCAAATTTTGGTATTCCCTGAAACTTATGATTGAAATAGTTATCATTATAATTAAAGCGAACAGGGATACGTTTCAATACAGAAGCGGGTAACGCGGAAGGATGAAGCCCCCATTGTTTAATGGTATAACCTTTAAAAAAAGCTTCATATAACTCTTCGCCAATGAAACGCAAGGCCTGTTGCTCAAAATTTTGTGGTTCCAGAATGGTGCTATCACATTTTTGAAGCAGTAATTTCCTGGCGTCATCAGGTGAGCAGGCGACACCAAAAAATTGATTGATGGTATGAAGATTGATAGGTAGAGAAAATACCTGACCATTTACTGTAGCCTTAACCTTATTGATATAAGGCATCATCTCAGCGTATTTATTTACATAATTCCATACAGTTTCATTATCAGTATGAAAAATATGAGGACCATAAACGTGCACCATAATACCCGTGTGCTCATCTCGGGCATCATAAGCGTTACCACCGATATGCGAACGTTGATCAATAATATTGACTACATGTCCCTGCTCGGCTAACTGGCGTGCTATTACTGCGCCTGAAAGGCCCGCACCTACAATTAGTATCTTTTTACGTTGCATTATTTTTGTCACTCTGTTCGCAGACACAGATAATATTAGATGGTTTATCCAGAATCATTGTCATTTATATCAGTAGGGTAAAGTGAAATTTACTCAACGCATCCAGATAATTCCACGCTACCGCCACAGCGCGTAAACCCTCGCACTGATTACAGATTCATTAATGTCACACGTTATGCGGTATTTCCGGACAACGATGATTGCCATATTTATTTTGCGAAGATAACTCATTCAGAACGCAACATAACGGGTCTGAATACCGCGCGGCATGATGTAAATATGCTGTCAGCATAAATCCGGTGCGTTACCGGCCCCAGTTTTTACCAACGCACTCTGTTGACTGATGTCCGGGCCGACGTCCGGTATCCTTATTCTTACCGCATCAGATAGCGGTACTCCTGTCGGGATATCCCAGCGTTGTTTCAGCGTCTGCTCCGCGAGCCAGACCTGCCTCACGCCGGTTCCCAGCATACGGGCCGTCATTTCCGGGCTACAGCCTGACAACAGTAATCCCAGCACCCGCCGTCCCTGTTTTGGCAGACGCTCTGACAGTAACCTGACCAGCGTGCGGCTGTTTATCTCCATCACCAGCTCCGGTACGCTCAACGCGTTTTTCATCTCCTCCTCGTAAGGCGATGTCTGTAGTGATGACCATATGGCAAGCTCAGCCATTCTGGCCAGAACCCTTACCGACATAGCGCGTTTAATCAACCTCAGATGGCGGAAATAACCTTCCACGCTGACGTCAACCGGTAAAAACGCGTTACTGCTGCAAAAAACCACTGTCCGCGGATAACGCTGAAAAACCTGTTGCCACAGCAGAAGCTGAGTTGATGGCCGTCCGGCGGATATCACCATCGCGCCGGGCCACCGACGCAACCGATCCAGCAGCCCTTCTGGTGTCCTGAGACGAACGCAGTCCTCCACGCAAAGGCCACCGGTATCCGGAAACTGCGCAGGATTTTCGCCTGACTGACAAAACATAATCAGCCGGAGAGGCGGCAGTACTCTGGTTAACGTCTGCATATCAGTACGTCAGAACCTGGTACAGGCTGAACAACGCTGCGACGGTGGAGACCGACAGCAGGAGCAAAAATATTTTCGCGCCCATACTGTACCGACACTTACTGGTGCCCCCCCTTCCGGTGGACATTTCCGCATATTCTTGCGTCATCAGATTGTTCTCCTCTGGCCATTGCCGACCCGGCACTGCGCCAGCAACGGCAGCTTCGTGTTGTGGAAACAACATGTCCGCACCCTTTCGTGGACCGGGAGCCATTCCATGTCTGTATGAAAAATGACGTCTGGCCCTATCTAAACACAGCACTCTGACACCCTGTCCGGTTCTGCTTTTCGGCTGCACAGGCCGTCAGTCCCCCTGGTAGTAAATGCTCCTGCCGCAGGGTAATTCTGCCCTGTGCGGAGTACAAAATGACAAATAAAAAACACAGTAATCTATTGATTTATATATTTATTATGTAAATCAGCTTTCCCTGAACAGACTTCTCTGTGATTTAACAATATGATTCAAAAAGTTAAGTCCGCTTCGCGCTTTCATCATCCTCTCAGATTTACCCCTTCCACACAAGAGTCATGCAATCGTAATCTCTTGCTTATTAAGAAGTTATCCATATAACAATAAAAAAACTAAGGGAAAATTTACCTGGTCCAACCAGCACTATGCTGTATCCATTTTTGTCCTGCCTGCACAAAATGTTAATTTTAAGTGTTAAAAAAACGTATTAAATAATATTTAATGCTGATTAATCATCATATCAAAGAATTAAATCCTTTATTTAACTTTTTGAATCAGAACGTACGGTTATACTCGACGTTTTTTTCGCCATATTCCATGAAAACGCCCGGCGTTACTTGCGGTGTATCTTACGGTGTGCTGGATATTCCTGTGCCCCAGATAGTCCTGTATGAGCCGTGTATCAATCCCTTTATCAGCAAGGGCGTAGCCGCAGGCATGTCGCAGCATATGAGGATGTGGCGCTATCGTTAATTCGGCTAACCGCCCTGCCTCACGAAGTATGTAAAAAAATTGTTGCCGGCTGAGCGGATGCCGTCGCAGCGACAGGAACAGCCAGTCTCCGTCAGCCCCTTTCTCAAGATACTTCCTGGCCCTGAGCCAGCTTTTCAGTACGTTATACTCATCGGGAAGGAGGGGGTGACACGTTGAAAAGCCATTTTTGAGGCGCCGGATATAAAGCTGTCTTCCTGCAAGATCAATATCCGACAAGCGCAGCCCCAGCAGCTCACTGGCCCGGAAGCCGTGAATAAACGCCATCAGGATTAAGCAGCGGTTTCTTTCCGGGAAGGGCATTCTGTCGGTCGCTGACAGCAGTTTTTCAATCTCTTCTTGCGTAAGATATTTTCTTTTCACAAAACAAATCCATCATAACAAAATGAGTAATATACTAAAAAATCACTGATCAGATGAGTTTAATTTTCGCTAAAAAAGTTGCTATGCGTAAACAGCTTAAAATCCATATAGCTGACAATCTGGCACGCTATCCATGACGTGATAGTGAAACAGCGAATCAATCTGGCTTCAGTCTCCTGATAAGTTGTCATGACGAGGAATATAAATGCTAAAAATGAGGCTATCGTGAGGTAAATCAATCAGAAAGGGGTAATAGAGAGTCAGGTAGTTTACCCGCCCCGGAGGTTTGATTAGATGGCGATAGCTAACAATATCATAGTGATTTTCAAAAATTCTGCTGCTAACAGCAATAAGCTCATCATACTGGCTATTACAGCATCACTTGGTTATTTTTAAAATAATATATTATAAAGGGATTTATATAGTATTGAATAAATCCCTCTTCCTGACATTAAGAGGACAGAACACGATAATTTTTAGCAGCCGTAATATAATAGCTTCAATCGTCTGGCTCTCAGGCAATAACGTGTATATTACGCGCATTGAACGCGGCGCGTAGCCTGCGTGCGAATGCAAGCGCATACTCGCCGTCGCCATGAATGCACACCGTTTGCGCCGTGACAGTCGTCCACACACCAGTAACACTTTTCACTCTCCCGGCTTGCACCATATCCAGCGTTTGCGCCAGCGCCTGCTCTTCGTCGTGAATCAGCGCGCCAGGTTGCGTGCGCGGCACCAGGCTACCGTCGGCCTGATAGCCGCGATCGGCAAACACCTCCTGCCGCGTCACCAGGCGATAGCGTTCACCGGCCCGGATCAGCTCACTTCCCGCCAGTCCAACCAGTATCAGTGACGGATCATAGTCGTGTACCGCTTTCGCAATCGCCTGTGCCAGACGGGGATCTTTCGCCGCCTGGTTATAGAGCATACCGTGCGGTTTAACATGGCGCATCACGCCGCCTTGCGCCTGAACAATCGCCCCCAGCGCGCCGATTTGGTACAGCGTCTGGGCGTATACCGTTTCCGGCGGTAAAACCATCGCCGTCCGCCCAAAATTATCCCGATCCGGAAAGCTGGGATGCGCGCCGATCGCCACGCCGTTTTTCAGCGCCTCGCGCACGCAGGTCAGCATGGTTTGCGCATCACCGGCGTGAAAACCACAGGCGATATTGGCGGAGGAGACCAGCGTTAATAATTCGCTGTCGCTGGCGCAACCTTCGCCCAAATCCGCATTTAAATCAATGTTCATGCTGAAGTCGCCAGGTAAGCTGTTCCAGATAGCGCTGACGCTCGCGTCGCGCGTTGAGCGCCTCTTCCAGCGAACATTGCACAAAATGGATCGGTTGCCCTAGCGGGATCTGCGCCAGATGGTACATATCTGCCTCGATGATGCAGGCAATGCGCGGATAGCCGCCAGTTGTCTGGGCATCATTCATTAGCACAATAGGTTGACCGTTGTAAGGCACCTGTACGACACCGGGCAGCAAACCGTGCGACAGCAGTTCGCGATCCGTTGTCCGCGTTAACGATTGTCCCTGCAAACGATAGCCCATGCGATTACTTTGCGGACTGAGTTGCCACGGCGAACGCCAGAACGCTTCTTGCGAGGCGCGATCGAATTCACGGTATTCCGGCCCCGGCAGCGCACGGATGCGATTCCCCCACAGTAACTGCTTCACGCCCTGCGGCCCGCTAAACTGTCGCGATGCTTTACCCGTCGCCAGCCGATCGCCATCTTTTAGCAGCCGTCCTTCCAGCCCACCGATACCGGACTTCAGATCGGTACTACACGATCCCATCACCTCCGGCACAGCAATACCACCCGCTACCGCCAGATAGCTACGCATCCCGTGAAGCGGTCGATGCAGCGTAAGACGTTGACCCGCTTTTACCAGCAATCGCCAGCCTGTCCAGACCGGTTGATCATCCAACTGCGCCTCGCAGCCTGCGCCGGTAAGAGCGAACCAGGTCTCATTTTCAAATTCGACAACCAGTTGACCGAGAGTGATTTCCAGCGCCGGGGCATTCGCATCGTTCCCGACCAGGAGATTAGCGGTCTGAAAGGCGGGTTTATCCAGCGCACCGCAGTGACTCAGCCCCGACTGACGAAAGCCGTGACGCCCGCTATCCTGCACGGAGGTGTAAATCCCCGCGCGAATAATATTCAGCATATTCCCTCCTTTTGCGGCACAAAGCGTACGCTATCGCCAGGGCGTAACAGAACCGGGAGCTCCCGCATCGGATCGAATAACTTCAACGGCGTGAGGCCGATCAGCTGCCAGCCGCCCGGCGTGGATAATGGATAAATCCCCGTCTGCGCGCCGCCGATGCCGACAGAACCGGCCGGAACCTGCAGGCGCGGCTCCGCGCGTCTGGGCATATGGAGCGGTTCTGGTAAATTCCCAAGATAGGGAAAGCCAGGCTGAAAGCCTAAAAACCAGACGACATACTCAACGGAGGCATGTAGCTCCACGACCTGCTTTTCACTCAAACCGCTGTGCCGTGCCACCGCCGCCAGATCCGGCCCGCCTGCGCCGCCATAGATCACCGGGATCTCAATCGAACGCGAGTCCGGCTCCAGCGCCTCGCTCTCTTCCCACCAGCGCTGCAGACGCTCAATCGCATCCAGCGCCAGGGTTTGCGGTTCCCGCAAGATCACGGTGATATTGTTCATCCCGGGAATGGCTTCCACCACGTTCGGCATATCGACCAGACGCTGCGTCAGACGCCAGATGCGTTTCTGGCTCGCCAGCGTAATCGGCGGTTCAAGTTCCAGGACGACTGCCGTTTCGCCTAACAGATAACAACGCGCTCGCTGCACTTTATTACCTCTCAGTTATGCCGGGTTAGGGATATCAATAAACGTCACATCCAACGCCGTGTTTTCGTTCAACCATTCGCTCAGGGCGCGAATACCGCCGCGTTCAGTGGCATGGTGCCCGGCGGCATAAAAATGCAGCCCCTGTTCGCGCGCGGAATGAATGGTCTGTTCAGACACCTCGCCGGTAATAAAAGCATCCACGCCGAAGCGGGCGGCGCTATCAATAAAACTTTGTCCGCCGCCGGTACACCAGGCGACACGCTGCACATTCTCTGGCCCGGTATCGCCGCACCATAGCGGTTTACGCCCCAGACGCGCTTCAATCCATGAGGCCAGTTCCAGCCCCGGCACCGGCATTGAGAGCTCTCCCCACGGCACCAGCGGCTCAATTTCTCCTTTCACGGTAATGCCCAATAGCGCCGCCAACTGCGCATTGTTGCCCAGCTCAGGGTGCGCATCCAGCGGCAGATGCCAACCGTAAAGGTTAATATCATTTGCCAGTAACGTTTTTAAGCGACGGCGTTTCATGCCGCGAATAACCGGAGACTCGCCTTTCCAGAAGTAACCATGATGAACAATGACCGCATCGGCCTGCAAACGCACCGCCTCATCGAGCAGCGCCTGACTTGCGGTCACGCCGGTAACGATTTTCTGTACCGTCTCTTTTCCTTCGACCTGTAAACCATTCGGCGCATAATCGCTTATTGCCGCACTGTTCAGCTTGTCGTTAATCAGTTGTTCCAGCTCGGTGTTTTTCATCATCGCTCCCTTTAACCCACGTTCTACTTTCCCGTTACGGGTTCAGTCTCCGTTAACATAGCCTCCCGTTAGCCGTTCGTCGATAAACATTTGTTTGACACATCAAGAAACAATCACCCCCGGGTTTGGCGCAAATTACTTAGCAAAACACGATCGGTTTCATGTATATTTATGCAATCAGAACGCATATTGCAGAAAAAATCAGTTCTGTATCATGTTGGTAACTTTAAGGAAACACGGCGATACGGCAGGCTTAATAAGCCCACAAAGAAAGGCATTATCTGAGAATGCCGCGTTCTTGCCGCAGCGTCTCTATCCCGGAAATACGATGAATAAACAAGCATCTCAACCCCGCGCTATTTACTACGTTGTCGCCCTGCAAATTTGGGAGTACTTCAGCTTTTATGGTATGCGCGCCCTACTGATTCTTTATCTCACCAATCAGCTAAAATACGACGATAACCACGCCTATGAGTTATTCAGCGCTTATTGTTCGCTGGTCTACGTAACGCCGATTCTTGGCGGCTATCTGGCGGATAAGGTGCTTGGCAACCGAATGGCAGTCATGCTGGGCGCATTTTTAATGGCGATCGGTCATTTAGTGCTGGGCGCCAGTGAGATCGCGCCGACATTCCTTTATCTGTCGCTGGCGATCATTGTCTGCGGCTACGGCCTGTTTAAATCGAATATTAGCTGCCTGCTGGGCGAACTGTACCAGCCTGAAGATCCGCGCCGCGACGGCGGGTTCTCGCTGCTTTACGCAGCGGGTAATATTGGTTCGATCGTGGCGCCTATCGCCTGCGGCTATGTGCAAGAGGAGTACAGTTGGGCGATGGGCTTTGCGCTCGCCGCCATTGGTATGCTGGCGGGGTTAGTGATCTTCCTGTGTGGAAATCGTCATTTCACCCACACCACCGGCGTGAATAAAGCCGTGTTGTGCGCCAGAAACTACCTGCTGCCGAACTGGGGCTGGCTGTTAATTCTGCTGGTAGCGGCGCCGTTGCTGATTACCGTTCTGTTCTGGAAAGAATGGTCTGTCTATGCCTTAATCGTGGCGACCGCGATCGGCCTGATCGTGCTGGCAAAAATTTATCGCCAGGCGCAAACGGCCAAACAACGCAAAGAACTGGGGCTGATTGTCACCCTGACCCTGTTCAGTATGCTGTTCTGGGCGTTTGCCCAGCAGGGCGGCAGTTCTATCAGCCTGTATATCGACCGCTTTGTGAACCGCGATATTCTGGGCTATTCCGTTCCTACCGCCATGTTCCAGTCGGTGAACGCCTTTGCCGTGATGCTGTGTGGGGTCGTCCTGGCCTGGCTGGTTAAAGAGAGCGTAAGCGGTAATCGCACCGTGCGTATCTGGGGCAAATTCGCGCTGGGTCTCGGTCTGATGAGCGCCGGATTCTGTATTCTGACCCTGAGCGCACGCTGGTCCGCCGCTTACGGACACTCTTCAATGCCGCTAATGGTGCTGGGACTGGCGGTGATGGGCTTTGCCGAGCTGTTTATCGACCCGGTCGCCATGTCGCAAATTACGCGCATTGATATCCCCGGCGTCACCGGCGTATTAACCGGAATTTATATGCTGCTGTCCGGCGCGATAGCTAACTATCTGGCAGGCGTCATCGCTGACCAGACCTCGCAAAGCGCCTTCGACGCCAGCGGCGCGGTTAATTACGCCATCAACGCCTATGTGGATGTTTTTGAACAGATCACCTGGGGCGCGTTAGCCTGCGTAGGGGTTGTCCTGCTGATTTGGCTGTATCAGTCCTTCAAATTCAAAAGCCGCGCGCTGGCCGTCGAATCCTGATAGCAGAAGGCCCGGTAGTTTGCGCTACCGGGCCTGTATCACGCCCCTTTTCTCGCCGCCTCATAGGCGGAAAGCGTCGCGATTCTCGCCTGTTTGTGTTCAACAATGGGCCGAGGATAATCAAGCACGACTCCCGCTTTTTCCGCCCACCGCCACGGCTCGTGAATCGCTTTTCCAGGGATATCGCGTAATGCCGGTAGCCACTGGCGGATAAATTCGCCGTCGCGATCGAACCTTTCCCCCTGGGTCGTGGGATTAAAAATACGAAAATAAGGCGCGGCATCAGTACCGGTTGAGGCGGCCCACTGCCAGCCGCCATTATTGGCGGCAAGATCGCCGTCAATAAGCTGCGACATGAAATAGCGCTCCCCCAACCGCCAGTCAATCAACAGATCTTTTACCAGAAAGCTGGCGGTAATCATGCGTAAACGGTTATGCATCCAGCCCGTCGCGTTAAGCTGGCGCATCGCCGCATCGACAATGGGATAACCGGTTTCGCCTTTCTGCCATGCCTGAAAATAGTGCGGGTTCTCCTGCCACGCGACGCGTTTTGTCCAGCGGATAAACGGCTGGTGTTTGCATAATGCCGGATACCAGGTCATTAAATGACGGTAAAATTCCCGCCAGATGAGTTCATTCAACCAGACGCTTCCCGGTCCGCCGTCCAGCGCCTGCGGCTGCTCCGCCAGTAATCGGTGCAGGCACTGTCGCGGCGACAGGCCACCCGTCGCCAGGCTGGCGGAAAGCCGACTGGTGCCGTCGACCGCAGGGAAATCCCGCTGTGACTCATACTCGTCTGCGCCCTGCGCGCAAAACTGACGTAGCTGCGCGATAACCGCGTTTTCTTCCACCGGGAAAAGCGCGGCGTCAAACGCCTGTTGCGGGTAGTTAAGCGAGACTGGCGTTAAGGGTGTAGAAAGCGCGCCGCTCACCCGGATCTTCGGGGCCGGAACGCATGGCGGAATATCCTCTTTTAGCCGTTTCAACCAAGCGTTTTTAAACGGCGTAAAAACTTTATACATTTCATGATTGCCGGTCATCACCACGCCGGGCGCCAGAATCACGCTATCGTCAAAGCCTTCGCAGATGATAGATGGCAGCGTTTTTTCCACCGCCGCATCACGCTGACGCTCGTTAAACTCATACTGATAGTTATAAAACAGATGGCTGACGTCATGCTGTCGGCAAACGTTTTTGACCGTTTCAATACTGGCGTTAAAATCCGCCACTTCATGAAACAGCAGAGGAATGCCTTTCTCTGCAAGGGCCGCCTGTAGCGCATTGAGCTGCGCGCTGATGAATGCCGCCTGCCGCGGCGCCATATCATGGGCCTGCCACTGCGCGGGGGTGGAAATATAAAGCGCCAGCACCCGCGCGGATGCATCGCGGCAGGCGGCGGCCAGCGCAAGGTTATCCTGTAAACGCAGATCGCGCCTGAACCAGACTAAATGGGTGGGCATACAACTCCTGAAAGATGAAACGTCACGGCGAATAGCGTTAAACAGTGTAGACCCTGGCGCATAAAAAAACCGCCAGCGTGGCGGCTGACGGTTTTTTCAGATGCCCCATTCCCCTTACCAGTTGCCGTAAGGGTATTTTTTATCTTTGATAAAATCTTCGGTTTCTTTTATATATTTATATCCACGGCTAAATCTGGTTACCCCCTTGCACATCGCCAGTTTTTCACCGGATACCGTCTCGACCACGATATCTTTGTCCTCCGTTAATCGCGTATTGGGCTTTTTAGTGTTCTCCAGCCAGACTCGTACCCGGCCTTCCGGTGCCAGACCAATTAGCAGATAACGGCGGTACTCCTGTACGCCAGCGTCCCATGGCGACGGGTAAGGAGTCAGCATCATTTCCCAGACCGGATAACCAAACGTTATCCACGTCTCATACACTTTTTTATCGATTACCGAATCCCAGCAAAAATGCATAGCCTGGGGAGGATTTTTGGCCTTATTGAATGACGCCATCCCAACGCTAAGATCGTCCTCCCATTCCGCAACCGTCGTTGAGCTGGGTATCGTGCCATCCAGCGCTCTGTACCGATACAGTATTCCATCCGTGTCCAGCAACTCCACATAAGTCACATCTGCTGGCAACGCATTTGGATAGAAAAAATTGAAATACCACTCATCATAGGGAGCAAGTAGCGAGGTCAGCTTTTTATCCGCCGCATGAACGGGTATTTCTGCGCACAGCAAAAGCGTCAACATCAGTATGGTCGTCACGCCGGATTGTATTTTCATCATCGCTTACCAGTTACCGTAAGGGTATTTTTTATCTTTGATAAAATCTTCGGTTTCTTTTATATATTTATATCCACGGCTAAATCTGGTTACCCCCTTGCACATCGCCAGTTTTTCACCGGATACCGTCTCAACCACGATATCTTTGTCCTCCGTTAATCGCGTATTGGGCTTGCCATTATTTACCAGCCAGACTCGCACCCTGCCTTCCGGCGCCAGACCGATTACCAGATAACGGTGGTATTCCTGTATGCTGGCATCCCATGGCGACGGGTAAGGGGTCAGCATCATTTCCCAGACCGGATAACCAAACGTTATCCACGTCTCATACACTTTTTTATCGATTATCGAATCCCAACAGAAATGCATAGCCTGGGGAGGATTTTTAGCCTTATTGAAATCTGAATGGATACCCATCACCTCTTCATTCCATTTTCCAACACTGGCTGAACTGGCGTTTGTGCTTCCCAGCATCCTGTACCGATACAGTATTCCATCCGTGTCCAGCAACTCCACATAGGTCACATCTGCTGGTAACGCATTTGGATAAAGGAAATTGAAATACCACTCATCATAGGGAGCAAGTAGCGAAGTTAACTCTTTACTGGTTGCGGTAACCGACAGTCCCAGCAAACCGCCCAGCAGTAACAACCTGAAATTACGCGTCATTTTTGAGAATTCCCTGCCATGTCATAAACGGTCCGGGTCCAGTTTTCATCCGGCCGGTTAACAAAACTAAATGTCTCAGAAGACGAGACCGCAGAGGAAATATTATTTTTCAGATGATAATCAACGGCATTCCAGTTGGCCGAACAGTGAATATACTTGCCGATAGTGTTCAACTCATCTGAAGAAAACTGAAGCGAATTGGCCCCATTAAAGACATTTTTTGCTTGTGATAAGGCTTTCTGGCATATCGCATCCAGTTCCGTCGGCCAGGAATAATCATTATTCTCCTGCATAGCATCAAACACAACGCCAGCCTCTTTGGCGACCTCATACATTACCCGAAGAGCAACTTTAGACCAGTCATTGCTGACAATTCGCTGGAAGGTGACCGCAGCGGCTACGCGCTTTTTCGCATTACCAAGGTGATCCGGCGATACCTTTTCATCCGTATTGGTCTCGACCTTCATAAGGCCTGACGGCAACATGGGCGCCAGCGCAAAGTAATACGGTAAAGTTTCTGCCTGCTGGACCGCCTTCTGGTAGACGCCGGTCGCCTCTGTCGGCACGTCGGCTAATACAGTTTCAACAGCGGGCCGACTCAAAAAAAGATATTCCTCTTCCTGCGGGTTATATCCCCCGCCAATATCGGCATGAGCCCCCGGCAAGCTTAATTCAGGCCATTGCGCTTTGATGCTATTGAGGCAAAAGTTATAACGGCACTCGTGCATCGCCGTCAGGTGAAAAACCTGTTTTGCCACCCCCGGCGGTAAACCTATTTTAACCGCCAGATTATTACCGTCATGGGGGTCAAGACCGTCCAGCATTCCCCCCACGGCTGTGACGGTGTCGAAAAGGCCTAAAAATTGCACCTCACCTGCCGGTTTCCCCTGGTATTCAACGGGCTGAAAAGCGGTCGTGATCGTCCTGACCAACACAGGATCTTGCTCAAAGACGCGGTTGGTAAAGTGGCGAGCGGCTGCGGCGCCGCGGCTGAACCCAAAGACATCAAACTGCAAACTTGCGATCGTAATGTCTTTGCCCCGAAGAGCGCCAACCACTTCCGTCAGTACCCTGCGCAGTTGGATCATCGCGCGATCGGTTTTGGCGATAACCCCGGTATCGTTATTTCCCAGCCCCATCCCCCACAGAGAATCGGCTTTGTTATTCTCGGTGCCAATACCTTCGATATAGATATCGCGTTGAATATTCTTTACCCCATCTTTAAGCTCTGGTTCTTTATGATACAACTTATTCAACCAGTAAATATTCGTATAATAATTCAGATAACTACCTGCTTCCGTTCCGTCAAAGCCCGTTTTCTTTATACAACGCTGGTTAAACTCCGTTAACGTCCGCGCATCAAGGCCATAGTTTTCTGGATTGCATTTCTGCATCCGTAAATTCGTGTTGAGCAGGTTGTTCCCCGTACCGTCAAAGAAGACGCCAATGGTTAAGACAATTTCTCGTTTTTTTGCAGGGTTATCAGGTGGTTCAACCACGGGAAGGGTTGCCGGAAAAAGTCGATTGTAGTTTTCTGGCGTTAACAGGACACTGTATTCCGTATTGGCTATCAGATGTTTTGAGCGAATATAATCATAATGTATTGTGATAAGTTCTTCAGGTATCCCCTCTGTTTGGGAATGCATTGAGTATGTTGTAATACCCGCTCCACGAACCTCAATATGATAATACTTCTCCCACCTTCCCCAGCGGTTAATACGATAAAAGCTAAAATCCAGAGAGCAACGCTCATTGTTATTTATTGCCTAGGCAAACAGCGGCGAGCTTTTATCAATCGGCTTACAAAAGCGAATCCCATGATGGTTGACGCCGTCCACAGTACTGCTGACCAGCGCCTGCAGGCTAAAAACAAAAATTTCATTTTCATGTCCGGTCTGGTAACGATTACCGACAGAGGGTTCACTGCCGCAGCCTTCGGATATCATCCCCTGACGTTCGCCGACTATTTTTAAATAAATAATATCGCTCATATATATTTATCACTTCTATATTTCATGCGGATATTGCAAATAAAAATATAAACAACATAGATAAATTTTATTTGCCAATAAAAGCGTATTTTTCAAAGAATTGTCGAATTAGTTTCCCGGCATGATAATGCTGGCAAACTTTATATGTGCTTTAAATATTTTGAGTTGCAGGATAAAGCGCCAACACTTTTAGTAACGCAAAGCATTGGTCCTGAAATTTACACTGTCTTTTCCCACCATATCAAATCTCTGCTGCGGTATTTGAGTCTGAGATCGCCGGATTGCTCATAGACAAAAACCGCCAGCGTGGCGGCTGACGGTTTTTCAGGCTGGTCGCGATTAATAAAAGTCGCAGGTGGCTTTTTCAGCCTGCGCCATCCATACCGGTTTATCACTGGTTTTCGACCAGACACGGTGCAGATAACTATAAAAACGCGCGCGGTCTTTCCAGAAGAGCATCACCGGCAGCGCCAACACGCCTGCGATCACCGCGAAAGCACGACGGACAAAAATGACATGCGCCGGATAGTCTTTATAGTGTTCCATACGTTTCCCCCCTTTATACCGACGCTACCCGCCCCGGTATAGATTGAATCGGTGAATAGCACCGAAAAATTGAACCTCGTTACCTGATTAAAATAGTACCGCTTTCGGTGTAATTTTACTACTCATCCGACCACTTATTTTCACGCTTTTCCAGCAGATTTACATTCAAAGCGTAAATTAGTTACAAAAAGGTTAAATTAATACTAATCATTAGTTAAATAATGGTCTTTGCCATTTTTATACTTTTTTTACACTCCGCCCGCCAATTTTTGCGAAATCTTTGCAGCCAAAAAATTACCTTTCTCAGGAGTAAAACAATGCCACTGGAGGTGCTCTGTGAGTGCAGGCGTGATAACCGGCATCGTGCTGGTTTTCTTACTTTTAGGTTATCTGGTCTATGCCCTGATTAATGCGGAGGCGTTCTGATGGCCGCGCAAGGATTTTTACTGATCGCCAGTTTTTTACTGATTTTATTAGTACTGGCGAAACCGTTGGGTTCGGGCCTGGCAAGGCTCATCGCCGCCGTTCCGTTGCCGGGCGTGGCTGGCATTGAGCGTATCCTCTGGCGGACTCTTGGCATTACCGACCACGAAATGAACTGGCGTCAGTATTTACTGGCGCTACTGACGCTCAATCTGCTGGGACTAGGCATCCTGTTTTGCCTGCTGTTCTGGCAGGAGTGGCTGCCCTTAAATCCGCAGCGGCTACCGGGTCTGTCCTGGGATCTGGCGCTGAATACCGCCGTCAGCTTTGTCACCAATACCAACTGGCAAGCCTACAGCGGCGAAAGCACGCTGAGCTACTTTAGCCAGATGGCGGGGCTGACGGTGCAAAATTTCCTGTCGGCGGCGACCGGGATTGCGGTGGTTTTTGCACTTATCCGCGCCTTTACGCGCCAGAATGTGCACACGCTGGGTAATGCCTGGCAAGATCTGGTACGCATTACGCTATGGATATTATTTCCTGTCGCGTTAATTATCGCGCTGTTTTTTATCCAACAAGGCGTACCGCAAAACCTGTCGGCTTATCAGCCCATCACCACTCTTGAAGGCGCTAAACAACTCTTGCCGATGGGTCCGGTTGCTTCGCAGGAGGCGATCAAAATGCTTGGCACCAACGGCGGCGGTTTCTTTAACGCCAACTCTTCGCATCCGTTCGAAAACCCCACCGCGCTCACTAATCTGGCGCAGATGCTGGCGATATTTTTGATTCCAGCCGCGCTCTGTTTCGCCTTTGGCGAAGCGGCGGGCGATCGCCGTCAGGGACGCGCGCTACTGTGGGCAATGTCATTCATTTTTGTGGTCTGCGTAGCGGTAGTGATGTGGGCGGAAGTTCAGGGAAATCCACATCTGTTGGCGGCAGGCGCGGACAGTAGCGTCAACATGGAGGGTAAAGAAACACGCTTTGGCGTGCTGGCCAGCAGCCTGTTTGCCGTCGTCACGACCGCGGCGTCCTGCGGGGCGGTAAATGCCATGCACGACTCGTTTACCGCTCTGGGCGGTATGGTGCCGATGTGGCTGATGCAAATTGGCGAAGTGGTCTTTGGCGGCGTCGGTTCAGGCCTGTACGGCATGTTGCTGTTTGTCCTGCTGGCGGTGTTCATCGCGGGACTGATGATCGGTCGCACGCCGGAGTATCTGGGGAAAAAAATCGACGTGCGCGAAATGAAAATGACCGCGCTGGCGATCCTGGTCACGCCGATGCTGGTCTTGTTGGGTTCGGCGCTGGCGATGATGACGGATGCCGGACGCAGCGCAATGCTAAACCCTGGCCCGCACGGTTTTAGCGAAGTGCTATATGCCGTCTCCTCTGCCGCCAACAACAACGGTAGCGCCTTTGCAGGTCTGAGCGCTAACTCGCCTTTCTGGAACTGTTTGCTGGCGTTCTGCATGTTCGTCGGACGTTTCGGCGTGATTATTCCTGTCATGGCCATCGCCGGATCGCTGGTCAGTAAAAAAGTACAGCCGGCCAGTCAGGGAACGCTGGCGACCCACGGCGCGCTATTTATTGGACTGCTTATCGGCACGGTACTGCTGGTCGGCGCGCTGACATTTATTCCTGCCCTGGCGCTTGGCCCGGTAGCGGAACATTTCTCTTTACCTTGAGCGATGCGGAGTACATTGATATGAGTCGCAAGCAACTGGCGCTGTTTGAACCTGTTTTACTCGTACAGGCGCTAACGGATGCCGTAAAAAAATTAAGCCCACGCGCCCAGTGGCGTAACCCGGTGATGTTTGTGGTCTGGGCCGGCAGCGTGCTAACCACTCTGTTAACGCTCGCTATGGTAACAGGACAAATAGCGGGAAGCGCCTTGTTTACAGGGGTGATCAGTCTGTGGTTATGGTTCACCGTACTGTTCGCCAATTTTGCCGAAGCGCTGGCGGAAGGCCGCAGCAAAGCCCAGGCAAACAGTCTGAAAGGGGTGAAAAAGACCGCGTTCGCTCGCCGTCTGCGCGCCCCGCGCCATGATGCGCAGGCCGATAACGTGCCCGCCGCTGAACTGCGGAAAGGCGACATTGTCCTGGTCAAAGCGGGCGATATTATTCCCTGCGACGGCGAGGTCATCGAAGGCGGCGCCTCGGTGGATGAAAGTGCGATTACCGGCGAATCCGCGCCCGTGATCCGTGAGTCCGGCGGCGATTTCGCCTCTGTCACCGGCGGCACGCGAATTCTTTCCGACTGGCTGGTGATTGCCTGTAGCGTCAATCCTGGCGAAACCTTTCTTGACCGGATGATCGCGATGGTGGAAGGCGCGCAGCGGCGGAAAACGCCTAACGAGATTGCCCTGACGATTTTGCTCATTGCCCTGACCATTGTCTTTTTACTGGCGACCGCCACTCTGTGGCCCTTCTCCGCCTGGGGCGGTAACGCGGTCAGCGTCACCGTGTTGGTGGCGTTGCTGGTGTGCCTGATCCCCACTACCATCGGCGGGCTACTCTCCGCCATTGGCGTAGCCGGAATGAGCCGAATGTTGGGCGCGAACGTCATCGCCACCAGCGGCCGCGCCGTAGAAGCCGCGGGCGATGTCGACGTGTTACTGCTGGATAAAACCGGCACTATCACGCTCGGCAACCGCCAGGCGTCCGATTTTATACCCGCCCGAGGGGTGGACGAACGCACGCTGGCTGACGCCGCGCAGCTCGCTTCGCTGGCCGACGAAACGCCGGAAGGCCGCAGCATTGTGATCCTCGCCAAACAGCGCTTTAACCTGCGTGAACGCGATGTGCAGTCGCTTCATGCCACCTTTGTTCCGTTTACCGCGCAAAGCCGCATGAGCGGGATTAATATCGATAACCGGATGATCCGTAAAGGCTCGGTGGACGCGATTCGGCGTCATGTCGAGAGCAATGGCGGCCATTTTCCCGCCGATGTCGAGCAAAACGTCGAGAACGTGGCGCGTCTGGGCGCGACGCCGCTGGTGGTCGTGGAAGGCGCGCGCGTACTGGGTGTTATCGCCCTCAAGGATATCGTTAAAGGCGGCATTAAAGAACGTTTCGCCCAGCTACGAAAGATGGGCATTAAAACGGTGATGATCACTGGCGATAACCGCCTGACGGCGGCAGCGATTGCCGCCGAAGCCGGTGTGGACGATTTTCTTGCCGAAGCCACGCCGGAAGCCAAGCTGGCGCTGATCCGTCAATATCAGGCGGAAGGACGGCTGGTCGCCATGACCGGCGACGGCACTAACGATGCCCCGGCGCTGGCGCAGGCTGACGTCGCGGTGGCGATGAACTCCGGCACCCAGGCGGCAAAAGAAGCCGGTAATATGGTGGATCTGGACTCTAACCCGACCAAGTTGATTGAAGTGGTGCATATCGGTAAGCAGATGCTGATGACGCGCGGCTCGCTCACCACCTTCAGTATCGCGAATGATGTAGCGAAATATTTCGCCATTATTCCCGCCGCGTTTGCCGCTACCTATCCGCAGCTAAACGCGCTCAACGTGATGGGGCTGCATTCGCCGAACTCCGCCATTCTGAGCGCGGTGATCTTTAACGCCCTGATTATTATTTTTCTGATCCCGCTGGCATTAAAAGGCGTGAGTTATAAGCCGCTTTCCGCATCGGCCATGCTGCGCCGTAATTTATGGATCTATGGTCTGGGTGGTCTGGTGGTGCCGTTTATTGGTATCAAAGTGATTGATGTGCTGCTGACCCTGCTGGGTCTGGCGTGAGGTGTATGATGATCGGTTTACGTCCTGCTTTTTCGACAATGTTATTTCTGCTGTTATTGACCGGCGGCGTGTATCCGCTTCTGACCACGGCGCTGGGGCAGTGGTGGTTTCCCTGGCAGGCTAATGGCTCGCTGATTCATAAAGACAATGTGATACGCGGCTCAGCGCTTATCGGACAATCGTTTACCGCCGCAGGCTATTTTCATGGCCGGCCCTCCGCCACCGCCGATACGCCTTATAATCCACTGGCGTCGGGCGGAAGCAACCTGGCCGCCAGCAATCCCGAACTGGATGCGCAAATTCAGGCCCGCGTCGCCACGCTACGCGCCGCTAACCCCCAGGCGAGCTCCGCGGTTCCGGTTGAGCTGGCGACGGCGTCGGCAAGCGGGCTGGATAATAATCTAACGCCCGGCGCCGCAGCATGGCAAATCCCCCGCGTGGCGGCGGCTCGCCAGCTTCCCGTTGAACAGGTCGCGCAACTGGTTGCAGAATATACGCACAGGCCGCTGGCGCGCTTTCTTGGGCAACCGGTGGTGAATATTGTTGAGCTTAATCTGGCGCTGGATGCGCTACAGGGACACAGAGCGAAATGAACGACGAACCCTTGCGTCCTGATCCGGATCGCTTGTTGGAACAAACGCCCCCGCCCCACCGGGGGAAGTTGAAAATTTTCTTCGGCGCCTGCGCAGGCGTCGGAAAAACCTGGGCGATGCTGGCGCAAGCGCAGCGGCTGCGAGCGCAGGGGCTGGATGTGGTGATCGGCGTTGTAGAGACGCACGGCCGTGAAGAGACCGCCGCACTACTTGACGGGCTGACCATTCTGCCGCCAAAACGTCACTCGCACCGGGGGCGGCAAATTCGCGAATTTGACCTGGATGCCGCCCTCGCCCGGCGTCCGGCGCTGATTTTAATGGATGAGCTGGCGCACAGTAACGCGCCTGGCTCACGCCATCCTAAGCGCTGGCAGGATATTGAAGAGCTGCTGGAAGCGGGAATCGACGTTTTCACCACCGTGAACGTACAACATCTGGAAAGTCTGAACGATGTGGTGAGCGGCGTCACGGGGATTCAGGTGCGCGAAACCGTCCCCGATCCCTTTTTTGATGCCGCCGATGAAGTCGTACTGGTCGATCTGCCGCCCGACGATCTGCGCCAACGGCTCAACGAAGGTAAAGTGTATATCGCCGGTCAGGCGGAACGCGCTATTGAACATTTTTTCCGCAAGGGCAATCTGATCGCCCTCCGCGAGCTGGCGCTACGCCGGACAGCCGATCGCGTGGACGATCAGATGCGCGCCTGGCGCGCGCATCCGGGCGAAGAAAAAGTATGGCATACCCGCGATGCGATTTTACTGTGTATCGGGCATAACACCGGCAGCGAAAAACTGGTGCGTACCGCGGCGCGTCTGGCCTCCCGGCTCGGCAGCGTCTGGCACGCCGTCTATGTCGAAACGCCAACGTTACACCGCTTACCGGAAAAGCAACGACGGGCCATTTTAAGCGCGCTGCGCCTGGCGCAGGAGCTTGGCGCGGAAACCGCCACCCTGTCCGATCCCGCCGAAGAGAAAGCGGTCGTGCGCTATGCCCGCGAGCATAATCTGGGGAAAATCGTCATGGGCCGCCCGGCGTCGCGACGCTGGTGGCGACGTGACGCTTTCGCCGACCGTCTTGCCAGGCGCGCGCCGGATCTCGATCAGGTGATCGTCGCGCTGGAAGAACCGCCTGCCCGCGCGTTGGCGCAAACGCCTGATAACCGACCTTTTAAAGAGAAATGGCGTGGGCAGATTCAGGGCTGTCTGGTCGCCGTGGCGCTTTGCGCCATCACCACGCTTATCGCTATGCAGTGGCTTGTCACCTTCGACGCCGCCAATCTGGTGATGCTCTATTTGCTGGGCGTAGTGGTGATTGCGCTGCTTTACGGACGCTGGCCGTCGGTGGTGGCGACGGTGATTAACGTGGCGAGTTTCGATCTCTTTTTTATCGCGCCACGCGGTACGCTCGCCGTTTCGGACGTGCAGTATTTGCTGACCTTTGCTGTGATGCTGACGGTTGGTCTGGTGATTGGCAATCTTACTGCCGGGGTGCGCTATCAGGCGCGCGTCGCCCGTTATCGGGAACAGCGTACCCGCCATTTATATGAAATGTCTAAAGCGCTGGCCGTCGGGCGTAGCGAACATGATATCGCCGCGACCAGCGAGCGGTTTATCGCCTCGACATTTCAGGCGCGCAGCCAAATTTTATTACCTGATGCTAACGGTAAGTTGCTGCCTCTCACCCACCAGCAAGGCATGACGCCGTGGGACGACGCAATTGCGCGCTGGAGTTTTGATAAAGGCCAGCCTGCCGGCGCAGGCACCGATACCCTCCCTGGCGTGCCTTATCAAATCCTGCCGCTGAAAAGCGCCGATAAAACGTACGGTCTGGCTATCGTCGAACCGGGTAATTTGCGTCAGTTAATGGTGCCGGAGCAGCAACGCCTGCTGGAAACATTTACTCTGCTTGTCGCCAACGCGCTGGAACGACTGACGCTAACCGCCAGCGAAGAACAGGCGCGTCTCGCCAGCGAGCGCGAAAGTATTCGCAACGCTCTGCTGGCGGCGCTATCGCATGATTTACGCACGCCGCTGACGGTATTGTTCGGCCAGGCGGAAATTTTGACGCTGGATTTAGCCAGCGCAGGATCGCCCCACGCGCGTCAGGCCAGTGAAATCCGCCAGCATATTCTCAACACCACCCGGCTGGTGAATAATTTGCTGGATATGGCGCGTATTCAGTCCGGCGGGTTTAATCTTAAAAAAGAGTGGCTGACGCTGGAAGAGGTCGTCGGTAGCGCGTTACAGATGTTAGAGCCGGGTTTATTGCATCCGATTACATTGTCGCTGCCGCAACAGTTAACGCTTATCCATGTCGATGGCCCCTTATTTGAGCGTGTCCTGATCAACTTGCTGGAAAACGCCGTTAAGTACGCCGGGCCGCAGGCCAGTATCGGCATTGATGCTGCGGTTAAGGACGATCGTTTACAACTGGATGTCTGGGATAACGGGCCGGGTATTCCTGCGGGGCAAGAACAGAAGATTTTCGATAAGTTCGCCCGCGGCAACAAAGAGTCCTCCGTCCCCGGCGTGGGGCTGGGGCTGGCGATTTGCCATGCTATCGTAGAGGTACACGGCGGCACGCTTACCGCCTATAATCGACCGCAGGGCGGCGCCTGTTTCCGTGTGACGCTGCCGCAAGGAAAGCCACCTGAACTTGATGATTTTCATGAGGATATGTGACAAACGTTCTGATTGTTGAAGATGAACAGGCCATCCGCCGCTTTCTGCGCGCCGCGCTGGAAGGCGACGGCCTGCGCGTGTATGAAGCTGAAACATTACAACGTGGTTTACTGGAAGCCGCCACGCGAAAGCCCGATCTGATTATTCTCGATCTCGGCCTGCCGGATGGCGACGGAATCGATTTTATTCGCGACCTGCGTCAGTGGAGCGCAATACCGGTGATTGTCCTTTCCGCCCGCAGCGAAGAAAGCGATAAGATTGCCGCGCTTGACGCCGGAGCTGATGATTACCTGAGCAAGCCATTCGGCATTGGCGAGTTGCAGGCGCGTTTGCGTGTCGCGCTGCGACGGCACGCCGCCAGCCCTTGCGCCGATCCGATCGTCCGCTTTTCCGGCGTGACGGTCGATCTCGCCGCACGGTTGATCCACCGTGGCGACGAAGAAATCCATCTGACGCCGATTGAGTTCCGCCTGCTGGCGGTATTACTCAATAATGCCGGCAAGGTATTAACCCAACGGCAGTTATTAAACCAGGTCTGGGGCCCTAACGCCGTGGAGCATAGCCACTATTTGCGCATCTATATGGGACATTTACGCCAGAAACTGGAACAAGATCCCACCCGCCCACGCCATTTTATTACCGAAACCGGAATTGGCTATCGCTTTATGCCGTGAATAGCCATTCATTATTTTTAAATAACTTCTAATTTTTATGTCATTTATTTTCGGCGTCGCGAATAATTATTTTCGCGGCGATATTATATTTTATGAAGGATATAAAAAACATATAATTAACATTTAAGAAACAATCCGTTATTTCACAGCACGATATGCATAATCGCCGACTAATTATTTTTCAAATGATCGTTTTTTGTTGATCTGGTTCACAGATCGCTGGCGCTCCCTGGATAAAATATCCATGCTTTCAATAAATCAATGAAAGGACCTCAAAATGGAAAATAATAATCGTTTTATGCCCCATATAAGGCGGACAACGCATATTATGATGTTTGCCCACCGTAATAGTTTCGATTTTCATTTCTTTAATGCCCGGTAGTTTTTCTGCTACGGGTACTTCAGCATACAGGTCTTTCCGACCCTTATGTCATTCAGGTCTATTGCCTAAATAACTCGAATTGTTAAAAGCGACAGTACGGTAATTCCTTTACACCAAGCCAGCTAACCATCTGGTTTGATAGAAGAAATTCCGACTCAGCGCAATTTTAGTTATCACGGTTTCTGCCTGTATATCGTAGTACTCAACTCCTTAAATCCTGAATTTCCTGCAACCGGACGGGTTGGGATTTATTACATCTAAAATAAAGCTAATTTACTGATTTTTTTATCAGCGGGATAGCTTTGATTTTTTCCGGAAGAATCAGTTTCTCATGCGAGAAATTGAGGGCCTGCTATTACCTGAAATAAAGAGATGAAAAAATGTCAGAATTAAAAATTGCCGTTAGCCGTCATTGCCCGGATTGTTTTTCTACACACCGTAATATTGTAAATGTTGATGAGAGTCGTTTCATCGACGTGGCTGCCATCGTGTTATCCATCGACGACATTGAACACGGAAAACTCGATGAAATCGACGCAACGGGTTACGGTATTCCCGTGTTTGTCGCGACTCATGACGAAGGGCGCGTACCGCCTGAGTATTTGCCGCGTATCTCTGGTGTATTCGAATATAATGAATCCCGTACTGCCTTCTATGGTCGTCAGTTGGAAACCGCAGCAAGCCACTACGAAACGCAGTTACGTCCACCGTTTTTCCGCGCGCTGGTGGATTATGTCAACCAGGGCAACAGCGCATTTGACTGCCCGGGGCATCAGGGCGGCGAATTCTTCCGCCGTCATCCTGCCGGTAATCAGTTCGTGGAATACTTTGGCGAAACGCTCTTCCGCTCCGACCTATGCAACGCGGACGTGGCGATGGGCGATCTGCTGATTCACGAAGGCGCGCCTTGCATTGCGCAGCAACATGCGGCGAAAGTCTTTAACGCCGATAAGACCTACTTTGTGCTGAACGGGACCTCCTCCTCTAACAAAGTCGTACTCAACGCGCTGTTAACGCCGGGCGATCTGGTACTGTTTGACCGTAACAACCACAAATCTAACCACCACGGCGCATTATTGCAGGCGGGCGCAACGCCAGTTTACCTGGAAACCGCGCGTAACCCGTATGGTTTTATCGGCGGGATCGACGCTCACTGCTTCGAAGAAGATTACCTGCGCGAGCTGATTAGCGAAGTCGCGCCGCAGCGTGCCCGCGAAGCACGTCCATTCCGTCTGGCCGTCATCCAGTTAGGCACCTATGACGGTACTATCTATAACGCCCGTCAGGTCGTCGATAAAATTGGTCATCTGTGCGACTACATCCTGTTTGACTCCGCCTGGGTCGGCTATGAACAATTTATTCCGATGATGGCCGATTGTTCGCCGCTGCTGCTGGAACTGAACGAAAACGATCCGGGTATTCTGGTGACGCAGTCCGTTCATAAACAACAAGCCGGTTTCTCCCAGACCTCGCAGATCCATAAAAAAGATAGCCATATCAAAGGGCAATCGCGCTACGTTCCGCATAAGCGCATGAACAACGCCTTTATGATGCACGCCTCCACCAGCCCGTTCTATCCGCTGTTCGCCGCGCTGGACGTTAACGCCAAAATGCACGAAGGCGTCAGCGGTCGCAATATGTGGATGGATTGCGTGGTTAACGGCATCGATGCCCGTAAATTGATCCTCGAAAACTGTCATCACATCCGTCCGTTCGTACCGGAACTGATTGATGGTAAGCCGTGGCAGTCATACCCGACATCAGAGATCGCCAGCGATCTGCGCTTCTTCCACTTCGTTCCGGGAGAACACTGGCATGCGTTTGAAGGCTATGCCGAACATCAGTACTTTGTCGACCCTTGCAAACTGCTGCTCACCACACCGGGCATTAATGCAGCGAGCGGCGAATATGAAGACTTTGGCGTTCCTGCCACGATCCTCGCCAACTTCCTGCGCGAGAACGGCGTTGTGCCGGAAAAATGCGACCTCAACTCCATTCTGTTCCTGCTGACGCCGGCAGAAGACATGGCGAAGTTACAACAGCTTGTCGCCCTGCTGGCTCGTTTCGAAAAACTGCTGGAAGCTGATGCGCCGTTAGCGGAAGTATTACCGTCCATCTACAAACAGCATGAAGCGCGTTATGCCGGCTATACCCTGCGTCAGCTTTGCCAGGAGATGCACGATCTCTATGCGCGGCACAACGTGAAACAACTGCAAAAAGAGATGTTCCGTAAATCGCATTTCCCGAAAGTCAGTATGAATCCGCAAGAGGCCAACTATGCCTATCTGCGCGGCGAGGTCGAACTG
This sequence comes from Salmonella sp. SAL04162, assembly GCF_046551535.1. Taxonomy (NCBI): domain Bacteria; kingdom Pseudomonadati; phylum Pseudomonadota; class Gammaproteobacteria; order Enterobacterales; family Enterobacteriaceae; genus Salmonella; species Salmonella sp. SAL04162. The sequence continues at coordinate 59,002 of NZ_JBGDVX010000002.1, forward strand.
GTTCGCCTGCCGGAAGCGGAAGGTCGTATCGCGGCTGAAGGCGCTCTGCCTTACCCGCCGGGAGTGCTGTGTGTAGTTCCGGGTGAAATCTGGGGCGGTTCTGTCCTGCGTTACTTCAGCGCCCTGGAAGAAGGGATCAACCTGCTGCCGGGCTTTGCGCCTGAACTGCAGGGCGTTTATATCGAAGAACACGACGGCCGTAAGCAGGTCTGGTGCTACGTCATTAAACCTCGTGACGCGCAGCGCTCCCTGCTGAAGGAGGAAAAATTATGAGTAAACCTAAATCCAATAAAATGGGTGTCGTGCAGCTCACAATTCTGACTATGGTCAACATGATGGGCTCCGGGATCATCATGCTACCGACCAAACTGTCTGAAGTCGGCACGATATCCATTATCTCCTGGCTGGTCACCGCCGTCGGCTCGATGGCGCTGGCCTGGGCGTTTGCGAAATGCGGTATGTTTAGCCGTAAATCCGGCGGCATGGGCGGTTACGCCGAATATGCCTTCGGTAAATCCGGCAACTTTATGGCGAACTATACCTACGGCGTCTCGCTGCTGATCGCCAACGTGGCTATCGCCATTTCCGCTGTCGGCTATGGCACCGAGCTGTTCGGCGCCGCGCTGACGCCGCTCCAGATCGGCCTGGCGACTATCGCCGTATTGTGGGTTTGTACCATCGCAAACTTTGGCGGCGCGCGTATTACCGGACAGATCAGTAGCGTTACCGTCTGGGGCGTCATCATTCCGGTTGTCGGCCTGTGCATCATTGGCTGGTTCTGGTTTAGCCCCAGCATGTACGTAGCGTCATGGAACCCGCACCATGTTCCGTTCTTTAGCGCGGTCGGTTCTTCCATCGCCATGACGTTGTGGGCATTTCTTGGACTGGAATCCGCCTGCGCCAACGCAGACGTGGTCGAGAATCCAGAAAAGAACGTCCCCATTGCGGTACTGGGCGGTACGCTGGGCGCGGCGGTCATCTATATCGTTTCGACTAACGTGATTGCCGGGATTGTGCCGAACATGGATCTGGCGAACTCCACGGCGCCGTTTGGTCTGGCGTTTGCACAGATGTTCACGCCTGCGGTAGGTAAAGTGATCATGGCGCTGATGGTAATGTCCTGCTGCGGCTCGCTGCTGGGCTGGCAGTTCACTATCGCCCAGGTCTTTAAATCCTCCGCTGACGAAGGCTATTTCCCGAAAGTCTTCTCTCGTGTAACGAAAGTCGACGCGCCGGTTCAGGGGATGTTGATTATTGTGATTATTCAGACTGGCCTGTCGCTGATGACCATTAGCCCGTCGCTGAATAGTCAGTTTAACGTCCTGGTTAACCTGGCGGTGGTGACGAACATTATTCCGTATATTCTGTCGATGGCCGCGTTGGTTATCATTCAGAAAATGGCGAATGTGCCGTCATCAAAAGCGAAAGTCGCTAACTTCGTGGCCTTCGTTGGTGCCATGTATAGCTTCTACGCGCTCTATTCCTCCGGTGAAGAAGCCATGCTGTACGGCTCAATTGTGACCTTCCTCGGCTGGACGTTATACGGCCTGGTCTCACCGCGTTTTGAATTGAAAAATAAACACGGCTGATGGCGCGCCCGGGCTGCGGTAACGGTAGTCCGGGCATTTTCACACTTTGAATAAGATAATAGAAATGAGTAATCCAGAACGGGAAGTCACTGATATAGCAGAAATACTGGCTATTCTCAGTAAACACGAAGTGTGTCGGATAGGGTTTAACGACAATCTCTGTCCGTATGTTGTCCCCGTAAATTTTGGCTACGAGTATCAGAACGGACGCTGGATATTTTATTTTCACGGCGCACGCACCGGGAAAAAGATGCGTCTGTTACGTAAGAACCCGGCAGTATGCATTGAAATGGACGGCGACCATGCATTACTACGTGCCGATGACCCCTGTGATTATAGCTACGCCTACACCAGCGTTTTCGCCACCGGACTGGCATCGATATTGCAAACACGCGAGGAGATGCGCTACGGCCTGGACGTCATTATGCGTCAGACCGATCCGGGAAAAACCTTCAGTTATCGGGAAGATATGATGAAAGCGGTTTGCGTGGTGCGTATTGAATGCGACGCCCTCACCTGCCGCCGACATCTGGCGACTCAGAGCGAATAAGTCAGATAGCACAAGCGCCTTATCCGGCCTGGAGGCGGTTTACAGGCCTGATAAGCGCAGCGCCGTTAATATAAAAAAGGAGCCTTACGGCTCCTTTTTCTTCCATATCGCCCATCAGGCGTTTTTCAATACTTCGCTAACGATTTCAACGGCTTCTTTCTCAATCTGCTTGCGATGTTCTTCCCCCAGGAAGCTTTCGCAATAGATCTTGTAAGCGTCTTCCGTACCGGATGGACGCGCGGCGAACCAGCCGTTATCGGTCATTACCTTCAGGCCGCCAATCGATGCGCCATTACCCGGCGCTGCGGTAAGACGCGCGGTGATCGGGTCGCCTGCCAGCGTGCTGGCGCTGACCATTTCCGGAGACAGTTTAGACAATGCCGCTTTCTGGGCCGAGGTCGCTGCCGCCTGCAGACGGTTATAGCTCGGCGCGCCAAAACGCGCTGCCAGTTCATTGTAATGCTCTTGCGGGTTTTTCCCGGTAACGGCGGTGATTTCTGCCGCCAGCAGGCACATGATGATACCGTCTTTATCGGTAGACCACGGCGTACCGTCGAAACGCAGGAACGAAGCGCCCGCGCTCTCTTCCCCGCCGAAACCAAAGCTGCCGTCGAACAAACCGTCAACAAACCATTTGAAGCCAACCGGCACTTCTACCAGCTTGCGTCCCAAATCATTCACCACGCGGTCAATCATCGCGGAAGAGACCAGCGTTTTACCGACAGCCACGTCTTTGCCCCACAGCGGACGATGCTGGAACAGATAGTTAATGGCGACCGCCAGATAATGGTTCGGGTTCATCAGCCCTGCAGGCGTCACGATGCCATGACGGTCGTAGTCCGGGTCGTTGGCGAAGGCCAGGTCAAACTTGTCACGCAGCGCCAGCAAACCCGCCATCGCACATTCGGAGGAGCAATCCATACGGATCGCGCCATCTTTATCAAGGTGCATAAAGCGGAAGGTTTGATCAACCTGATCGTTAACTAACGTCAGGTTAAGCTTGTAATGCTCAGCGATACGTTTCCAGTATTCAATACCGGAGCCGCCCAGCGGATCGACACCCAGCGTCAGACCGGCTTTCTGAATCGCCGCCATATCAACGATATCCGCCAGCCCTTCGACAAATGGCTGCACCAGATCTACCGCTTTAACGTGGCCCGAGGCCATTGCCGCATCCAGAGAGATGCGCTTAACGCCTTGCAGGCCATCCGCCAGCAGCGCATTGGCGCGATCTTCTACCACTTTAGTGACGTTGGTGTCCGCCGGGCCGCCATTGGGCGGATTATATTTAATACCGCCATCTTCCGGCGGGTTGTGCGACGGCGTAATGACAATACCATCAGCCAGCGGGCCGCCTTTTTTGTTATGGACCAGGATAGCATTTGACACGGCAGGCGTTGGCGTGAAGCCATTATTTTCCTGCACGATAACGTCTACGCCGTTTGCCGCCAGCACTTCCAGCACGGAAATGAAGGCCGGTTCCGAGAGCGCATGGGTGTCTTTCCCCACATAGCAGGGGCCGGTAATGCCATTCTTCGCCCGCTCTTCAGCAATCGCCTGGGCGATCGCCAGAATATGCGGTTCGTTGAAACTGTGACGACCTGCGCTACCGCGATGGCCGGAAGTGCCAAATTTCACGGCATGTTCTGCATTCCCTGCCTCCGGTTTCAGTACATAATACTGCGCCGTCAGTTGGGCGACGTTAATCAAATCACTCTGTTGCGCGGGTTGTCCTGCGCGGTTGTGGATTGCCATTGCCTGGTCCTTCTAATGCAAGGATTAAATTGTTCCGCAAACCTTTTCAATCAATTCCGCCGGGAATTGCATTGACTGCATGATGTGTTCGATCATGCTGCATTTACGGCCGGTGTTGGTGTTGGTGATCACCCAGTACGGCGTGCCGGGAACGTGCTTAGGTTTAGTTTGATTCCCATTTTTCAGCAGCGTTTGTTCATCCGCCGCAAAATAGACGCGCGTGCGGCCATGCAACGACTCCGTCGCCTCCGCAAACGCGTGGTGATCCAATGAATAGAGTGTAGTCAGAATCAGCATAAAGCGGTTGACCGCTTTTTTCTGCTCGGCATATTCGTCAGACAACAGCAGCTCACGCATCGCGCGAACTTTGTCTTTTACCGGGTTGACCGGTTTCGCTTCGGCAACGGGTTGCGCCGCAGGCGTCCCCTTCACCGCTGAAGTCGTTGGCTGTGTCGTGGCGGAAAACTTCAACATACGCCGTAAAATGTCGGATGCGCTCTCGCCGATATGCTTGGTGTGGCTGGCAATATAGCTATAGAGTTCATCATCAACTTCAATCGTTTTCATCTTAATCCAGTGCGATGTCTTTGCTGAATACAAGTCATTGGGATTATAGGAACAAATCCCAACAGCGGATAGCGTTAAGCCCGGCTGACAAAAAAACTCGGAGTAAACCTTAGAGGTTGCAGCCCAGTGGCAGAATGGTCAACATAATACCCTAACCCGACAGAGCGAAAAAAAGAACTTTGCCATGAAATTAAACATCCGAGCGCAATCTGCACAAAACCTGCACAATAATTCCCCCATCGTTCTCGTTCATGGTCTGTTTGGCAGCCTGGACAACCTCGGCGTACTGGCGCGCGATCTGGTGACCGATCACGACATTATTCAGGTCGATATGCGCAATCATGGTTTATCGCCGCGCGATCCGGTCATGGATTATCCGGCAATGGCCCAGGATCTTCTGGATACGCTTGACGCGCAGCAGATTGAAAAAGCGACGTTTATTGGTCATTCCATGGGCGGAAAAGCGGTAATGGCGCTGACGGCGCTGGCGCCCGATCGCATCGATCGTCTGGTCGCGATTGATATCGCCCCCGTGGATTATCACGTTCGCCGCCACGATCGCATTTTCGCGGCCATTAACGCCGTCAGCGAATCCGACGCGACATCCCGCCAACAGGCGGCAGGGATTATGCGCCAGCACCTCAACGAAGAAGGCGTGATCCAGTTTCTGTTAAAATCCTGGGCTGAAGGCGAATGGCGTTTTAATGTTCCGGTATTATGGGAGCAGTATCCGCATATCGTCGGCTGGGAAACCATTCCGCCCTGGGAATATCCGGCGCTGTTTATTCCAGGCGGTAACTCGCCGTACGTGACCGAAGCGTACCGCGACGCGCTGCTGGCGCAATTCCCTCTGGCGCGCGCGCATGTGATCGCCGGCGCGGGCCACTGGGTACATGCTGAAAAACCAGAGGCGGTTCTGCGCGCCATCCGCCGTTATCTGCACGATAAACGCTAACTGATTAAAAACTCATCGCCTGTGCGCGATTACGCGCGCGGGCGTTGGCGTCGCTTCCTCGCTGATGTATGATGGCGCGCTATCCATCCGGGCATAAGCCTGGCTGATTGTTTCCCCCGAAGTCACCAAAATCATGGCCAAAGAACAAACGGACCGTACGACATTAGATCTGTTCGCGCACGAGCGTCGCCCGGGACGACCTAAAACGAATCCGCTTTCGCGCGATGAACAGTTACGCATCAACAAGCGCAACCAGTTAAAACGCGACAAAGTTCGTGGCCTCAAGCGTGTCGAATTAAAACTCAACGCACAAGCGGTTGACGCGCTGAATGAGCTGGCCGAAGCGCGCAACATTAGCCGCAGCGAGCTCATTGAAGAAATATTAATGAAGCAGCTTATGGCGCTGCGCGGCCAGGGTTTAGTCTGAAAATAAGTTTTGTTTCATATTTCGTGTAGCAGAGCGTGCAGTCCCGCGTGATTGCTGTTTCCGCATATCTGCCTGTTCTGCTATGATTGCCCTTATCCGTGGGCAATTCGCCACCACCATTTCAATAAGTTTCAAGAGGTTATTTTACTCATGGCAATCACTGGCATCTTTTTCGGCAGCGACACCGGTAATACCGAAAATATCGCAAAAATGATTCAAAAACAGCTTGGTAAAGACGTTGCCGATGTGCATGACATTGCAAAAAGCAGTAAAGAAGACCTGGAAGGGTACGACATTCTGCTGCTGGGCATCCCAACCTGGTACTATGGCGAAGCGCAATGTGACTGGGATGACTTCTTCCCGACTCTCGAAGAGATTGACTTTAACGGTAAGCTGGTGGCGCTGTTTGGCTGTGGCGATCAGGAAGACTACGCGGAATACTTCTGTGATGCGCTGGGCACGATTCGCGACATTATTGAGCCGCGCGGCGCCACGATTGTGGGTCACTGGCCAACCGCAGGCTATCATTTTGAAGCCTCTAAAGGTCTGGCTGACGACGATCATTTTGTCGGCCTGGCGATTGACGAAGACCGTCAGCCTGAACTGACCGCCGAGCGTGTTGAAAAATGGGTTAAGCAAGTTTCAGCTGAATTGCACCTCGACGACATCCTCAACGCCTAATCTTATGCGGCGCAGCGTTATATCTGCGCCGCATCAATAGACAAGACCAATCAAAATAATTGCTACAAATTTGTAACTTTCGCACCCATCCCTGTACAATGTCCGGGTGTAATCAGGTGGCGCCAGAATTTGCAGGCAAAACCACAGTTTTATTAACATCTGCGAGAGACTTGCGGTTTTCATTTCGGCATGGCAGTCCTATAATGATACGCATTATCTTGAGTGCAATTTCTGTCACTTCTCTAATGAAGTGAATCGTTTAGCAACAGGACAGATTCCGCATGACTGACAACAATACCGCATTAAAGAAGGCTGGCCTGAAAGTAACGCTTCCTCGTTTAAAAATTCTGGAAGTTCTTCAGGAACCAGATAACCATCACGTCAGTGCGGAAGATTTATACAAACGCCTGATCGACATGGGTGAAGAAATCGGTCTGGCAACCGTATACCGTGTGCTGAACCAGTTTGACGATGCCGGTATCGTGACCCGCCATAATTTTGAAGGCGGTAAATCCGTTTTTGAACTGACGCAACAGCATCATCACGACCATCTTATCTGCCTTGACTGCGGAAAAGTGATTGAATTTAGTGATGACTCTATTGAAGCGCGCCAGCGTGAAATTGCGGCGAAACACGGTATTCGTTTAACTAATCACAGCCTCTATCTTTACGGCCACTGCGCTGAAGGCGACTGCCGCGAAGACGAGCACGCGCACGATGACGCGACTAAATAAGTGTAAATCTTTCGAAGAGCCAACCGCCCGGTTGGCTTTTTTATATCCTCCTCTTTCCTGCCGCTTGATGTTGATTTAATGTAAAAAACGCTATCGCATCTCAGGAGAGCAGGAATGGAGCTTCGCCAGTTACGCTATTTCGTGCGTATTATTGAAACCGGCAGTATGGGCAGCGCCGCACAGGATCTTGATATTGGCGTTTCAGCATTAAGTCAACAGATGTCCCGTCTGGAAAACGAGCTCGCCATCCGTCTGCTGCAGCGCACCTCGCGCGGCGTAACGCCAACCAACGCCGGGCTGGCCTTTTATTCACAGGCGCAACTCGCCCTGCGTCATGCTGACGACGCGATTCTCGCCGCCAGAGAAGCGCGCCTTTCCGGTCATGTGAGCGTAGGAATGGCCCCCAGTACCGCCTCCATACTGGGTATACCGTTTATCCATGCCATGCAGGAAAACTATGCCGATGTCCGACTGCATGTGGTGGAAAGCTTGTCCGGTAATCTGGAAAGAATGATCAATACCCGCCAGATTGATTTAGCCGTTGTCTTTCAAAAAGATAAAATCCTGCGCTGGAGCGCCAGACCGATCCTTGAAGAACAGCTTTTTCTGATTGGCTCCCATGCCCTGCTGGCGGCGCTTCCTGATAACCCGATCACACCTGAACAACTGGCAGGCATTCCGCTCATTATGCCAAGCCAGGGACACGGGCTGCGCGGCAGGCTGGACGCTGTCTGCCAGGAACATGCGCTTAACGTTGAAATCGTCGCGGAAATTGACGGCCTGGCGTTGTTGATGCGCGCCGTGCGCGACGGTCTTGGCGCCACGTTGCAGCCCGGCGCGGCGATTTCTCATCTGGATAACGACGCGCTACGCGTGATCGGCGTCCATAATCCGGTACTCAGCCGCCCCAATTTTTTAGTCAGCCTGTCGGATGATGAACTGACGCCCGCCGGCCTTGCCGCCAGAGTAGTCCTTACCAAAGTTATGCGTCAGTTAGTCGACGCCGGTGAATGGCCAGGCGCAACCCTTTACGCTTACTAAACCCCTGTTTAGCGCTACCTGATAGCGCGCCGCTTATTTATCCGTATACATTTCAATTACAAATTTAACAAATAGTTAAATGGTACGGGAGTATAAGATGGTTGATGTACTGGTGATAGGCGGAGGCAATGCCGCATTATGCGCCGCCCTGACCGCACGGGAAGCGGGCGCATCGGTTCTGCTGCTGGAGGCTGCCCCGCGGGAATGGCGCGGCGGAAATTCTCAGCACACACGAAACCTGCGCTGTATGCATGATGCGCCGCAGGATGTGCTGGTAGAAAGCTATCCTGAAGAGGAATTCTGGCAGGATCTGTGGCGAGTCACCGACGGCAACACCAACGAGGCGCTGGCGCGGCTGGTCATTCGCACCTCTTCGCAATGCCGCGACTGGATGCGCAAACATGGCGTTAACTTTCAACCGCCACTGTCTGGGGCGCTCCACGTTGCGCGCACCAATGCGTTTTTTATGGGCGGCGGGAAAGCGCTCGTCAATGCCTATTACCGTAGCGCCGAACGGCTGGGCGTACAGATTCGCTATAACACGCCGGTTCACGCGCTTGAACTTCATGACGGCGAATTCGTGGCAGCGCTGGCGGGTAGCGAACGTATTACCGCCAAAGCCTGCGTATTAGCGGCTGGCGGTTTCGAATCAAACCGTGAATGGCTGCGGGAAGCCTGGGGAGAAAACGCCCGCGGCGAATGGCCCGCGGATAATTTCCTGATTCGCGGCACGCGTTTTAACCAGGGCGTATTACTCAAATTTATGATGGATGCCGGCGCGGATATCATTGGCGATCCGTCCCAGTCGCACTGCGTAGCGATTGATGCCAGGGCGCCGCTGTACGACGGCGGTATTTGTACTCGCGTGGATTGCGTATCGCTGGGTATTGTCGTGAATCGCGACGCCGAACGTTTTTATGATGAAGGCGAAGATTTCTGGCCGAAGCGTTACGCCATTTGGGGGCGGCTGGTGGCTCAACAGCCAGGACAAATTGGCTATTCGATTATTGACAGCAAAGCCATCGGCCACTTTATGCCGCCGGTTTTTCCTGGCGCGCAGGCCAATACGCTGGCAGAACTGGCCTGCCAGTTGGGGCTGGACGCGGAAAAATTTACCCATACCGTCACGCAGTATAACCAGGCCTGCCAACCCGGTCATTTTGATCATACCTTGCTTGATGACTGCGCCACCAAAAACCTGACGCCGGCGAAAACCCACTGGGCGCGCCCGCTTGATGCGCCGCCCTACTACGGTTATGCGCTGCGACCCGGCATCACGTTTACCTACCTGGGCCTGAAAGTTAACGAACGTGCCGCGGTGCATTTTGCCGGTCATCCAAGCCGCAACCTGTTTGTTGCCGGCGAGATGATGGCAGGAAATGTACTGGGCAAGGGGTATACCGCAGGCGTAGGCATGTCTATCGGCACAACCTTTGGCCGCATTGCGGGAATAGAAGCCGCCCGCGCGGCGCACAAGGAGGCGCAGCATGAAACAGCTTGAAAAATTAATCATTGAGGCCACCGTGCTTACCGAACCGGAAGCCGAGGTCGAACGCGTCATGCAAGTGTGTAACGCATGTCGCTACTGCGAAGGTTTTTGCGCGGTATTTCCGGCGATGACCCAGCGGCTCGAATTCGGTAAAGCCGATATTCATTATCTGGCGAATTTATGTCATAACTGCGGCGCCTGCCTGCACGCGTGCCAGTACGCGCCGCCCCATGAATTTGCCATTAACGTGCCGAAAGCGATGGCGCAAGCCCGCCTGGAGACGTATCAACAGTATGCCCAGCCCGCCGCTTTTGGCGCGTTATACCGCCGGGCGGGGATCACCGTCGCGCTGGCGCTGATAGTCGGTCTGACGCTCTTTTTATTACTGGCGATGGCGCTGAAAGGGTCGCTGATTCATCCACCGCTGGCCGGTGACTTCTATCAAATTTTTCCGCATAGCCTGCTGGCATGGATGTTTGGCTCAGTTTTTGTGCTGGCAATCGGTTTGCTTATGGCGGGCGTAATTCGCTTCTGGCGTGAGATCTCGCCGGGCGTACCGCGTTCGGCGGAGATTGCGGAAGCGTCGCACAATGCGTTAACGCTGAAATATCTCGACGGCGGTCACGGCAAAGGTTGTAACGAAGCGGACGATGCGTTCACGCTGCTGCGCCGTCGCTTTCATCACTTTACCTTCTACGGTTTTATGCTCTGTTTTGCCGCCACGGTCGTGGCGACGGGCTATCACTATGTCGCCGGTTGGGAAGCGCCCTACCCGTTTTTTAGCCTGCCGGTCATGCTCGGCACGCTGGGCGGTATCGGTCTGCTTATCGGCCCGGCCGGGCTACTGTGGCTCAATCTGCGGCGGTCGCCGTTACATGGCGATGCGCGCCAGAAACCCATGGATCGCAGCTTTATTCTGCTGCTGTTCTTAACCAGTCTTACCGGGCTGGCGCTGCTGGCAGGCAGAGACACCAGCGGAATGGGCATACTGCTGGCGCTCCATTTAGGCGTGGTGATGGCGCTCTTTCTCACCCTTCCCTACGGAAAATTCGCCCACGGATTTTTCCGCTGCGCGGCCTTACTCAAATGGGCAATTGAGAAGCGACGCGGAAAACATGCGGGGGATACAGGCAACTGACCCGCAACATCTTACCCATAAAACAATAAAGACAGTGGAGAGCAAACCCTATGGCACAACACACACCTGCAACATCGCGCGCCGGCACGTTCGGCGCAATACTGCGCGTGACAAGCGGCAATTTTCTTGAACAGTTTGATTTTTTCTTGTTCGGATTTTACGCCACCTATATCGCCAGAACGTTTTTTCCGGCGGAAAGCGAATTTGCCTCATTAATGTTGACCTTTGCCGTCTTTGGCTCCGGTTTTTTAATGCGCCCCGTCGGCGCGATTGTGCTTGGCGCCTATATTGACAGAATCGGACGCCGTAAAGGGCTGATGGTGACGCTGGCGATTATGGGCTGCGGTACGTTGCTCATCGCCCTCGTCCCCGGCTACCAAACGATCGGCCTGGCAGCGCCTGCGTTGGTGCTGTTGGGCCGGTTATTACAAGGATTTTCTGCGGGCGTTGAGTTAGGCGGCGTCTCGGTCTATCTGTCCGAAATCGCAACGCCAGGCAATAAAGGGTTTTATACCAGTTGGCAATCCGCCAGTCAGCAGGTCGCGATTGTTGTCGCCGCGTTGATTGGTTATAGCCTGAATATCACGCTGGGACACGACGCGATATCGGAGTGGGGCTGGCGAATTCCGTTCTTTATCGGCTGTATGATCATTCCGCTGATTTTTGTTTTACGTCGTTCATTACAAGAAACAGAAGCGTTTTTACAACGCAAGCATCGCCCCGACACCAGGGAAATTTTTGCAACTATCGCCAAAAACTGGCGCATTATTACAGCCGGAACGCTGCTGGTGGCGATGACCACCACAACGTTTTATTTTATCACCGTTTATACGCCGACCTATGGCAGAACCGTGCTTAATCTCAGCGCGCGGGACAGTTTGATCGTCACCATGTTAGTGGGGGTGTCCAATTTTATCTGGTTACCCATTGGCGGCGCGATTTCCGACCGGATTGGCCGTCGCGCCGTGTTAATGGGCATTACGTTGCTGGCGCTGATCACCACCTGGCCCGTCATGCAGTGGCTGACCGCCGCGCCCGACTTTACCCGCATGACGCTGGTACTGCTGTGGTTCTCTTTCTTTTTTGGCATGTATAACGGCGCAATGGTCGCGGCGTTAACCGAAGTGATGCCAGTCTATGTGCGTACCGTTGGTTTCTCGCTGGCCTTTAGCCTGGCGACGGCGATTTTTGGCGGCCTGACGCCGGCCATCTCTACCGCGCTGGTAAAGTTAACCGGCGATAAAAGCTCGCCCGGCTGGTGGCTGATGTGCGCAGCGTTATGTGGACTTGCCGCGACGGCGATGCTGTTTGTACGTCTGAGTCGCGGCTATATCGCGGCAGAAAATAAAGCCTGAAAAAACCACGGGCGGAAAACATTCGCCCGTGGGTGGCAAGGCAGGGTTTTATTGCACGTTATTATGACTGCGAATTTCCTGCCAGACCTTATCGCAGTCAGCCTTGACCGCCTGATCGTTACCCGTGCGCGTCGCCTGAATGCACTGCTGATAGTCCAGTACCCGCACGCTTTCTTCGTTAGCAAATTGCTGATGTTTACGCTCTTTTTTAAGGACATTCAGCACGCTTTGGCAGGCCTCTATCTTCTCAGGCGAGCCCTGTGCGGTATTGATACAGGCGCTGTACGCCTCTTTCAGCCGACTATCTTCTTCCGGCGCGGATGATGACGCGCAGGCCGTCAAACCGGCGGTCATGCTGGCGATGAGTAAAATTTTTTTCATAGGTCGTTCCTCAACAGCGCGGCAGACCGGCAGCCTGCCGCATCTGACATCAGAAAATAGTGAATGGCGCAATAACGATAAATTTCACGTCACGTTCATCCTGGAAGATGTTGCCGTAACCACCGCCCCAGCTTGGAATATTGGAGTGGTTGTCATATTCGGTGAAGTGCAGTTTGAACATGGTGCCTTTGGCACGCCCCTCCTGCAGGGTATAGACCGCATCCAGACTGTATGAGGACTCTTCGATAGTGCGGTTTTTGTCGTAGTAAGCATCCGGGTTACTTTGCCAGGTTGCCGGTTTAGCATCCCAGGCGTAAACGTAAGACGCGCCCACAGCCCAGCCCGGCAGATTCCAGTTTTTCAGGTCATACATCGCGCCGAAGAAAACCGCCTTTTCACCGTTAGCGTTAAAGTCGGAGCGGTTATCCCACCAGATATCCAGACGACCGTTTGAAGAGGCGTAGGTTGGCGTCATACGTTGCAGAAAATAGCCCTGCTGACCGTCCGCTTTCACCCAGGTGCCTTCCAGACGCAGGTCAACCACTTCCGCGACTTTGTAGCCGAAGGTCAACGCCTGCAGCCAGGCCGTACCGTCGTAAATATCATTCACGCTGCGATCGTCTACTTTGTCGCGCGCGCCGTAGAACTGGTAACTGGTGGTGAACGGATTGCCGCCTAAATCAAATTTATAGCTGGCCTTCGCGAAATATTGATCGACATAGCCTTCGGACTGACCAAACGCCGCTTCCAGCACCAGATCATTTTTGAAGTCGTACTTCGCGCCGATGGAGTGGAGATAATCCACATTGGTTTTTTTATCCGCCTGATAAAACTTATCCATTTCGGTATGCCACGGCGCTTTATATTCGTTAGTCCACATGTAGGAAAAACTTAACGCGCCCGCATCGCCATAGTCAAAACTGGCGCCGGCTTCCGCACCCTGATAGGTACCCGGCATAAAACTCCAGTGCGGCGCTAACAGCGTCTGACCGGTAGGCTGAATATAACCGGCACGCGCCCAGACCGGGCCATATTTAAATTTCGCGGCGGCTTTATAAAGACTGATACCGCTCTTATCGCCGGAATAGTCTTCGTCGTAGCCTTTATTCTTTTTCGAGAAGGCAATTTCGTTTGGATGACCGCTGTCGCCGTTTTCTGCCATTTCAATCGCGGTAAACGCTGCGATATCCAGACCGAACATATCCGCAGCGTAACCAGACTGAAAATCCAGGTTAGCGTTCCAGGTCGCATGAGAAAGGTTAGTTTTATATTTGTCGCCGTCGGTCACATCTTTGCGATCGCGTTCACGCTGCCAATAATAGATGCCGCCCGTTAACGTGGAGTCGTCGAAAAAGCCGGAGGCTTGCGCCTGCGGAACAACGATCCACCCCGACATTGCTGTGATACCGGCGATAGCCAGAGCCAGAGCCAGCGTACTACGTTTGCCACTAAACGTACGCATAAGTTAATCCTCTTTGACGTATAAATTGCTGCCGACAAAAGCGAACAGCGAAAAAATAAAAATAAAAAGTAGCGCTGAGAAACCTCATTTACTACGTTAAATAGACTATTTTTCGCGATGCGAATTATCAATCTCTTTCTGTAACCAGTATGTAATAATATGAGCAACCGCACATATTTAATTGCTTTCTGTTACATTCGGCTGCTGGTGGGGGAAGCAGACCGCCAGAAAGAAAATTGACTTGTTTTCCATAGGCATGAAAATAATTGTCTCCTGTTGACCTGACGCTTATAACATTTAGATTAATAATCATTTATCAGATCAATAATTTTCAGAAAATAATTAATTCGCCTCGCAAAAAAGAGAATCGACTTAGAGCCTATCCCACCAGGCGTTATTGGCGCAGCCAGTTTGGACACGGACAGCGCGCAAAAACCGGAGCGTACACGTAGTACGTGAGGTTTGACTCGCTACGCTCGCCCTTCGGGCCGCCGCTAGCGGCGTTCAAAACGCTAACGCGTTTTGGCGAGCACTGCCCAGGTCCAAAATGGCAAGTAAAATAGCCCTAATGGGATAGGCTCTTGGAAATGCAGAGAAAAAACGCCGCAAAACGCGGCGTTGACAAGGTATTTTTACAGCATTCGCCTGTTGGCGCAGTGCTTATTCGCCCGCTTTCGCCCAGGTATCACGCAGGCCCACGGTGCGGTTAAAGACCAGCTTATCGGCCGTTGCATAGCGGCTGTCGAGGCAGAAGTAGCCTTCACGTTCAAACTGGAAAGCTTTCCCTGCTACCGCCGCTTTCAGCGACGGCTCGCCATACCCCTGCTTAATCACTAATGATTCGGGGTTGATAACGGACAGGAAGTCCTCCGCGGCGCCTGGATTCGGCACGCTGAACAGACGGTCGTAGAGACGAATTTCAATCGGCAGCGCATGTGCTGCGCTAACCCAGTGGATTACGCCTTTCACTTTACGCCCGTCAGCCGGATCTTTACTCAGCGTATCGGCATCATAGGTACAGAAGATGGTGGTGATATTCCCTTCGGCATCCTTCTCTACGCGCTCCGCTTTAATGACGTAGGCATTACGCAGACGCACTTCTTTGCCCATCACCAGACGCTTGTACTGTTTGTTCGCTTCTTCGCGGAAATCTGCGCGATCGATCCAGATCTCACCGCTAAACGGCACTTCACGGCTGCCCATCTCCGGTTTATTCGGATGGTTAGGCATGGTAACCATTTCGCTCTCACCCTGCGGGTAGTTTTCGATAACCAGTTTTACCGGATCGATTACCGCCATTGCGCGCGGCGCGTTTTCGTTCAGATCTTCGCGAATGCAGGATTCCAGCGACGCCATCTCAATGGTGTTGTCCTGCTTGGTGACGCCGATGCGTTTGCAGAACTCACGAATAGAAGCCGCGGTATAGCCGCGACGGCGCAGACCGGAAATAGTCGGCATACGCGGATCGTCCCAACCTTCGACGTGTTTGTCGGTCACCAGCAGGTTCAGCTTACGCTTGGACATCACGGTGTATTCCAGATTCAGCCGCGAGAATTCGTACTGGCGCGGGTGAACCGGAATGGTGATGTTGTCCAGTACCCAGTCGTACAGACGACGGTTGTCCTGGAACTCCAGCGTACACAGAGAATGAGTAATACCTTCCAGCGCATCGCTGATGCAGTGAGTAAAGTCGTACATCGGGTAGATGCACCACTTCGTGCCGGTCTGATGATGCTCGGCGAATTTAATGCGATACAGCACCGGATCGCGCATCACGATAAACGGCGACGCCATGTCGATTTTAGCGCGCAGACAGGCTTTACCCTCTTCAAAACCGCCGGTACGCATTTTTTCAAATAGCGCGAGGTTTTCTTCCACGCTGCGATCGCGGAACGGGCTGTTTTTACCCGGCGCGGTCAGCGTACCGCGGTATTCGCGGATCTGCTCCGGCGTCAGCTCATCAACGTAGGCCAGGCCTTTATTGATCAGCTCGACCGCATAGGCGTGCAGTTGGTCAAAGTAATCGGAGGAGTAGCGAATATCGCCAGACCAGTGAAAGCCTAACCACTCGACGTCGTTTTTGATCGAATCAACGTACTCGATATCTTCTTTTACCGGGTTGGTGTCATCGAAACGCAGGTTGCACTGGCCCTGATAATCTTGCGCGATGCCAAAGTTCAGGCAGATAGATTTCGCGTGGCCGATGTGCAGATAGCCATTCGGCTCCGGCGGAAAACGGGTATGGACAGTGGTATGTTTACCACTCGCCAGATCTTCATCAATAATCTGACGAATAAAGTTAGTCGGGCGGGCTTCAGCCTCACTCATCGTGGATTCCTCAAAGCGTAAACAACGTATAACGGCATATGATCTTATAAGCCGGACAGACTGACAACCTTTAGTTACTTAAAAAGTGGCTTTGCAGAAAATATTGGGGCTAATTGCGGTAAAAAAAAGCGGCGAAGGTTCCCCTCTGCCGCTTATGTTTTCTGTGATATCGCCGGATGACGTCTTACGCCTTATCCGGCCAGGAAGCGATTATTTGCTCTTGATCTCGTACAGCGGCGTTTGACCCGCTACCACGTGACCATCCGCTTTGATGACCAGAGCGCTGAAGTCATCGCTGTTGCTACAAACAACCGGGCTTATCATGGAACGCGCATTGGCATTCAGGAAGTCCAGATCCAGTTCCAGAACCGGCTGACCCGCCGTGACTTCCGCACCCTCTTCTACCAGACGCTTGAAGCCCTGACCGTTCAGCGCGACGGTATCGATACCCATATGGACAACGATCTCCGCGCCTTTTTCGGTTTCCAGACAGAACGCGTGGTTAGTGTTGAAGATTTTCACAATAGTACCCGCCGCCGGAGAAACCACGGTTTTATCGGTGGGTTTCACCGCTACGCCGTCGCCGACCGCTTTGCTGGCGAAAGCTTCATCCGGTACCTGATCCAGCGCCACTACCTCACCGGTAATCGGAGAGACCAGTTCAGCGATAGTCACCGCATTCGGCACCGCCTGGGGTTTGGCCGCCGGAGCAGGTGTTGCAACGTGAGCCGCATCAGCAGACGCTGCCGCGACCGGTCCCCGCGCCACCACTTTCTTCATTTCATCGCCAATCGATTCCGCTTTCGCGCCGACAATAACCTGAATGGTCTGTTTGTTCAGTTTAACCACCCCGGAAGCGCCGAGGCGTTTGCAGGCCGCATCGTTGACGCGAGCAGAGTCGTTCACGGTCAGGCGCAGACGGGTAATACACGCATCGATCGCTTTCAGGTTGTCCGTACCGCCAACCGCAGCAATATAGCTGGTCGCCAGTTGCGTTAACCCTTCTTCGGTGTTGCTGTTGGCTTCTTCCGTTACCATCTCATCAACTTTATCTTCGCGGCCCGGCGTTTTCAGGTTAAACATACGAATAACCGCGCTGAACAGCAGGAAGTAGATGATAAAGAATACAACGCCCATCACCAGCAACATCCAGACGTTATTGCTGGCCGCTGGCAGGTTATACATCAGAACATAGTCGATCGCGCCTGCCGAGAAAGAGAAGCCTGCATGGATACCCAGCAGCGTCGCGACGAACAGGCTGATACCAGTCAAAATGGCGTGCAGGAGGTACAGCAGCGGCGCCAGGAACATAAACAGGAATTCCAGCGGCTCGGTTACGCCGGTCAAAAACGCGGTGATCGCGACAGACAGCAACATACCGCCCACCATCGGACGACGTTCTTTCGGCGCGGCGAAATACATCGCCAGAGCAGCGCCCGGCAGACCAAACATCATGATCGGGAAGAAGCCGGACATAAACATCCCCGCCGTGCCGTCGCCAGCATAGAAGCGGTTGATGTCGCCGTGGAATACAGTGCCTGCGGCATTGGTGAATTCGCCAATCTGGAACCAGGCGATGGTGTTCAGTACCTGATGCAGACCGGTTGGGATCAGCAGACGGTTGATGAAGCCAAAGATACCGGAACCCAGCGCGCCTGCGGAAACGATCCATTCACCGCCCGCATGGATGCCATGCTGTACCGGCGGCCAGACGTAACCGAAAATAGCGGCCAGCACCAGACAGAAAAAGCCCGTTGCTATCGGCACAAAACGTTTTCCACCGAAGAAACTGAGAAAATCAGGCAGTTTGATACCAGACCAGCGATTATAAACCGCGCCGCCGACCAGACCGGTAATAATCCCCGCCAGCACGCCCATGTTGATTTCCGGGTTAATCGTCACCATCGCTTTGGTCATGACGAAGTAACCCACGGCTCCCGCCAGCGCTGCCGCGCCCGCGCTATCTTTAGACCAACTGGATGCCACGCCGATAGCGAAGACCAGCGCCAGGTTATCGAAAATAGACCCGCCCGCTTGCGCGATAAACGGCATATTCAGCAAATCTGGTTGGCCGAATCGCAGCAACAACGCTGCCACCGGCAACACGGCGATAGGGAGCTGCAACGCCCTACCCAGCCGCTGGAAAAAACCTAAAATATTCATCTTATTCCCCCTACGAGACGCCGATATGGCTTCTTTGAAGCCGTTTTTTATTGTGCTGCAAACGTTAAAAACGTGATGTTCTGTAATCGAACGGTGAGATCATCTTCTACAGAGTGTGTGGAAAATTAATTCGCCTCGCAAATTAAACGGGTGTTTTTTGTGATTATAATCACTAAATATCGTAATCACCCCCACCATCCACTGGCTAACACGGAAAACTTATTTTATGATTCAAAAAATCAGGACGGATTGAACACGAACCCTGGATATCCAGGTTACGCTTAATACGATCCGCCAAATTTTGACATTGATTATTGAGGTGAAGAATGAGACTGATCCCCCTGAGTACCGCAGAACAGGTTGGCAAATGGGCCGCTCGCCATATCGTTAACCGTATTAATGCGTTCAAACCGACCGCCGATCGTCCGTTTGTCCTTGGACTGCCTACCGGCGGCACGCCGCTAACGGCGTACAAAGCGCTGGTTGAGATGCACAAAGCGGGCGAGGTCAGCTTTAAGCATGTGGTCACCTTTAATATGGACGAATATGTTGGCCTGCCGAAAGAGCACCCGGAAAGCTACCACAGCTTTATGCATCGTAACTTTTTCGATCACGTTGATATTCCAGCAGAAAACATCAATCTTCTCAACGGTAACGCACCGGATATCGATGCAGAATGCCGTCAATATGAAGAAAAAATTCGTTCTTACGGTAAAATCCATCTGTTTATGGGCGGCGTCGGCAACGACGGTCACATCGCCTTTAACGAACCGGCGTCTTCCCTGGCTTCCCGTACCCGTATCAAAACGTTAACCCATGATACTCGCGTAGCGAACTCCCGCTTCTTTGACGGCGACGTAAACCAGGTGCCGAAATACGCGCTGACGGTAGGCGTGGGCACGCTGCTGGATGCGGAAGAAGTGATGATTCTGGTGCTGGGCCATCAGAAAGCCCAGGCGCTGCAGGCGGCGGTTGAAGGCAACGTCAACCACATGTGGACTATTAGCTGCCTGCAACTCCATCCGAAAGCGGTTGTGGTATGCGATGAGCCGTCCACAATGGAACTTAAAGTTAAAACATTGAAATATTTCAATGAATTAGAAGCAGAAAATATTAAAGGTCTGTAATGTTGTCTCCGCCCCGCCAGTCAATGCGGGGCGGTAAATTTTTGATATCGGGGGTCAGAATGTATGCTTTAACCCAGGGCCGGATCTTTACCGGTCACGAAATTCTTGATGACCATGCGCTTGTTGTCGCTAATGGCCTGATTGACCGCGTTTGTCCGATGGCCGAACTGCCGCCGGGAATAGAACAACGCTCATTGAATGGGGCCATTCTCTCCCCCGGTTTTATTGATGTGCAGTTAAACGGCTGCGGCGGCGTGCAGTTTAACGATACCGCAGAAGCCGTCAGCGTTGAAACGCTGGAAATTATGCAGAAAGCCAATGAAAAATCGGGCTGTACTAACTTTCTGCCAACGCTTATCACTACCAGCGACGAATTGATGAAACAGGGTATTCGCGTCATGCGCGAATACCTGGAAAAACATCCGCACCAGGCGCTGGGTCTCCACCTGGAAGGCCCCTGGCTTAATCTGGTAAAAAAAGGCACCCATAATCCTGATTTCGTGCGTAAACCAGACGCTGCGCTGGTCGATTTCTTGTGCGATAATGCCGACGTCATCACCAAAGTTACACTCGCGCCGGAAATGGTGCCTGCTGACGTAATCGCTAAACTGGCGAATGCGGGCATTGTGGTTTCCGCAGGCCACTCCAACGCGACGTTAAAAGAGGCAAAAGCGGGCTTCCGCGCCGGGATTACCTTTGCGACTCACCTGTTTAACGCGATGCCGTACATTACAGGGCGTGAGCCGGGCCTTGCTGGCGCTGTTCTGGACGAAGCGGATATTTATTGCGGCGTTATCGCCGATGGTCTGCATGTCGACTACGCCAACATTCGCAATGCCAAACGCCTGAAAGGCGACAAACTTTGTCTGGTGACAGACGCCACCGCACCGGCGGGGGCCAATATTGAGCAGTTCATTTTCGCAGGTAAAACAATATACTACCGCAATGGACTGTGTGTGGATGAAAACGGTACGTTGAGCGGTTCGTCCTTAACCATGATTGAAGGCGTACGTAACCTGGTCGCGCATTGCGGCATCGCGCTGGATGAAGTGCTGCGCATGGCAACGCTCTATCCGGCACGCGCTATCGGCGTTGATAAACATCTCGGTAGCATTGCGCCGGGTAAAGTCGCCAACCTGACCGCGTTCACCCACGATTTTAAAATTATCAAGACCATCGTTAATGGTGACGAGGTCGTTGACTTGAGTAAGTGAGAATATGACACCAGGCGGACAAGCTCAGATAGGTAACGTTGATCTCGTAAAACAGCTTAACAGCGCGGCCGTTTACCGCCTGATTGACCAGCATGGTCCTATCTCGCGCATACAAATTGCCGAGCAAAGCCAGCTTGCTCCCGCCAGCGTAACGAAAATTACGCGTCAACTCATTGAACGCGGGCTGATCAAAGAAGTCGATCAGCAGGCCTCTACCGGAGGCCGCCGCGCTATCTCTATCGTCACGGAAACCCGTAACTTCCATGCCATTGGCGTTCGCCTGGGTCGTCATGACACCACTTTAACGCTCTACGATCTGAGCAGTAAATTGGTCTCTGAGGAGCATTATCCGCTGCCGGAGCGCACCCAGGAGACGCTGGAACACGCGCTGCTCAACACCATCGCCGTCTTTATTGATAGCTGTCAGCGTAAAATTCGTGAATTGATCGCTATCTCGGTGATCCTGCCAGGGCTTGTCGATCCGGAAAGCGGCGTGATTCGTTACATGCCGCACATTCAGGTTGAAAACTGGGGACTGGTCGAAGCGCTGGAAAAACGGTTTCACGTTACCTGTTTCGTGGGACACGATATTCGTAGCCTGGCGCTGGCGGAACACTACTTCGGCGCCAGTCAGGATTGCGAGGACTCGATTCTGGTGCGCGTCCATCGTGGTACAGGCGCCGGGATTATCTCCAACGGGCGCATCTTCATTGGCCGTAACGGCAACGTCGGCGAAATTGGGCACATTCAGGTGGAGCCGTTGGGCGAGCGCTGCCACTGCGGTAATTTCGGCTGTCTGGAAACCATTGCCGCCAATGTGGCAATTGAACAACGGGTGCTGAATTTGCTTAAACAAGGGTATCAAAGCCGTGTTCCGCTTGACGACTGCACGATTAAAACCATTTGTAAGGCGGCAAACCGGGGCGACAGCCTGGCCTCGGAAGTCATTGAGCATGTTGGTCGCCATTTGGGCAAAACGATCGCCATTGCTATCAACCTGTTTAATCCGCAAAAAATCGTCATTGCCGGCGAGATCATTGAAGCCGATAAAGTCCTGTTGCCCGCTATCGAAAGCTGTATCAATACGCAGGCGTTAAAGGCATTTCGCAAAAATTTGCCGGTGGTACGCTCCACGCTGGATCACCGTTCTGCTATCGGCGCATTTGCCTTAGTTAAACGCGCCATGCTCAACGGAACATTGCTGCAACGTTTGCTGGAAAGTTGATGCGCTCTTATAGTATCGGATTATTCACAAATTCCCTGGGTAGTTCATGACCATCAAGAATGTAATCTGCGATATCGACGGCGTGCTGATGCACGACAACGTAGCCGTACCCGGTGCGGCGGAATTTCTGACGGGGATTCTGGAAAAAGGTCTGCCGCTGGTGCTGCTGACCAATTACCCGTCGCAAACCGGCCAGGATCTGGCGAACCGTTTTGCTACCGCTGGCGTTAACGTGCCGGACAGCGTGTTTTATACGTCAGCAATGGCGACAGCCGATTTTCTGCGCCGTCAGGAAGGTAAGAAAGCGTATGTCGTGGGCGAAGGCGCGCTTATTCACGAGCTCTATAAAGCGGGTTTTACCATTACCGATGTGAACCCTGATTTTGTCATCGTTGGAGAGACCCGCTCCTACAACTGGGACATGATGCATAAAGCAGCATTTTTCGTCGCCAATGGCGCGCGCTTTATCGCCACCAATCCGGATACCCACGGTCGCGGCTTTTATCCGGCCTGCGGCGCGCTGTGCGCAGGCATTGAAAAAATTTCCGGCCGGAAGCCGTTTTATGTCGGCAAACCCAGCCCGTGGATCATCCGCGCGGCGTTAAACAAAATGCAGGCGCACTCGGAAGAGACCGTTATCGTCGGCGACAACCTGCGCACCGACATTCTGGCGGGATTCCAGGCCGGTCTGGAGACCATTCTGGTGCTTTCAGGCGTATCAACAATCAATGATATTGACAGTATGCCGTTCCGCCCAAGCTGGATTTACCCTTCCGTCGCTGAGATCGACGTTATCTAAACCTGTCCCCTGCCTGATGACGCATAGCTTTCAGGCCTACGGTTCGAACAACATTGTAGGTCTGATAAGCGAAACGCCATCAGGAAAAACATAATTCAATTAATCCACGATAAAACTGAAGATCCATCAATAAATCCGCGCAATATGTAATCATTTTTCACTAATCAACAATGACGATTGCATTTTTCATTTTTCAGACCGTAATCCCCTTGCGCCTTCCACGCCTTTGCGGCATTTTTTAGTCAAGCAAACACAAAAAGTACGATGCAACAGATTAACGGAGAAGGCTATGTGTTCTATTTTCGGCGTATTCGATATCAAAACAGATGCAGCGGAACTGCGTAAAAAAGCCCTTGAACTGTCACGCCTGATGCGCCATCGCGGCCCGGACTGGTCCGGCATCTACGCTTGCGATAACGCGATTCTCGCACATGAACGCTTGTCGATTGTTGATGTTAACGCCGGCGCCCAGCCCCTGTATAACGCCAGAAAAACCCACGTACTGGCGGTGAACGGTGAAATTTATAACCATCAGACGTTACGCGCGGAGTATGGCGATCGTTACGCGTTCCAGACAGGCTCCGACTGCGAAGTTATTCTCGCGCTATATCAGGAAAAAGGGCCGGATTTCCTTGACGATTTACAGGGGATGTTCGCCTTCGCCCTGTATGACAGCGAAAAAGACGCTTATCTGATTGGTCGTGACCATATCGGTATTATTCCGCTCTACATGGGCTATGACGAATTCGGCAACTTCTACGTAGCGTCAGAAATGAAAGCACTGACCCCGGTCTGCCGCACCATTAAAGAGTTCCCGGCGGGCAGCTACCTGTGGAGCAAAGACGGCGAAATTCGTCAGTACTATCAGCGCGACTGGTTCGATTACGATGCGGTAAAAGACAACGTTACCGACAAAAACGCGCTGCGCCAGGCGCTGGAAGAATCCGTGAAAAGCCACCTGATGTCCGACGTCCCTTACGGCGTGCTGCTCTCCGGCGGTCTGGACTCGTCGATTATCTCGGCTATCACCAAAAAATTCGCCGCCCGTCGCGTCGAAGATCAGGAGCGCTCCGAAGCCTGGTGGCCACAGTTGCACTCTTTTGCGGTCGGTCTGGAAGGTTCGCCTGACCTGAAGGCGGCCCAGGAAGTGGCTAACCACCTCGGCACCGTGCATCATGAAATTCACTTCACCGTGCAGGAAGGCCTTGATGCCATTCGTGATGTTATCTATCACATTGAAACCTATGACGTGACCACTATCCGCGCCTCAACGCCGATGTATCTGATGTCGCGTAAGATCAAAGCGATGGGCATCAAAATGGTGCTCTCCGGCGAAGGTTCCGATGAGGTGTTTGGCGGCTACCTGTACTTCCATAAAGCGCCGAACGCCAAAGAGTTACATGAAGAGACGGTCCGTAAGCTACAGGCGCTGCATATGTATGACTGCGCCCGCGCCAACAAAGCGATGTCCGCCTGGGGCGTGGAAGCGCGCGTACCGTTCCTGGATAAAAAATTCCTCGACGTGGCGATGCGTATCAACCCACAGGATAAAATGTGCGGCAACGGCAAGATGGAAAAACACGTGCTGCGCGAGTGCTTCGAGTCTTATCTGCCGGCAAGCGTCGCGTGGCGTCAGAAAGAGCAGTTCTCTGACGGCGTAGGCTACAGCTGGATTGATACGCTAAAAGAGGTGGCGGCGAAACAGATTTCCGATCAACAACTGGAAACCGCCCGCTTCCGCTTTCCATACAACACGCCGTCGTCTAAAGAGGCGTATCTGTACCGGGAAATTTTTGAAGAGCTGTTCCCGGTGCCGAGCGCGGCGGAATGCGTACCCGGCGGCCCGTCCGTGGCCTGTTCTTCCGCCAAAGCCATTGAGTGGGATGAAGCATTCAAAACGATGGATGACCCGTCAGGCCGCGCGGTCGGCGTGCATCAGTCGGCGTACCAGTAAATTAACGATGACGAAAGAGCCCTTAGGGGCTCTTTTTTTATAGCAAACCACTTTCGGAAAAACGATTAATAACCAATAATTGCCGAATATTGCGCCACGCTGTTCGCAACCTAACCAAACAGACACTTTCCGACGTTTTTCGATGAAAAAGAGGTTGACGCTTCAAGGCTCAATACGCATAATGCGCCCCGCAACGCCGATAAGGTAACGCGAAAAAAAGATGGCTACGTAGCTCAGTTGGTTAGAGCACATCACTCATAATGATGGGGTCACAGGTTCGAATCCCGTCGTAGCCACCATCTTTTTTGCGGGAGTGGCGAAATTGGTAGACGCACCAGATTTAGGTTCTGGCGCCGCAAGGTGTGCGAGTTCAAGTCTCGCCTCCCGCACCATTCACCGATAAGCGTTGTACGGATGGGGTATCGCCAAGCGGTAAGGCACCGGTTTTTGATACCGGCATTCCCTGGTTCGAATCCAGGTACCCCAGCCATATTTCTTCGAGTTTGCGGTTCACCGCGACGGTATTGGGGTATCGCCAAGCGGTAAGGCACCGGTTTTTGATACCGGCATTCCCTGGTTCGAATCCAGGTACCCCAGCCATCGAAGAAATCATCTGGCTACGTAGCTCAGTTGGTTAGAGCACATCACTCATAATGATGGGGTCACAGGTTCGAATCCCGTCGTAGCCACCATATTCAGAACGCGTCGAGGTATCCGACCGGTTCGAAAATAATTTGTTGGGGTATCGCCAAGCGGTAAGGCACCGGATTCTGATTCCGGCATTCCGAGGTTCGAATCCTCGTACCCCAGCCAGTTTTAAAGACGCTCTGCTAATGAGCGCAAGAAGTACGACAATTGGGGTATCGCCAAGCGGTAAGGCACCGGATTCTGATTCCGGCATTCCGAGGTTCGAATCCTCGTACCCCAGCCACCTTTAAAAAGCTCGCTTCGGCGAGCTTTTTGCTTTTCTGGCAATTCGGACTGCCTGATGGCGCTACGCTTATTAGGCCTACGGGCGAATACAGGCCGGGTAAGGTATTACCGCCACCCGGCATAACACAAACTACAACCCCAACGCATACTTCAGCGCCTGACGTTTTAGCACGCCTGCGCGCTGCGCCGCCATCAGCCCCATATTGCG
This sequence comes from Salmonella sp. SAL04162, assembly GCF_046551535.1. NCBI lineage: Bacteria > Pseudomonadati > Pseudomonadota > Gammaproteobacteria > Enterobacterales > Enterobacteriaceae > Salmonella > Salmonella sp. SAL04162. The sequence continues at coordinate 85,077 of NZ_JBGDVX010000002.1, forward strand.
TAAAATACGCAGCGGCGGCAGTTCATTGCTGAACCCGGCATAAAACAGATCCATTCCACTTTGCATCATAAAATTATCTGCCATGCGCCGCGTCTGATAGCGTTTCAACACCGAATGGCTGGCCCAGGACTCGCCATAGCTACGGGCACTCGCCAGCACATCAATCAACGCATCAACATCCCGATACCCCAGGTTGACGCCCTGCCCGGCCAGCGGATGAATGGTATGCGCCGCGTCGCCTACCAGCGCCAACCCCGGTTGTACATACTGCAACGCGTGACGACGGGTTAGCGGAAACGCGCCCGCCGCGACCGGCATCACCGCCCCCAGACGCGCCGGAAAATGCTGGTTAATTTCCACCTGCAATTGCGTCATCGATAAACTCTGTAGCTGGCGAATACGTGCCGGAGCGTCATACCACACCAGCGACGCCCAATCGTCGAACAGCGGCAAAAAGGCGCGCGGCCCCGTCGGCGTAAACTGCTGCCAGGTGCTGTCGCCTGGCGCATTTTCACACTTGACGGTGATAAGCATACACGACTGCGCATATTGCCAGGCATGAATGCCAATTCCCGCCATTTGCCGAACCTGCGAATTCGCGCCGTCGGCGCCAATCACTAACTTCGGCGTTACCCATTCGTCGTCGGCCAGTTCCAGCGCATAACCATCGTGGCGGCGGTGCAATGCCGCCAGTGAAGCCGGAACGCGCAGCGTCACGCCGGGGTGCGCTTCCAGCGCCTGCCATAGCGCCTGTTGCAGGACGTTGTTCTCTACCATATAGCCTAACAGCGGCAGCTTGAGTTCAGCGGCGTCGAACACCACATGGGCGTTTTCCCACTCCCAGGTCTCCAGTCGCCGATAAGGATGGCTACGCATCCCCTGCACCGCCTCCCAAACGCCCAGCCCCTTAAGCAGCGCCACGGATGCCGCGCTAATGGCCGAAATCCGCACGTCAGGCTGGCTGTCAGCCACAAACGGCGCAGGCGCGGCATGTTCTATTACCATCACCGTAAATCCTTGCTGCGCCAGACCCAGCGCCAGCGCGCCGCCGACCATTCCCCCGCCGACAATGGCAATTTCCGTTGGTTGATTTGTCATGGTCATTCATCCTGTTACGTTTTAGACAAGTTTACAGGATTTTTTACCCATTAGGGCTGACGTCAGTCATACTGGTCACAACCGCGCCAAAGCATTACACTATGCGCCCTGCTTTTCAGCCACTATTTCGCAAGAGCAAGTCGATGACTAAAAAACTCCATATTAAAACCTGGGGCTGTCAGATGAACGAGTACGATTCATCGAAGATGGCCGATCTGCTGGACGCCACCCACGGCTATCAACTGACCGACGTGGCGGAAGAGGCGGATGTGCTGCTGTTGAATACCTGCTCAATCCGCGAGAAGGCTCAGGAAAAAGTCTTCCATCAATTAGGTCGCTGGAGACTGTTAAAAGAGAAAAATCCCGATCTGATTATCGGCGTCGGCGGCTGCGTGGCTTCCCAGGAAGGCGAGCACATTCGTCAACGCGCCCATTACGTCGACATTATTTTTGGCCCGCAAACCTTACACCGTCTACCGGAGATGATTAACTCCGTGCGTGGCGACCGCAGCCCGGTGGTCGATATCAGCTTCCCGGAAATCGAGAAGTTCGACCGTTTGCCGGAACCGCGCGCAGAAGGCCCGACCGCTTTCGTTTCTATCATGGAAGGCTGCAATAAATATTGTACTTACTGCGTGGTACCGTATACCCGCGGTGAAGAAGTCAGCCGTCCCTCAGACGATATCCTGTTCGAAATCGCCCAGTTAGCGGCGCAGGGCGTGCGTGAGGTCAACCTGCTGGGCCAGAACGTTAACGCCTGGCGCGGAGAAAACTACGACGGCACCACCGGCACCTTTGCCGATCTGCTGCGTCTGGTTGCCGCCATCGACGGCATTGACCGTATTCGCTTTACCACCAGCCATCCGATTGAGTTCACCGACGATATTATCGAGGTGTACCGCGATACGCCGGAGCTGGTCAGTTTCCTGCATCTGCCGGTACAGAGCGGTTCCGATCGCGTGTTGAATCTGATGGGGCGCACCCACACTGCGCTGGAATATAAAGCAATCATCCGTAAACTGCGCGCGGCGCGGCCGGACATTCAGATAAGCTCTGACTTTATCGTCGGTTTCCCAGGCGAAACTACCGATGATTTCGAAAAAACCATGAAGCTTATCGCCGACGTCAATTTTGATATGAGCTACAGCTTTATCTTCTCTGCGCGTCCGGGAACGCCGGCTGCCGATATGGTTGATGACGTACCGGAAGAAGAGAAAAAGCAGCGTCTGTATATTCTGCAAGAGCGTATCAATCAGCAGGCGATGGCATGGAGCCGCCGTATGCTCGGCACGACACAGCGCATTCTGGTGGAAGGCACGTCACGTAAAAACATTATGGAACTGTCTGGCCGTACCGAAAACAATCGGGTGGTGAACTTTGAAGGCACGCCGGAGATGATTGGTAAGTTTGTCGATGTGGAAATTACTGACGTCTATCCGAACTCCCTGCGCGGAAAAGTGGTGCGTACCGAAGATGAAATGGGTCTGCGCGTCGCCGAAACGCCGGAGTCCGTCATTGCCCGTACCCGTAAAGAAAATGAGCTGGGCGTAGGATTCTACCAGCCTTAATCCTGCTGGAAAGGCAATAATGCCCGATGGCGCTACGCCTGTCGGGCTTCCTGTTCATGGCCTGTCGCCCGACGGGCCTTGCAATTTTCTCTCTTCATCCCCATCTTCATTGCAATGCTTGCGCCTTTTCCCTATGGCGTGAATAATTTCCTTAGATGCCGGTAAATGTTCAGCGTCCGGCGATACAGACACAAGAGGAACAGTTTGAATATAGACACTCGCGAAATTACCCTTGAGCCCGCAGACAACGCCCGTCTGTTGAGCCTTTGCGGGCCGTTTGATGACAATATTAAACAGCTCGAACGTCGTCTCGGTATTGAAATCAACCGCCGTGACAATCACTTTAAACTGACCGGTCGTCCGATTTGCGTGACCGCGGCGACAGATATTTTGCGAAGTCTGTATGTCGATACCGCACCGATGCGCGGCCAGACTCAGGATATCGAACCGGAACAAATTCATCTGGCGATCAAAGAAGCGCGGGTGCTGGAACAGAGCGCGGAAAGCGTGCCTGACTATGGCAAAGCGATTAATATCAAAACTAAGCGCGGCGTGATTAAACCGCGTACCCCGAACCAGGCGCAGTACATCGCCAATATTCTCGATCACGATATTACCTTTGGCGTCGGCCCGGCGGGTACCGGTAAAACTTATCTTGCGGTCGCTGCTGCGGTAGACGCCCTTGAGCGCCAGGAGATTCGCCGTATTCTGCTGACCCGTCCGGCGGTGGAAGCGGGCGAAAAACTCGGCTTCCTGCCAGGCGATTTAAGTCAGAAAGTGGACCCGTACCTGCGTCCGCTGTATGACGCGTTGTTCGAAATGCTCGGCTTTGAAAAAGTCGAGAAGCTGATTGAACGCAATGTGATTGAAGTCGCGCCGCTGGCCTATATGCGCGGACGCACATTAAACGACGCCTTTATCATTCTGGATGAAAGCCAGAACACCACTATCGAACAGATGAAGATGTTCCTGACGCGTATCGGCTTTAACTCGAAAGCGGTGATCACCGGCGACGTGACGCAAATTGACCTGCCACGCAACACCAAATCCGGCTTACGTCATGCTATTGAAGTGCTGGCGGAAGTCGATGAAATCAGCTTTAACTTCTTCCACAGCGAAGACGTGGTGCGCCATCCGGTCGTTGCCCGCATTGTTAACGCCTATGAAGCCTGGGAAGAGGCAGAACAAAAACGCAAAGCGGCGTTGGCGGCAGAGCGTAAGCGTGAAGCCCAGGAGCAGGAGCAGAAATGAGCCAGGTGATCCTCGATTTACAGTTGGCCTGTGAAAACCACGCGGGCCTTCCGGATGAAGCTCAGTTTCAACGCTGGCTGGACGGCGTTATTCCGCAGTTTCAGGAAGAGGCGGAAGTCACAATCCGTCTGGTGGATGAGGCCGAAAGCCACGACCTTAATTTAACGTACCGCGGGAAAGATAAACCCACTAATGTTCTCTCCTTCCCGTTTGAAGCGCCCCCCGGCATTGAAATGCCGCTACTGGGCGATCTGATTATTTGCCGTCAGGTCGTGGAGCAGGAAGCGCAGGAACAGAGCAAGCCGCTGGAGGCGCACTGGGCGCACATGGTCGTGCACGGTAGCCTGCATTTGCTGGGTTACGATCATATCGACGATGACGAAGCGGAAGAGATGGAGTCTCTCGAAACGGAGATTATGCTTGCTATGGGCTATGAGGATCCGTACATTGCCGAGAAGATTGCAGAATAGTAGCTTGCCGGATGGCGGCGCTTGCGCCTTATCCGGCCTACATTCATGCCTTTTGTAGGCCTGATAAGCGTAGCGCCATCAGGCAAAACATGCCGTCACAGCTGAGTATACGCATGACGAGCTTTGTATTAACTAACATGAGAACCCATACGACGCCATGAGCGACGACAATTCACACAGTAGTGACACAGTAAACAGTAAAAAGGGATTTTTTTCCCTGCTACTCAGCCAGCTTTTCCACGGGGAACCTAAAAACCGTGATGAGTTGCTGGCGCTGATCCGTGATTCCGGGCAGAACGAGCTTATCGATGAAGATACGCGCGATATGCTCGAAGGCGTAATGGACATCGCCGACCAGCGCGTTCGCGATATTATGATCCCGCGCTCCCAGATGATTACCCTGAAACGCAACCAGACGCTGGACGAATGTCTCGATGTTATCATCGAGTCCGCCCACTCGCGTTTTCCGGTGATCAGCGAAGATAAAGATCACATTGAAGGGATTCTGATGGCCAAAGATTTGCTGCCGTTTATGCGCAGCGATGCCGAAGCCTTCAGCATGGACAAAGTGTTACGCACCGCGGTTGTCGTACCGGAAAGCAAACGGGTTGACCGTATGCTCAAGGAGTTCCGCTCCCAGCGCTACCATATGGCCATCGTTATCGATGAGTTTGGCGGCGTTTCCGGCCTGGTGACTATCGAAGACATCCTCGAACTGATTGTCGGTGAAATTGAAGATGAGTATGACGAAGAAGACGATATCGACTTCCGTCAGCTTAGCCGCCATACCTGGACGATTCGTGCGCTGGCGTCGATTGAAGACTTCAACGACGCTTTCGGCACCCACTTCAGCGATGAAGAGGTCGATACCATCGGCGGGCTGGTGATGCAGGCGTTCGGCCATTTACCGGCCCGCGGCGAAACCATTGACATTGATGGTTACCAGTTCAAAGTGGCGATGGCCGATAGTCGTCGTATTATTCAGGTGCATGTCAGGATCCCGGATGACTCGCCCCAGCCAAAACTGGACGAATAACAGCAATAGTGGACTAAAAATGGCATTTGCCTCGTTAATTGAACGCCAGCGTATTCGCCTGCTGCTGGCGTTATTATTCGGCGCCTGCGGAACACTGGCTTTCTCTCCGTATGACGTCTGGCCCGCAGCGATAGTGTCGCTTATCGGGCTACAGGCCTTAACGTTTAATCGCCGCCCGCTCCAGTCTGCCGCCATCGGCTATTGCTGGGGACTCGGACTTTTCGGTAGCGGGATTAACTGGGTTTATGTCAGTATCGCGCAGTTTGGCGGCATGCCGGGCCCGGTTAACGTTTTTCTGGTGGTGCTGCTTGCAGCTTATCTCTCGCTGTATACCGGACTGTTTGCCGGGATTTTGTCGCGCCTGTGGCCAAAAACCAACTGGCTGCGCGTCGCTATCGCCGCACCTGCAATATGGCAAATCACCGAATTTTTACGCGGCTGGGTGCTGACCGGCTTCCCCTGGCTGCAATTTGGCTATAGTCAGGTCGACGGCCCGCTAAAAGGCCTGGCGCCGGTAATGGGCGTCGAAGCGATCAACTTCCTGCTGATGATGGTCAGCGGCCTGTTAGCGCTGGCACTGGCGACGCGGAACTGGCGTCCGCTGGCTGTCGCCGTGATTCTGTTTGCTTTGCCCTTTCCGCTACGTTATATCCAGTGGTTTACGCTGGAACCGGCCAAAGCGACCCAGGTATCGCTGGTGCAGGGCGATATCCCGCAGTCGCTGAAGTGGGACGAAAACCAGCTACTGAATACGCTAAAAATTTATCTCAACGAAACTCGCCCAGAGTTAGGCAAATCACAGATTATTATCTGGCCTGAGTCGGCGATTCCGGATCTCGAAATCAATCAGCAGCCCTTCCTTCGTTCGCTGGACGAGATGTTACGCGAAAAAAATAGCACGCTGATCACCGGTATTGTCGATGCGCGTCTCAATAAACAGAATCGATACGACACCTACAATACGATTATTACGTTGGGCAAGGATAATCCATACAGTTATGACTCGCCCAATCGCTACAATAAAAATCACCTTGTACCCTTTGGCGAGTTCGTTCCGCTGGAGTCTATCCTGCGTCCGCTGGCGCCGTTCTTCGATCTGCCCATGTCCTCCTTTAGCCGCGGCCCTTATATCCAGCCGCAGTTACATGCGCACGACTATAAGCTGACGGCGGCAATCTGTTATGAAATTATTCTTGGCGAACAGGTGCGGGATAACTTCCGCCCGGACACCGACTATCTGCTGACGATTTCTAACGACGCCTGGTTTGGTAAGTCCATTGGCCCGTGGCAACATTTCCAGATGGCGCGGATGCGTTCGCTGGAGCTGGCGCGTCCGTTACTGCGCAGTACTAATAACGGTATTACGGCGGTGATTGGCCCGCAGGGCGAAATCCAGGCGATGATTCCGCAGTTCACACGCCAGGTGCTGACCACCCACGTCACGCCAACCACGGGGTTAACTCCCTATGCTCGTACCGGCAACTGGCCGCTATGGGTACTGACCGCGCTGTTTGCTTTTGGCGCGGTAGTGATGAGTCTGCGACAACGACGGAAATAATATCTCCCCAGGCCGGATAGCGCTTCATTTATCCGGCCTGAAAATCCTCCTTTTTCCCCCATTCTGGCACGTCTATTGCTTTGTTAAACATGGCAAACCTGTTCTGGCTGCTTGTGCAACCTGGTCGCACCAAAATCGATCATCGGTAGCACCTGAACGGTGCAATGTAGGATTTTTGCCTCTGAACGGTGCGGCGCACTTCGCAAAAATAAACAATATAGCAGCAAAATATTTACAACAAGCCACACTAAATGTTAACAAACACACATAACACTGCACGCGCAAGTTGCAGGCAATAACAACATCACAATAGCTATCAATGCGTCGACGGCGCAGATGATAAAGGAGTTGGATATGCAATTACGTAAGCTAACCACAGCAATGCTGGTCATGGGACTGTCTGCGGGCCTTGCGCACGCAGAAGATGGCGCGCCTGCCGCTGGTAGCACCCTGGACAAGATCGCTAAAAATGGCGTGATCGTCGTCGGGCATCGCGAATCTTCTGTGCCCTTTTCTTATTACGACAACCAGCAGAAAGTGGTCGGCTATTCCCAGGACTACTCCAACGCCATTGTGGAAGCGGTAAAAAAGAAACTTAACAAGCCGGATCTGCAGGTGAAGCTGATTCCGATCACCTCGCAAAACCGTATTCCGCTGTTGCAAAACGGAACCTTCGATTTTGAATGTGGTTCAACGACTAACAACCTTGAGCGCCAGAAACAGGCCGCCTTCTCCGATACGATTTTCGTCGTCGGGACGCGACTGCTGACTAAAAAAGGCGGCGATATTAAAGATTTCCCGGATCTGAAAGGCAAAGCGGTCGTCGTCACCTCCGGGACGACCTCTGAAATTCTGCTGCATAAGCTTAACGAAGAGCAAAAGATGGGGATGCGTATTATTAGCGCGAAAGACCACGGAGACTCGTTCCGCACCCTGGAAAGCGGTCGCGCCGTCGCCTTTATGATGGATGACGCGCTGCTGGCCGGCGAGCGCGCCAAAGCCAAGAAACCGGATAACTGGGAGATTGTCGGTAAACCGCAGTCCCAGGAAGCCTACGGCTGTATGCTGCGTAAAAACGACCCTGAGTTTAAAAAGCTGATGGACGATACCATCGCCCAGGCGCAAACCTCCGGCGAAGCGGAAAAGTGGTTTGATAAGTGGTTTAAAAATCCAATCCCACCGAAAAACCTGAACATGAATTTTGAGTTGTCTGACGAGATGAAAGCCCTGTTCAAAGCACCGAATGATAAAGCGCTTAACTAACTAAAACTAAATGGGACGGGACTCCTGTCCTCTCGATTGTCGCTCAGCACGGACAGACTATAAGCCTGATGGTCGTTCCCCCTCGGGCCTGAAACCGCAAATCGCCGGGCAACAATCTTCGAGGGTAGCACTGCTACCCTTTTTTTTCGGAGTAGATGTATGTCAATAGACTGGAACTGGGGTATTTTTTTACAGGAAGCCCCCTTCGGCAATACCACCTATCTCGGCTGGCTATGGAGTGGTTTTCAGGTCACCGTAGCCCTTTCGATTACCGCCTGGATTATCGCTTTCCTGGTAGGATCTATTTTCGGCATTTTACGTACCGTTCCCAACCGTTTCCTCTCCGGACTGGGCACATTGTACGTAGAACTGTTCCGTAACGTGCCGCTGATCGTGCAATTCTTCACCTGGTACCTGGTGGTGCCTGAACTGTTGCCGGAAGATCTTGGCATGTGGTTTAAGGCGGAACTCGATCCCAATATTCAGTTTTTCCTCTCCTCAATGATCTGTCTGGGACTGTTTACCGCCGCCCGCGTTTGCGAACAGGTGCGCGCCGCGATTCAGTCTCTGCCTCGCGGGCAGAAGAACGCGGCGCTGGCGATGGGGCTAACGCTGCCGCAGGCTTATCGCTATGTCCTGCTGCCGAATGCCTATCGCGTTATCGTGCCGCCAATGACGTCAGAGATGATGAACCTGGTGAAAAACTCGGCTATTGCCTCAACCATCGGTCTGGTGGATATGGCGGCGCAGGCAGGCAAACTGTTGGATTACTCGGCGCACGCCTGGGAATCCTTCACCGCCATTACGCTGGCCTATGTGCTGATTAACGCCGTTATCATGCTGGTCATGAGCCTGGTTGAACGCAAAGTCCGCCTGCCGGGCAACGTGGGGAGCAAATAATGTACGAATTTGACTGGAGTTCGATTATCCCCTCACTGCCTTACCTGCTGGCCGGGTTGGTCATCACGCTGAAGATCACCGTCACCGCCGTTGTCGTGGGGATAGTCTGGGGAACCATTCTGGCCGTCATGCGCCTCTCAAGCTTTGCCCCTATTGCCTGGTTTGCTAAAGCGTATGTTAACGTTTTCCGTTCCATCCCGTTGGTCATGGTCTTGCTGTGGTTTTATCTGATTGTCCCCGGCTTTCTGCAAAACGTGCTGGGACTATCGCCGAAAACCGATATCCGCCTGATCTCCGCGATGGTGGCATTCTCCATGTTTGAAGCGGCCTACTATTCCGAGATTATTCGCGCCGGTATTCAAAGTATTTCCCGCGGGCAGTCCAGCGCCGCGCTGGCGCTGGGGATGACCCACTGGCAGTCGATGAAGCTCATTATTCTGCCGCAGGCGTTTCGGGCGATGGTGCCGCTGTTGCTTACGCAGGGCATCGTGCTATTTCAGGACACCTCTTTAGTTTATGTACTCAGCCTGGCGGACTTCTTCCGCACCGCGTCGACTATCGGCGAGCGTGACGGTACTCAGGTCGAAATGATTCTGTTCGCCGGCGCCGTTTATTTTGTTATCAGCCTGAGCGCGTCGTTGCTGGTCAGCTATTTGAAGAAAAGGACAGTTTAATGATTACCCTGAAAAATGTTTCAAAATGGTATGGTCACTTTCAGGTGCTGACCGATTGTTCAACAGAAGTGAAAAAAGGTGAGGTGGTGGTAGTCTGCGGGCCATCGGGTTCCGGTAAATCCACGCTAATTAAGACCGTCAACGGTCTGGAACCGGTGCAAAAAGGCGAAATTACCGTTAACGGCATTATTGTGAACGACAAAAAAACCGATCTGGCGAAACTGCGTTCCCGCGTGGGCATGGTATTCCAGCACTTCGAGCTATTTCCCCACCTGTCGATCATCGAAAACCTGACGCTGGCGCAGGTGAAAGTGCTGAAACGCGATAAAGCCGCCGCCCGCGATAAAGGCCTGAAGCTGCTGGAGCGCGTTGGTCTGTCTGCACATGCCAACAAGTTCCCGGCGCAGCTTTCCGGCGGTCAGCAGCAGCGTGTCGCCATCGCCCGTGCGCTATGTATGGACCCCATTGCCATGTTATTCGATGAACCGACTTCCGCACTCGATCCGGAAATGATCAACGAGGTACTGGACGTGATGGTCGAACTGGCGAACGAAGGGATGACCATGATGGTGGTGACGCACGAAATGGGCTTTGCCCGTAAAGTGGCTAACCGGGTGATCTTTATGGATGAAGGTAAAATCGTCGAAGATTCGCCAAAAGAGGAGTTCTTCGCTAACCCCAGTTCCGATCGCGCAAAAGACTTCCTTGCAAAAATCCTGCACTAATCTTCCCGGCGCGCACGTCAGAGTGCGCGCTATCTCACGCTTTACCGCTTCGCTTCTCGAAACGTATCCAGCCGGGCGTTACCCTTGTCACAAAGTACCGCTTACAAGGAACCGCTATGGCATTGCCCATTATTATTGATTGCGATCCGGGTCATGATGACGCGATCGCCCTCGTTCTCGCCCTCGCCTCCCCTGAACTGGAAGTGAAAGCGATCACCTCTTCCGCCGGCAACCAGACGCCGGAGAAGACCCTGCGCAACGTGCTGCGGATGCTGACACTGCTCAAACGCCCGGATATTCCGGTGGCGGGCGGCGCGGTGAAACCTCTCATGCGCGAACTGATTATCGCCGATAACGTTCACGGCGAAAGCGGCCTCGACGGCCCGGCGCTGCCCGAGCCCTCATTCGCCCCGCAAAGCGGCACTGCCGTTGAGCTGATGGCAAAAACACTGCGCGAGAGCTCACAGCCAGTCACCATCGTCTCCACTGGCCCACAGACCAACGTGGCGCTGCTGCTGAATAGCCATCCTGAACTGCATACGAAAATCGCCCGCATTGTGATCATGGGCGGCGCGATGGCGCTGGGTAACTGGACGCCCGCTGCGGAATTTAATATTTACGTCGACCCGGAGGCCGCCGAAATTGTCTTCCAGTCAGGCATTCCGGTGGTGATGACCGGGCTGGACGTCACGCATAAGGCACAGATTCACGCCGCCGATATCGAACGCTTTCGCGCTATTGGCAACCCGATTTCCACCATCGTCGCCGAACTGCTGGACTTCTTTATGGAGTACCACAAAGACGAAAAATGGGGATTTGTCGGCGCGCCGCTGCATGACCCATGCACCATCGCCTGGCTGCTGAAACCGGAGATTTTCACCACCGTTGAGCGTTGGGTTGGCGTGGAAACTCAGGGGAAATACACCCAGGGGATGACGGTGGTGGATTATTATTTCCTGACGGAGAATAAGCCGAATGCGACGGTGATGGTCGATGTAGACCGCCAGGGATTTGTCGATTTACTGGCGGAACGGCTGCAATACTACGCATAAAGCGCAAAGTAGAATCCAGGGATGAATAGCGATGTTTTGGCGTAACAATAGACCTGAAATTAGCCTGCTACAGCACGACGTAGCCCATATAACGTTTTCAGTACGTAACGGAAAAGCATTGCTTCGTCCCTGCGTTATCCACGATCCCGACTCTTACGCCGGTATTCATACGCTCTCCTGGCATGGCTCGCCGCTGATTCGTTTTTACACTGAAGCCTGGTGCCCAACCTGCGCAGAATTTGTTTATGCCGGTTTTAGCAATGATGATGAAGGCGCCGCGCAGTTTTTATCCTCACTTGCCGAGTGGAATCAGCCAGGAGTCGGGTTGAACGAAGCATTTACCGCCCTGACGCCGCTATTTTCACTCTTTGCCGATGGCTATTACCGGCTGGAAGAACGCGAACTTTATCCGACGGATGGCAACGGACATTTTTTCTGGGCGGTGGGTAACGAAAAACAACCGAATCCCGCGACCACAGGGCAGTGGATTGCTGACGTGGACTATCACTACCAGTCCGGCGAACCCTGTTTTTTGCTGCCAGGCCAGCCCCCATCGCGATTTAACCCACAACGCGCCGGGTATTATCGCGATAAGCCAGAGAGCCACGCGCTGGCCTGGCATATGAATGACAGCTGGCTTTGCGTCCTGCTTGATGGTCACCATAAAGCTACCGCCGCGGCGCTGGAAGGCCGGCCCGTGAAGACCTGGGTCATCAGCCAGCCGGTGGCGATGACATGCTACGAGACGCGACAGCAATGCCTGCGATTTTATGACGGCGAGCGCCTGGAGGAAGCCCAGTTTCAGCGCCGCATCCCCCTGAAAATACAGTACGAAAAACTACCGCCATCCCTTTGGGAGGATTACTTTACTCGCCATGACGGACGTTATACCCACGTCAACTGGCCGAACGCATTGGCTAACTGCGCAACGCATTATCCCGATCTTGCGGCCTGCGCAGATATTATTGCCGCAGGCGATCTGAGCGAGGCCGGCCTCAACAAAATCATGGCGCAAGGGATCACCGAAGAGGGATTTCCCGCCGTACTGTTACGCGCGCTGTTTTATACCCATTCTCCCTTGTTGATTGATTTTGTCCGTTTTCTGACTCGCGCACCCGGTTATGCCTGCCACTACCCGCTGGCGTTTCATTTACTGGCCCAGAAACGCACGCCACAGGCCGATGCTTTTTTCCTCGATTTCGCCATCAATGATGACGGCGAGCGCCCGGAGTTGACGAACATTATGGATGAATACTTTCGCCAGGCGTGACATTGATAAAGATCACCACGCCAGAGGGTGGTGTTCTTTATTCTATAAACTCTCTTTCCCGATAAATTAAACGCAATGGATAATGCAACGTTAGCGATTGGTATCGATCTCGGCACCACTAATAGTTTAATCGCCGTCTGGCAAGACGGAGCCGCACAATTAATACCTAATAAATTTGGTGAATATTTAACACCATCCATAATTAGTATGGATGAAAATAAACAAATTCTGGTGGGAAAACCTGCCGCAGCTCGTAAAACATCTCATCCAGATAAAACCGCTGCCTTATTTAAACGCGCAATGGGCAGTAATACTCACTGGCATTTGGGTGAAGAGTCGTTTAATGCGCCGGAATTATCTTCGCTGGTTTTACGCTCGCTGAAAGAAGATGCGGAAGACTACCTTCAGCAGCCAATCAAGGACGTCGTGATCTCGGTTCCGGCTTATTTCAGCGATGAGCAGCGGAAGCATACACGACTTGCCGCTGAGCTTGCGGGGTTAAACGCCGTGCGCTTGATCAATGAACCCACGGCGGCGGCAATGGCTTATGGCCTGCATACGCAGCAAAACAGCCGTTCGCTGGTTTTCGATCTGGGGGGCGGAACCTTTGATGTGACCGTTCTGGAATACGCTACGCCGATTATCGAAGTTCACGCCTCCGCTGGCGATAACTACCTCGGCGGCGAAGATTTCACGCATTTGTTACTTGATGAAGTGCTGAAACGCTGGAATCTCGATAAATCAGCGCTGACGGATAGCGATCTGGCTGCGCTGTATGCCTGTGTTGAAGCCGCAAAATGCGCCAGCGGCTCCCCGCTGCGCATGAGCTGGCTTTATCAGGAGCGCGTGCTGGAAAGCACGTTTTATGATGATGAGCTGGAAGCCCTGTGGCTACCGTTGCTCAACCGGCTGCGCACGCCCATTGAGCAGGCGCTGCGCGACTCCCGACTCAAACCGGAGCAAATTGACAGCCTGGTGCTGGTCGGCGGCGCGTCACAGATGCCGCTGGTGCAACGCATCGCGGTGCGCTTATTCGGTAAATTGCCCTATCAAAGTTACGATCCCAGCACCATCGTGGCGCTTGGCGCCGCGACTCAGGCCGCCTGTCGCCTGCGCCATGAAGACGTTGAAGAGGTGATCCTCACGGATATCTGCCCCTACTCGCTGGGCGTGGAAGTCAACCGACAGGGCGTGCCTGGTATTTTCTCGCCCATCATTGAACGCAATACCACCGTTCCGGTGTCAAAAGTGGAAACGTACTCCACCATGCACCCTGAGCAGGACTCTATTTGCGTCAGGGTATACCAGGGTGAAAGCCACAAGGTAAAAAATAATATCCTGATCGATTCTTTTGACGTCATGCTGAAGCCGAACGGGCACATTCAGGCCATTGATATTCGTTTTAGCTACGATATTAATGGTCTGCTGGAAGTTGACGTGCTGCTGGAAGACGGCAAGAGTGAATCCAGAATCATCAGCCATAATGCCGCCTCACTGACGACGCAGCAAATCGAAGCCAGCCGTGAGCGCTTGCAGGCGCTGAAAATTTATCCCCGCGATATGCTGATTAACCGGACGTTTAAAGCGCAGTTAGAGGAGCAGTGGTCACGCGCATTAGGCGATGAGCGCGAAATGCTGGGGGAGATTATTACCGATTTCGACGCGGCGCTGCTGTCTAATGATATGCAGCGCGTCGATGACGTGCGCCGTCGCGCCTGCGAATATCTGGGTATTGACGAGCCAAAAGCGCCGTAACGGCGCTTTCACTGCCCCTGTTCAGAAAAAATGGAAGAATCGATTTAACGCGCAGACAATCAACGCGATCAAACCGACAATCTTCATGATTTTCATCACCCCGCCAGATTCCGTCTGACGGGGTGCTTCGGTTTTCGCTTCAGAAGACAATTTTTTCTCTTCTTTCTCAGCCGCCAGCCTGAGCTCTTCCGCCAGCTCCTTTTTGTCGCGAATATCGCCTGGCTTCATGGCGATTTTAGATGACAACGCCTGGGTTATCAGCGACTCCAGCGGACAGGCTTGCCCCTCCTCCAGCCGGATCAGCAGGCGAAAAAAGGGCTTTTCTTTGGGAAACGCTTCCAGCACCACCTGCTCCGCCGTCCGGTACAGATCCAACAGCGGCGTTTCGGGTTCCCCCTGGGTACTCAGCCGTGAATTTGCCCACGCCATCGCTTTTCGCTTATAAAACAGGGAGTCAACAAATGAACGCCCCAGCGGTGATAACCTACCGCTGTGCAAAATGTCGGCCCACAGTAAACGCGTGCGCGCACTTTCACCGGGCACATATTCAGCATCCGCCATACAGCGCGCTTCGACCGCCATCACCGCCAGCGGGAAGAAATCAGGCCGCTGCTGGCGGCACCAGCCCAGCAACAGGTCGTCCGCCTGCGTGGAGGGATAACGCTGCCAGAAATCGCAAAGATCGGCCAACAGGCTTTCCCCCTCGCCGCAGAGCAAACGCTGTTTGCACAGGTAATAGTGCGCATCTTCGTCATCCGGCTCCGCGGCCTGCCAGCGACGAGCAATATCGACCAGTTCCGCCATGCCCCACTGCTCGGCGCTAAACCAGTGTAATAGTTTACGATGCAGCTGTTTATCATCGGGAATTATCCAGGCTCCCTGAACCTGCAGAGCGTCGGCAAAATGTTCGGGATAAAAGCGCCAGATATGCTCAAGCTTAAAAAAGTAGGCGTCAGTTTGGTCTTGAACAATAAGAGGCAATTTGGCCAGACTTAGCAGATCAAACGCATCGCCCCGCTTTACGGTCTCCAGAAATGCTTCCAGCTCTCCTCCCTCAGCATCATCTTCTGCTTCTTGCGGCTGCCAGTTCAGACGCTGCGCCAACAGTGCCAGGCAAGACAGCGAAATCGTTTCTGTTTTCATGGCGATGTCGCACAACTGCCAGCGCAGCTTATCTATCTCATCCATTGAACACTGGTTCAATTGCTGAATAAATTTCTGCCATGCCGAGGGCTGAAAGCGATCGCGCTCTGATGCCAGCAATTCCCTGAACGCCACCAGTATTTCATGTTCGTCGCCCACCTCTTCCGTTTTTACATCTTCCGCAGGCGAGGCGGCCCAGTGCTGCGCTTCTTCATAGGCCTGGCGCAATCGCTTAAAACCCTGCGGATCGCTCTCAGGGTGGAATGAGGGCAACAGGGCAAGATAAGCCTGACGGATACATTCCAGATCGGTGGTGGGTTCAATGCCCAGGATTTCCCAACAGATATTCATAAATCGCTCACTCCTTTAAGCGTTTCCGGGCATGTCGGTTGTTCGTTGAGCGGACGCCACGGTAGCTGCGCATAATAACTCTCTGT
Source organism: Salmonella sp. SAL04162 (assembly GCF_046551535.1). NCBI lineage: Bacteria > Pseudomonadati > Pseudomonadota > Gammaproteobacteria > Enterobacterales > Enterobacteriaceae > Salmonella > Salmonella sp. SAL04162. The sequence goes on from NZ_JBGDVX010000002.1 coordinate 101,277, forward strand.
CGTAGAGGTCAGTTCATTAAACATCCGTGCGCCTGAAGCGTCGTACTTTAGGTGGGCGAAATATGCCTGCATGGCGTCCCCTTCGGCCTGCCAGTACAGCCGCCCCAACGAATAGGCGGCAAAATATTGCGTCCAACCGTCGTAAAAATAGTGCGCCCGCGCATAGATACGCGATTGCAGCCACAGGCTTTCCTCTTCCGTCAGCCATTGATTCAACACCCCCATCCGGCATAAAAACCCCATACGCACATAGTCCCAGGCTTTAATGCCGCCGCGTCCGCAGCATAGTGCGGTTTCGGCAACAAATCGCGCATAAATCTGGCCCTGCTTGCCAAACTGCGCGGTAAATTCGCGCCATTGACGCGGAGATAGCGTAAACCAGCGGATATAAAAGGGAGCCAAATCTGCCGCATGACCGTCGTCCGTCATCCGATAGATGGTTTGAATAAGATCTTCACGGTTATCAATCCCCCATGAATCGGAGAGATCGACAGCAGGAATTCCGGTATACATTGCTGGAGAGGTATGCGAAGGCTCATTGCCGATATATAGCACCTCCATCGGTGTGGAGAGCGCAAAAAGTAAATATTGTTCTTCCTTGTCCATATTCGATATCCCTAATGCATAAACTGGCGTAATACATGGCCGACAACGCCAATAAATAAAATGATTTTAATCACCTGCCAGAGGCCAAAGCCGCCGCCAGATTCCTCCACACTCTGCGAAGTCACCGTTGTCACCGGTTCTTCATTTGCGACTACAGCTTCACACGGTGTGTCGACAGCCGCAGCCCGCCCCAGCAACCCGCGAATAACCAGCGCTTCCAACGGGCAGATATCCGGCGCATCAAGCTTCGTTACCAGACTCTGTAACAATGCCGCTGACGGCTCCTCGGCGCACGCCAGGCTATCCGCCACCTGATACAACAGCCAGTATGGATGCTGGCTATGCGCCTCACTCATCGCTGGCGCGCCGTAATTCAAACGCCGCGCAATAAAACTTTCGCTCAGTGGCGATAATGCGACGCTGTGCAGCGCCTCGGCCCACAGCAAGCAGGTACGCGCGCTTGAGCCGGGAATATACAGCAGCGGTTCGCCATCGATATCGACCTGCTCACGCCCCTCAACCGCCATCACCAGCAGCGGGAAAAAGTCCGGGCGATGCTGGCGGCACCAGCGCAGCAACAGATCGTCAAGCTGGGTGGAAGGATGTTCCCACCACTGTGCGTAAAGCTCCGGCAGCAGACTATCGCCTTCACCGCAGAATACGCGCTGGGCTAAGTGGTAATAACCCGGCGTTGCGTTATCGGGTTCGGCTTCCTGCCATGCCAGGGCGACAGGCAGCAGCTCCGCGACGCCCTGGCGCTGAGTGCTGAACCAGCGTAACAAGCGTCGGTGAAAGCGCAGATCGTCCGGGACAACCCAGGCCCCGTGCTGCGCCATAAGTTGGGCGAAATAGAGAGGATGCTCGAAAAAGGTGTTGTCCAGGGCATCATAAAAAGCAATGGTCTGGTTTTGTACCGCCACTGGCAAATGCAGCAATAGCGAATAATCAAACAGGTCGCCACGGCGGATTTCAAACAAAAGATCCTCCACCTCCTCGGCATCGACATCTCGATTATCACTCCCCTGTTCCCAGGCCAGGCGATCTGACAGCAGTTTCAGACACGAGTACGAAACAGGAAAGGTCTTCATCGCGATAGCGCACAGCCACCAGCGCGATTTTTCGACCTGTGAAATCGATAATTTATTGATCTGTTGGATAAACTCCTGCCATGCCTGCGGCTGAAAGCGCCGTTCGCCATCCGCCAGCAAATCACCGAATATCTCCCTGAGATAATTCACCCACGGGGTATCGGGATCCTCTTCAACCATCGTTATGGCGGGAGATTTCGTAAACCGCAATGCGTATTCATAAGCTTCTCGCAATTGCTTAAAACCCTGCGGATCGGTTTCCGGATGAAATGACGGCAGCAGCGCCAGATAAGCCTGACGAATGGCGTCGGTATCCGTGGTGGCCTCAATGCCAAGGACTTGCCAACAGGTTTTCATAGATCGCTCACCTCCTGAAGCGTGTCCGGGCATTCAGGGTAATGGGGCAGGTAGCGCCACGGCAGCGTGGCGTAAAAACTGTCCTTCCCGGCGATCAGCTTATTCATCATACGTCGCCCCGCATCATCAAACTCCTTACGGGCGAATGTCTCGCGTAGCAACGGTAGGTTATCGCCATTCCGTAACTGCCAGTACAAACGCCCGGTGTAATAAGCGCTGAAATACGGCAACCAGCCGGAATAATAGCTGAGCGCGCGAAGCTGTATCCTCGACTGCAGCCACAGGCTCTCCTCTTCCGTCAGCCATTCATTGAGCACACCCATGCGGCAGAGAAATCCCATCCGCACATAATCCCAGCTGCGAATACCGCCTTCGCCGCAACACACGGCGGTATCAGCGACGAATCGGGCATAAATGCGCTCTCTCTCGTCCAGCGTGTCGGTATACTCCTGCCACTCCTGCGGCGCATACCTAAACCAGCGGCGATATAGCCATTCCAGTTGCGTGGCATGACCGTCATCCGTCATGCGGGAAATGGTCTGAAGCAGCTCATCACGATTTTCAATACCCCACGACGATTCAAGATCGAAACGTTTTATCCCTATATACATTTTCGGTGACGAATGTGAAGGTAAACAGTCCTCGTTCAATACTTCCATCGGCGAGGAAAGTGCAAAGAGTAAATATTGTGATTCTTTATCCATAATAAATCGCCAAAATATATTCACACCACAAATAAAAAAGCAATTGAAAACTAAAATAGAGTACAACAAAGCCAAATCTCAATATATTATTAATCTAAAAAACAATGGCGGGATAAATTAAAAAATGAATCATTCCATAACCAGTCATCCCTGCGACAACGTATCTTTAGCACAATTAACCGAACTGGCGCAGTCAGGAAATAGTGAAGCTCAATATATATTAGGCCGTTTATATAATGACGAACGTATAGATGGCAGCGAAGAGGATAAGCTCTCTTTTTATTGGTTGCAGCAGGCAGCTGAACAAGGGCATTGCGAGGCGCAATATTGGCTCGGCTTACGATACAAAGACACGCCTACCGACATGAAAGATAATACGCTGGCTTTATTCTGGTCAGAAAAAGCCGCACAGCAAGGACACCGACACGCTTTCAACACATTAGGCTGGGTTCAGGAAGGAGAAACCGGGATGGCTCCAGATTATGCCCAGGCCGTTGCCTGGTATCGCAAAGGAGCAGAACAGAGCCACAACCTTGCGCAATATAATCTCGGGAGAATGTATCGTTCAGGAACTGGCGTAGAGCAAAATGATACACAGGCACTCTACTGGTTTAAACAGGCAGCATTACAAGGACATTGTGCCAGCCAGGAAAGACTGGCGTATATGTATGGCAATGGGAAAGGATGTCGGAAAAATTTATCCCTTGCCGCCCTTTGGTATAAGAAGAGCGCGCTACAAGAGAGCAGCTACTCGCAATATCAGATGGGCTATTGTTATTACATCGGAGAAGGTATCAAACAAGATTACCAGCAGGCAATATACTGGTTTCGAAAAGCGGCAGACCAGGGTGACGATGGTGCCTATAACAGTATCGGCTGGATGTACAAATGCGGTCATGGCGTCGAGCAAAATTATTCGCTAGCACTGGAATGGTTCCACAAATCAGCAGAATGTAACAATTCATCGGGCTGGTACAACCTCGGATGCATGTACAGAGATGGATACGGTACCGCACAAGACCTACAACAAGCGCTCTACTGGTTCAAAAAAGCACAGCCCACGGGCAAATGGGACGTCGACGAAGAGATCCGCAAACTGGAAGCGCAGTTGAATGCGTGATACAGGCTTCGATACAGAGCAATATTGGTTATTTCAGCGTCCAGAGGGGCTGGCTAATCACGTCAATGGTCGTCACCTCTTTCGCGTCGTCATAGATAGCCTGCGTGACGCGTATCCGCCCCGGACGCTGTAAATCGGGTTTCACCAAATCCGATGCTGTTTCCGTCGGCTGCATATTAAGGTTGCGAGTAAAAGCGGACGTGGCCTGAATCCATTGTTTCTTCTGGATATCAAACAGATACACCACACGAAATACGCTACTCCACCATTGTGGAGAAACCATGACGCGATCCCGCCCGCTATCGTCCAACCCGGATAGCGTCTCAATATTTCCGACCAGGCATTGCGATAACTTCACTGGCTTCACTTCCGCATCGCTGCTCCACAGCGAGCAATCACAATCACTATCGTCCGAACACGCACCGCCAGTCCGTGGATTTTCCTCGCGAAGCCAGACGTAGCTCAAATGTTGGCCATCAAATTTACCCCTGGCAACTTCGGCACTTTTCTCTTTACTCTGATTAGCACGCGTAATGCCGTCGGTTTCGCGGGTGATTCGCCATCCCGCCGCGTCGCGCATCAGCAATATTTCCTCGGGATAGTTGGTCATTTTTCCCGTCGTACCTGCGCGTTTAACAAAACGAACGATGACTGATTTATCATCTTCCGCTGGCTGAATATTCAATGCGGTGACAATGTGTTGCTGATAGTCACTATTTTTCGCCAAAAACGCCTGCTCCCTGGCCACAACCTGCTGCGCGGAAAGCGACTGACCATACCACTCCACCTTTCCCCTATACAGTGACTGCGGCGGCGTGCTTTCCGTTCGATTCAGAGCATCGTTCCAACTATCCACCAACGCATTGATTTGCTGTCCGTCGGCTGGCGTCAGCGCGGCGAAAGCGGAAAAGGATCCCAGCCCCCATAGCAAAACCACAGCCCGGCAACCCATGGAGCAAAACACATTCATCAACACATTCCTTGTCAGTTACGATTCCTGATAAACCTACTGAGCAGGCGATCATACGCCTGCTCCCTGCAATAATGAACCTTACGGCTCAAACGGCCTGCGCTGGAACTGATCGTGCCCACACTTCGGGCACAGCGGCAACACATCCGGCGTGTAAACCGCCAGATGATAGTGGCACTTCTCGCACACCAGATTCCCCAATCCCACCACTTCGCCGCTGTGATACACGCCGTGGTGATTCAAATCCTGGAAGACTTCACGCCACTCCAGCTGGGTTTTATCGGTAATATCCGCCAGTTCCTGCCAGAGACTCTCTTTAATCACCCGCAAGAAGACGCTATCTTCCTGGCTCTCTTCGTAGCTCATGGCGAACTCTTCCAGATCGCGTCTGACAGCGCGCGTCAGTTCGTCCACCTCGGTTCGCGTTAACTCCCCTGTTTGCATCACGCGCTGGCGCGCCTGCTCCACCAGCGCATCAATGTCGCGCTCGCCATTGCGTAAACGCTCGCTTAATGAGGCCACCAGTTCACGGTAATATTGAGCAACCTTGTTCATCACTTCACCTCTTGGATCGTTAACTGTCTATAATAATAGACGTTATTTGCGTTACGCTTTGCAAGGCTGCCCACAGAGTCTGTAAATTCTTGTCAGGCCGACTCACGTATCCAGCGCGTCAGCGAGGTACGATCGACATTTAATCGTTTCGCCACTAACGATTTATTATCCCTTTCCGCCTCTAATAATTTTCTCAAAATACGCAGGCGAATCGTTTTATAATCGCCAGCCAGCATCTGGCAGTCGTGGCAGGTACTTGGCTCGCGTCGGCTCCCCTCTTCCAGATCGTCCAGCAAGAGGCGACCCTCATCCAGCGTTGCCGGGGAGTGATCAATAGAGAGCACCAGCCGTTCGATAATATTGCTTAACTGCCTGACGTTTCCGGGCCAGGCGAAGCGCTGAAGCTCTTGCCACAGCGCCGGGGTTAACGTTAGTGCCGGGCGTTTATAATGCTGGCTGAAACTAGTAAGCAGCGACAGGCCGATGGCTTTGATATCCTCCGGACGTTTGCGTAGCGGGATGGTGGTCACTTTTAATACGTTAAGCCGATAGTAAAGATCTTCGCGAAATGTCCCGTCCGCAATGAGCTTCGTTAACGTCTGATTGGTCGCCGCAATCACGCGAATATCAACAGGTATCATCTGGTCTGAGCCCAGCCGCATAATCTGCCGCTCCTGCAATACCCGTAATAAGCGCGTCTGTAGCGGTTTATCCAGTTCGCTAATCTCATCCAAAAAAATGGTACCGTGGTGCGCTAATTCAAACAGGCCTATTTTGCCTTTCGGCGACGCGCCGGTAAATGCGCCGGCGACATAGCCAAAGAGTTCGCTCTCCAGAATCTGAGGGGCCATCGCGCCGCAGTTAATGGCGACAAACGGGCCGTTAACGCGTTGGCTGGCATTATGAATACTTTGCGCCAGCACCTCTTTCCCCGTCCCGCTTTCGCCATTAATTAAGATAGTCGCGTCCGTACCGGCATAATTTTTAATGATCGCCAGACGACGCAGCATTTCCGGGTTTTCGGTAAGCAGATCGTCGAAATGATAGCGGGCGCTCAAGCCGCGGCGAGACAGTTCCTGGCGGCGAACATGATGTTCCGCCCCCTGTAAACTGGAGACGGTTTGCATCGTCAACACTACCCGGCTTAACTGTCTGGCCGCAAATACCGGATACAGATTAACCACCATCGCGCCTTGCGGCGTATCGACGACTTTCGCGCTGACGGTTTTTCCCTCACGTAATGTATGCCGCTCCTGGTGCAATACCTGTTTCAGGAAAGATGCGTCATAAATTTCACCGGAGGCGTTAATTTTAAAAAGTTGGCTCGCATATTTATTGTAATGCAGTAACGCGCCGGTATCATCAAGCGTGATAACAGCTTTATCAAACTGATCGAGAATCAGCTGCAGATGATGACGCTCCAGTAATTGGCTGCGAAAAGCCAGATATAATGAGCGGGCTTCTTCCAAAGCTTCGGTTATTGAGGCGGGGCTGGAATCAAGCAAACGGAATTGCGAACCCAGCGGTGAAAAATAATCCTGACAAACGGTATCGCCAACAATGCAATCTAATGGCGTGGACGCTAATTGTTGCTTCAGGCAAGAAATCGTTTCTTTATCATTTCCCTGTAAGGTAAAAATTTTATAGTTAATATTTAACTGTTCCGCTACGCGCGCGCATCCTTTGATCACACTGGAAAAGCCGACAATACCGACAGTGCCTTTTTGTCCTTTAAAAGGGATAAGCGCATCAAGAATGTCGTAGCCGGACATTTTAATTTCGACTACCGGTAATTTACTGTGCTTTTTTAATATTTCCGCACAGCCGCCACGACTAATGAGTACCTGGTGCCCACGGGACTCTAATAAAGGTAACTCATCCAGGATACGATTAAGCGTCGTTTGATGAATAGTGACGGCGTAATCCAACTGCGCGACCAGCGCCTCGGCAGCCTTTGCCAGTTGCGGGTAAGGAGAGACAAAACAGAGAGGAGATGCGGCTATATCTTTCGTCTTATTCATCACTCACCATCCTGTTGGTTTATGAACGGGCGAGACCGCCCGTCGTGATTTATTTTCCGCCGAAACGCTAACCGCCTGCGGCGGCTGGGTTCAGTTTACGATCGTAACGTTTTTTTATCCATACGGTCAGGAAGGGGGCGCACAGAGCGGTAATAATCGTCGAGGCCGCCACCTGCGCCGCCGCCGTCGACGCCAGGTCAGTAAAATGCGGATCGAGCAGCGCGATTGCCGCTGGCGTCGCGACGGCGTTGCCAGAGGTGGTGGATACCGCCGCGCCTGCCACGCCGCTGCCTCCCGTCACACGATCGGCGAAAATATTAAAAAATCCGCCAATCGCCACCGTCATGAGTCCCAGTAAAATGCCTGAAGAACCTGCCGTGATAAGTCTTGCGAAATCAATACCGTATCCTAACCCAAAGGCAAAAAAGGGAATCGTTACCACGCTGCCCTGTTTAAGAAACTTGCGCATGTCCTCATCCAGATTGCCCAAAATCATGCCAATGATAATGGGAATAATAACCGCCACCAGATTCATAAAGGGTATCGACACCATGCCTGCCGACCCTAACGCCAGCATGGTGAAAAAGGGACCATCGTTCAACGATATTACCGCAATCGCGCCGCCGTCGGTTTCATCGCCGTACTCCCCCACCAACGCGGCATATAACCCACTGTTCGAGTTGGTCATCGCCGAAATAATCGCTAAAGCCGACAGACCTAATAACCCATCCGGGCCGCAAAATTTTCCGACCAGAATGCCAATAATCACGCCGCTGGCAAATTTCGCAAAGGTGATCGCAGCGCCTTTTTTCAGCGCTTTCGGCGCGGCTTTAAACTGGATATCCGCGCCCATACAGACTAAAAACATGCCTAAAATCGCCATTGCGCCATGCGAAATAGAGGTGACAAAACCGCCTATTTCCAGCGCCTCCGGCGCAAAGGTTTTAAACAATGCGCCGATGATCAGCGGTACAACCATCATACCACCAGGAAAACGTTCCAGTGTTTTTTTAATTTTCATAGCTTATTCCCAGGAGATAACCGGACAGCTTGTGCTGCCCGATTTGGTATCAGAACGTCGGCGCGATCTTATAAATAGAGAATTCGTTATGACCTAAATCTTCTGATTTAGTCGTTTTCCCATTCGCGACGCGTAAAATTTCCTGATAAATTTCCTCGCCCATTTGCGTAATAGAAGCCTCGCCAGACATAATGGCGGACACATCAATATCAATATTGTCCTGCATCATTTCCCACGTTGCTTTATTACCCGTAATTTTTATTACCGGCGCTATTGGGTTACCGGCAGGCGTTCCGCGACCGGTAGTAAAAATAACGATCTGCGCTCCACCCGCCACCATGCCGGAAATAGATTCAATATCCTGCCCCGGGGTATCCATAATCCACAGGCCCGGATGCGTTGGGCTATCGGCATATTCCAGTACGCCCTGTAACGGCGCATGACCCGCTTTATGCATACAGCCTAACGATTTTTCTTCAATGGTAGTCAGCCCGCCTTTAATATTGCCCGGCGTCGGCTGTCCCCCGCGAATATCCTCGCCCAGCGCTTTTGCTCGCGCCTCGCAGCCGACCACTAAATCAATAAGCTGTTGACCAACCTCCGGCGTCACCGCGCGTTTCGCCATCACATGCTCGGCGCCAATAAATTCCGTCGTTTCAGAAAGAATTGAGCTTCCGCCGCAGCGTATCAGCTTATCCGAGGCGACCCCGCAGGAAGGGTTAGACGCCAGCCCCGATGTCGTATCTGACCCGCCGCACTCCATCGCCAACAGCAGCTCGCTAACCGGTGCTTGCTGCGGTTTTTGCATGGAGAGTTGTTGCGCATAGTCGCGGGCCAGCGAAATCCCCCTGGCCTGACATTTAAGCGTGCCGCCCTCTTCCTGAATGGTAATGCAGGAAGTCGGTTTGCCAAATGCGGTAATCTCTTCTGCGATGCGCAGCGGCTCCGCGCCTTCACAGCCTAAGCCCACAACCACAATAGCGCCGACGTTGGGATTATTCGCCACATTAATCAATGTCTTTTCCGTCAGACGCGCATCGCCTGCCACCTGGCAGCAGCCAAAATCGTTATTCACCCATGTCGCGCCTTTTACCTGCCGGGCAATATCCTGGGCAACTTTATTCGCACAAACGCTGGTAGGTAAAATCAGTACATAATTACGGATGCCAAAACGGCCGTCAGGGCGGCGGAAACCCAAAAAAGTCTCATTGCTCATAATCATTTTCCCTTGTTTTATATTATTTCCAGTCACCACGTCCGCGTTCGCTTTCCACATTGTGGACATGCACATAGTCGCCACTTTTTATTTCCTGAGTGGCGCGGCCAATGGATTCACCATATTTATAAACTTCGCCATGAAAAGGCACATCGCAGATGGCGAATTTGTGGCCAAATGGCACATCCTGATGTAACACAACGCTTATCTCGCGTTCGCCAACGAACATTGTGGCGGTTTCGCCGGCCTTGAGCGCCGTAATAGCCGTCGCGACGCAATCCTGAGGGTGAATCACCACTGCATTTTTTTTCACGATTAACTCCTTTGCTTTAGTCCTGTCTTCCCTAATCAAAAGGCGTGCCATTTTTTAACTACATGGTTTATATGACTTTATTTTTATGGGCCAATCTGGCGGTGACAGGAACTGCGGTAATTTGCCTCAGTCGTGTCGCATTTTGCGTCACCTCCTCATGAACACCTGGCGCGACAAATGTTCTACCCCCTGTTTTGACGTGCGTGTTTGGGCTATGCTATGCGGATCTAAACACCACCTCTAAAGCTACATTTGTAGCTGTATCGAAAACAGGACTACTGGCTGCCATGCAAGAGCAATACCGCCCGGAAGAGATAGAATCCAAAGTACAGCTTCACTGGGATGAGAAGCGCACATTTGAAGTGACCGAAGACGAGAGCAAAGAGAAGTATTACTGCCTGTCGATGCTTCCCTATCCTTCTGGCCGACTACACATGGGCCACGTACGTAACTACACCATCGGCGACGTGGTTGCCCGCTACCAGCGTATGCTGGGCAAAAACGTGCTGCAGCCAATCGGCTGGGACGCCTTCGGCCTGCCGGCGGAAGGCGCGGCGGTGAAGAACAACACCGCGCCGGCGCCGTGGACGTACGACAACATCGCGTACATGAAAAACCAGCTCAAAACGCTGGGTTTTGGCTATGACTGGAGCCGTGAAATCGCGACCTGCACCCCGGAATACTACCGCTGGGAACAGAAATTCTTCACCGAGCTGTATAAAAAAGGCCTGGTGTACAAGAAGACTTCTGCCGTTAACTGGTGCCCGAACGATCAGACCGTTCTCGCCAACGAACAGGTGATCGACGGCTGCTGCTGGCGCTGCGACACCAAAGTTGAGCGTAAAGAGATCCCACAGTGGTTTATCAAAATCACCGCTTACGCAGACGAGCTGTTGCGCGATCTGGATAAGCTGGACCACTGGCCTGATACCGTAAAAACGATGCAGCGCAACTGGATTGGCCGCTCTGAAGGCGTGGAAATCACCTTCGATGTGAAGGGTTACGATAACACCCTGACCGTCTATACCACCCGTCCGGATACCTTTATGGGCGCCACCTACCTGGCAGTGGCCGCCGGTCATCCGCTGGCGCAAAAAGCGGCGGCGAACAACGCCGAGCTGGCGGCGTTCATCGACGAATGCCGTAACACCAAAGTGGCCGAAGCCGAAATGGCGACCATGGAGAAAAAAGGCGTCGACACCGGCTTTAAAGCGATTCATCCGTTAACTGGCGAAGAGATCCCGGTCTGGGCGGCAAACTTTGTCCTGATGGAGTACGGCACTGGCGCGGTGATGGCCGTTCCGGGTCACGATCAGCGCGACTACGAATTTGCCTCCAAATACGGTTTGACCATCAAGCCGGTGATTCTGGCCGCCGACGGTTCCGAGCCGGATCTTTCCGAACAGGCGCTGACCGAAAAAGGCGTGCTGTTTAACTCCGGCGAGTTCGACGGTCTGGCCTTTGAAGCGGCGTTTAACGCCATTGCCGATAAACTGGCGGAAAAAGGCGTCGGCGAACGTAAAGTGAACTATCGTCTGCGTGACTGGGGCGTTTCCCGTCAGCGTTACTGGGGCGCGCCGATCCCAATGGTCACCCTGGAAGACGGCACCGTGCTGCCGACGCCGGAAGATCAACTGCCGGTTATTTTGCCGGAAGACGTCGTCATGGACGGCATCACCAGCCCGATCAAGGCCGATCCTGAGTGGGCGAAAACCACCGTTAACGGTATGCCGGCGCTGCGTGAAACCGACACCTTCGACACCTTTATGGAATCGTCATGGTACTACGCGCGTTACACCTGCCCGCAGTATCAGGAAGGAATGCTGGATTCGAAAGCGGCAAACTACTGGCTGCCGGTCGATATCTACATCGGCGGTATTGAACATGCCATCATGCACCTGCTCTACTTCCGCTTCTTCCATAAGCTGATGCGCGATGCCGGCATGGTCACCTCTGACGAGCCGGCTAAACAGTTGCTGTGCCAAGGCATGGTGCTGGCGGATGCGTTCTATTATGTCGGCGAGAACGGCGAACGTAACTGGGTTTCGCCAGTTGACGCTATCGTCGAGCGCGATGAAAAAGGCCGCATCGTCAAAGCAAAAGACGCAGCGGGTCATGATCTGGTCTACACTGGCATGAGTAAAATGTCCAAGTCGAAAAATAACGGTATCGACCCGCAGGTAATGGTTGAACGTTATGGCGCGGACACGGTACGCCTGTTTATGATGTTCGCTTCTCCGGCGGATATGACTCTGGAATGGCAGGAGTCCGGCGTAGAAGGCGCAAACCGCTTTATTAAACGTGTCTGGAAGCTGGTTTACGAACACACCGCTAAAGGTTCTGTCGCGGCGCTGAACGTCGATGCGCTGAGCGAAGATCAAAAAGCGCTGCGTCGCGATGTGCATAAAACCATTGCCAAAGTGACCGATGATATCGGCCGCCGTCAGACGTTCAACACCGCCATTGCGGCGATCATGGAGTTGATGAACAAACTGGCGAAAGCCCCGCAGGAAGGCGAACAAGACCGCGCACTGCTTCAGGAAGCGCTGCAGGCCGTCGTGCGTATGCTTAACCCGTTCACCCCGCACGTCTGCTTTACCTTGTGGCAGGAACTGGGCGGCGAAGGCGATATCGACAACGCGCCGTGGCCGGTTGCCGACGAGCAGGCAATGGTGGAAAACACCACGCTGGTTGTCGTGCAGGTTAACGGTAAAGTTCGCGGTAAGATCACCGTTGCGGTGGATGCCACCGAAGAACAGGTGCGTGAACGTGCAGGCCAGGAACATCTGGTGGCAAAATATCTTGATGGCGTTACCGTGCGTAAAGTGATTTACGTTCCGGGTAAACTCCTCAATCTGGTTGTTGGCTAAGCGCGGGAGGAAGCGTGCGATATCTGGTAACACTGTTGTTATCTCTGGCGGTGCTGGTCACCGCCGGATGCGGCTGGCATCTGCGTAGCACTACGCAGGTTCCGGCTTCAATGAAAACGATGATCCTCGATTCCGGCGATCCGAACGGTCCGCTAAGTCGTGCGGTACGTAATCAGTTACGGCTGAATAACGTAAACCTGCTTGATAAAGACACAACGCGCAAAGACGTTCCGTCTCTGCGGCTTGGAACGGTGACTATTTCGCAGGATACGGCGTCAGTGTTCCAGGACGGCCAGACGGCGGAATATCAGATGGTGATGACCGTCAATGCCTCGGTATTGATTCCGGGCCATGACATCTATCCTATCAGCACGAAAGTGTACCGTTCGTTCTTCGATAACCCGCAGATGGCGTTGGCGAAGGATAACGAGCAGGCCATGATCGTTCAGGAGATGTACGACAAAGCCGCTGAACAGCTGATTCGTAAGCTGACCAGCGTCCGCGCGGCGGATATTCAGGCGACGAAAGAGGAGGCTACCGCCGACAATGAGACGGCGGCGCCCGCCTCTACTCCAGCACGCGTCTCCACTACGCTGAGTAACTAATGATCAGGTTGTATCCTGAACAACTCCGCGCGCAGCTCAACGAAGGGCTGCGTGCGGCATATCTATTATTGGGCAACGATCCGCTGCTGCTGCAGGAAAGTCAGGACGCTATTCGTCTGGCGGCTGCGTCGCAAGGCTTCGAAGAGCACCACGCTTTTACTCTCGATCCCAGTACCGACTGGGGATCGCTTTTCTCACTCTGCCAGGCGATGAGCCTGTTCGCCAGCCGTCAAACGCTGGTGCTGCAACTGCCGGAAAACGGGCCTAACGCAGCAATGAATGAGCAACTCGCCACGCTGAGCGAGCTGCTGCATGACGACCTGTTATTAATAGTACGCGGAAACAAGCTCACCAAAGCGCAGGAAAACGCCGCCTGGTATACCACGCTGGCAGACCGTAGCGTTCAGGTCAGTTGCCAGACGCCGGAGCAGGCGCAGCTTCCCCGCTGGGTGGCCGCCAGAGCGAAAGCACAGAATTTGCAACTGGATGACGCCGCGAACCAACTGCTGTGCTATTGCTATGAGGGCAATCTGTTGGCGCTGGCGCAGGCGCTGGAACGACTGTCGCTGCTTTGGCCTGACGGTAAGTTAACGCTTCCTCGCGTGGAGCAGGCCGTCAATGACGCCGCCCACTTTACCCCTTTCCACTGGGTGGATGCGTTACTGATGGGGAAAAGCAAACGCGCGCTGCATATTCTGCAACAGCTACGCCTTGAAGGCAGCGAGCCGGTTATTCTGCTGCGGACCCTCCAGCGAGAGCTGCTGCTACTGGTAAATCTCAAACGTCAGTCCGCGCATATGCCGTTACGCGCGCTGTTTGATAAACACCGGGTCTGGCAAAACCGTCGCCCCATGATCGGCGACGCGTTGCAGCGTCTCCATCCTGCACAGCTTCGCCAGGCCGTGCAGTTACTGACGCGTACAGAAATTACGCTCAAACAGGATTATGGTCAGTCAGTATGGGCAGATCTTGAAGGGCTATCGCTCCTGCTCTGCCATAAGGCGCTGGCAGACGTATTTATTGATGGGTGATATGAAATCGTTACAGGCTTTATTCGGCGGCACCTTTGATCCGGTGCATTATGGACATCTTAAACCTGTTGAAACGCTGGCGAATCTGATCGGCTTATCGCGGGTGATTATTATGCCTAACAATGTGCCGCCGCATCGCCCCCAGCCGGAAGCTTCCAGCGCGCAGCGTAAATATATGCTGGAGCTGGCTATCGCCGATAAGCCGCTTTTTACGCTGGATGAACGCGAGCTACAGCGAAACGCGCCCTCTTACACTGCGCAAACGCTGAAAGCATGGCGCGAAGAACAGGGCCCCGAAGCGCCGCTGGCGTTTATTATCGGCCAGGACTCGCTGCTTAACTTCCCCACCTGGCATGATTACGACACCATCCTTGATAACACTCACCTGATCGTTTGTCGTCGTCCGGGCTATCCCCTTGAAATGACGCAGGCGCAACACCAGCAGTGGCTGGAACAGCATCTGACCCATACGCCGGACGATCTGCACCAGTTGCCAGCCGGTAAAATTTACCTGGCGGAAACGCCCTGGCTTAATATCTCCGCAACCCTCATCCGCGAACGTCTGGAAAAAGGCGAATCCTGCGACGATCTGTTGCCGGAAAACGTGCTGAACTACATCAATCAGCAGGGGTTATACCAGTAAGCACATTGCGCAGCGCCGACAGCAGACGCTCGTTTTGCGCAGCGCTGCGTATCGCCACACGATAATAGCGGCTGTCCAGCCCCGGGTAGTTAGCGCAGCTACGGATTAAAATCCGCTGCGTCAGCAACCGTCGCTGCAGGTCAATATCCTCTCGCTCACAGCGTAACAACAGATAGTTTGCCCGCCCGGGATAGACCGTCAGCAGGGGGAGCTGACAAAGCGCCTGATAAAACCGGGCGCCCTCCTCCCGTAACCAATGCCAGGTCGCCTGTTGCCAGGCGCTATCCTGTAACGCTACCTCACCGGCAAGCGCCGCCAGCGCGTTAACCGACCACGGCATTTGTTGGCGACGCATCCGCGCCACCGCCGCGTCATCGCTGTTGACGAGATATCCCAACCGCAGGCCGGGAATGGCATAAAATTTGGTCAGCGAACGCAGCACCCAGATATGTGGATTATCTTTAAGAGCAGGAATAAAGCCCGCCTCATGCGGAATAAAATCGATAAACGCTTCATCCAGGATCAGGTTAATGTTCAGCGATTTGCAGCGATCGGCAATGGCCTGTAATAACTGCCGCTCCGGCAGCAGGCCGGTAGGATTATTGGGCGTACACAGAAACAGGCAGTCCAGATCGGGCGTCAACGCCTCAAGAATGGCATCGGTAAGCTGCCAGCCATCCGCTTCGCGTAGAGACCAACGACGAATTTCACAGCCACTTTGCGCCAGCGCCCGGCCATACTCCGCGAAACCAGGCGTGACAATCATTGCACGACGCGGTTTAAGACCGCTCGCCACGGTAAAGATTGACTCCGTCTCGCCATTTCCCGCCAGTATCCACGATGCCGGCACCTGATGATGACGCGCCAGCGCCTGGTGCAAATGAAAATAATCGGCGTCCGGGTAGCGCTCAATGCAGTCCAGATTGTCGATAAGCGCGCGTTTCACGCTGACAGGCATACCCAGCGGATTAATGTTTGCGCTAAAATCCAGTAACTGGTCAGGCGAGATGCCCAACACCGTCGCGGCTTCCCGAATATTACCGCCATGCGCGCTGTTGAATAACGCCATTATGCCTCCGGCCAAAAAATGCTATTTTAGTGAAAAAAACGTTGCGCAATCAGGGGCATTATCATGTTTTGCGCATTTAACCTCATGAGGAATACCATGCGATTGTGGCTGGTGCGTCATGGCGAAACCGAGGCCAATGTCGCCGGGTTGTATAGCGGACATGCTCCCACGCCGTTAACGAAAAAAGGGATTGGCCAGGCGAAAACGCTACATACTTTATTGCGCCACGCGCCATTTGACAGGATGTTATGCAGCGAGCTGGAGCGCGCGCGCCATACCGCCCGGCTCGTACTGGAGGGCCGGGATGTGCCGCAACACATCTTACCTGAGCTTAATGAGATGTACTTCGGCGACTGGGAAATGCGCCATCACCGCGACCTCACCCATGAAGATGCCGAAAGCTATGCCGCCTGGTGTACGGACTGGCAGAATGCGGTTCCGACCAATGGCGAGGGTTTTCAGGCTTTTACCCGGCGCGTAGAGCGCTTTATCTCGCGACTCGACGCGTTCAGCGATTGCCAGAACCTGCTGATCGTCAGCCATCAGGGCGTACTCAGCCTGTTGATTGCCCGTCTGCTCGCGATGCCCGCCGCCTCGCTATGGCATTTCCGGGTAGAACAGGGATGCTGGAGCGCAATCGACATATGCGAAGGGTTCGCCACCCTGAAAGTATTAAATAGTCGTGCCGTCTGGCGGCCTGAGTGATGAATTTTCCGTTTTTTCTCGCCGCAGCGGTTTCGCCCATTGACAGCCCCCGACAGGCTGTTATTCTCCGCAGCCAGGCTTTTTTCACCTTGCAGAGCTTTGCAGAAATTGTTTTACAAAAATGGCGATGCTTTCTGTGACGTGGGATGGGATGATAATCTGGTTTTAAACGCCGATCCGGCGACATAAGTCCCGGTATCGCCGCTGATTCAGGTATACTACACGGCGTCCCGCCGGAAGGTTAGCGTTAACTCGCAACGCCTTACCGGTCCAGCCTGTTGGCCTTTTTTCTATCGTTATAACGCAATTATTCACCCAGGGGGAAAACTTGCAGGGTAAAGCACTCCAGGATTTTGTTATCGACAAAATTGATGACCTGAAAGGTCAGGACATCATCGCCTTAGATGTTCAGGGTAAATCCAGTATCACCGACTGTATGATTATTTGTACCGGCACCTCCAGCCGTCACGTTATGTCTATTGCCGACCACGTGGTGCAGTCGTCGCGCGCGGCCGGTATGTTGCCGTTGGGCGTCGAAGGCGAAAATGCGGCTGACTGGATTGTCGTCGATCTGGGCGATGTGATTGTGCATGTCATGCAGGAAGAAAGTCGCCGCCTGTATGAACTGGAAAAACTCTGGAGTTAATGCGTGAAGCTGCAACTTGTCGCTGTCGGCACGAAGATGCCCGACTGGGTTCAAACGGGATTTACGGAATATCTGCGTCGTTTTCCGAAAGATATGCCCTTTGAGCTGATCGAAATCCCTGCGGGCAAACGCGGCAAGAACGCGGATATCAAACGCATTCTCGACAAAGAGGGCGAGCAGATGCTGGCCGCCGCCGGTAAGAATCGCATTGTTACCCTGGATATTCCAGGCAAGCCGTGGGATACGCCGCAGTTAGCCAATGAGCTGGAGCGCTGGAAACAGGACGGGCGCGACGTCAGTTTGCTGATTGGCGGCCCGGAAGGATTATCTCCCGCCTGCAAAGCGGCAGCGGAACAGAGCTGGTCGCTCTCGGCGTTAACGCTCCCTCACCCACTGGTTCGGGTTCTGGTCGCGGAGAGTTTGTACCGGGCGTGGAGCATCACAACCAACCACCCTTATCACCGTGAGTGATCGTGAAGTCTTGAGAAGATTAAGCAGCGGATGAAACGACAAAATTCTTTTCGTGACTATACGGCTGAGTCCGCACTGTTTGTGCGTCGGGCGCTGGTCGCCTTTTTGGGTATTTTGCTGCTGACCGGCGTACTGATCGCCAATTTGTATAATCTGCAAATCCTTCGTTTTACCGATTACCAGACCCGCTCGAACGAAAACCGTATCAAGCTGGTGCCAATTGCGCCAAGCCGCGGGATAATCTACGACCGTAACGGCATTCCCCTTGCGCTGAACCGCACTATCTATCAGATTGAAATGATGCCGGAAAAGGTGGATAACGTTCAGCAAACGCTGGATGCGCTACGCAGTGTGGTCGATTTAAACGACGACGATATCGCCGCCTTTAAAAAAGAGCGCGCCCGATCCCATCGCTTTACTTCTATTCCGGTGAAAACAAACCTGACGGAAGTTCAGGTCGCGCGCTTTGCCGTCAACCAGTACCGTTTTCCGGGCGTTGAAGTCAAAGGCTATAAACGCCGCTATTATCCATACGGATCGGCGCTGACCCACGTTATCGGCTACGTATCGAAAATCAATGATAAAGACGTCGAGCGTCTCGACAGAGAAAACAAACTGGCAAACTACGCCGCCACCCATGACATCGGCAAGCTGGGCATTGAGCGCTACTATGAAGATATTCTGCATGGGCAAACCGGTTATGAAGAGGTTGAAGTCAACAACCGCGGCCGCGTCATTCGCCAGCTCAAAGAGGTGCCGCCGCAGGCCGGACACGATATCTACTTGACGCTGGATCTCAAGCTCCAGCAGTATATTGAAACGCTGCTGGCAGGCAGTCGCGCGGCGGTGATTGTCACCGATCCGCGTACCGGCGGCGTGCTATCGCTGGTCTCCATGCCAAGTTACGACCCTAACCTTTTCGTGGATGGCATCTCCAGCAAAGATTACTCCGGGCTGCTTAACGACCCGAACACGCCATTAGTGAACCGCGCGACTCAGGGTGTCTACCCACCCGCTTCTACCGTTAAGCCTTACGTCGCCGTATCGGCGTTAAGCGCTGGCGTCATCACCCGTAACACCAGTCTTTTCGACCCTGGCTGGTGGCAGTTGCCGGGGTCTGAGAAACGCTACCGCGACTGGAAAAAATGGGGCCACGGGCATCTGAATATCACCAAATCCCTTGAAGAGTCGGCGGATACCTTCTTCTATCAGGTGGCCTATGACATGGGAATCGACCGCCTGTCAGAATGGATGGGTAAGTTTGGCTATGGGCACTATACCGGAATTGATCTCGCAGAAGAGCGCTCAGGTAATATGCCGACCCGCGAGTGGAAACAGAAACGCTTTAAAAAACCGTGGTATCAGGGCGATACGATTCCGGTGGGCATCGGCCAGGGTTACTGGACGGCAACGCCGATTCAGATGAGTAAGGCGCTGATGATCCTTATTAACGACGGTGTAGTTAAAGTCCCGCACCTGTTAATGAGCACCGCGGAAAACGGTAAACAGGTGCCGTGGGTACAGCCGCATGAGCCGCCGGTGGGCGATATTCACTCCGGCTACTGGGAAATTGCGAAAGATGGCATGTATGGCGTCGCCAACCGCCCTAACGGCACGGCGCATAAATATTTTGCCAGCGCGCCCTATAAAATCGCGGCGAAGTCGGGCACCGCGCAGGTCTTTGGCCTGAAGGCCAACGAAACGTACAATGCGCATAAAATCGCCGAGCGCCTGCGCGACCATAAATTGATGACCGCCTTTGCGCCGTATAACAATCCCCAGGTCGCCGTCGCGATCATCCTTGAAAACGGCGGCGCAGGCCCGGCAGTAGGCACGATCATGCGCCAAATCCTTGATCACATCATGCTGGGCGACAACAACACCCATTTGCCTGCGGAAAACCCGGTGGTTGCAGCGGCGGAGGACCAATAATCATGACGGATAATCCGAACAAAAAAACCTTCTGGGATAAAATTCATATCGATCCCACGATGCTACTCATTCTGCTGGCGTTACTGGTTTATAGCGCGTTGGTCATCTGGAGCGCCAGCGGCCAGGACATCGGCATGATGGAGCGTAAAATCGGTCAGATTGCGATGGGGCTGGTGGTCATGGTGGTGATGGCGCAGATCCCGCCGCGCGTGTATGAAGGCTGGGCGCCCTATCTCTATATCATTTGTATCATTTTGCTGGTCGCCGTTGATGCCTTCGGCGCAATATCCAAAGGCGCGCAGCGCTGGCTCGATCTGGGAATCGTTCGCTTTCAGCCTTCGGAAATAGCCAAAATCGCCGTGCCGCTGATGGTCGCCCGCTTTATTAACCGTGACGTCTGCCCGCCCTCGCTGAAAAATACCGCCATCGCCCTGGTATTAATCTTTATGCCTACCCTGCTGGTCGCCGCCCAGCCGGACCTGGGGACGTCTATTCTGGTCGCCCTTTCCGGTCTCTTTGTCCTATTTTTGTCTGGTCTGAGCTGGCGCTTAATTGGGGTCGCCATTGTATTGATCGCTGCATTTATTCCTATTTTGTGGTTTTTCCTGATGCACGATTACCAACGCCAGCGCGTCATGATGCTCCTTGATCCGGAGACCGATCCGCTGGGCGCGGGCTATCATATTATTCAGTCTAAAATCGCCATTGGCTCAGGCGGCCTGCGCGGTAAAGGCTGGCTCCACGGCACCCAGTCGCAGCTGGAGTTTTTACCCGAACGCCATACCGACTTTATCTTCGCGGTACTGGCGGAAGAGCTCGGTCTGGTGGGCATCCTGATTCTGCTCGCGCTCTATATTTTGCTGATAATGCGCGGTCTGTGGATTGCCGCCAGAGCGCAAACTACATTTGGTCGCGTGATGGCTGGCGGATTAATGTTAATATTATTCGTTTATGTCTTCGTAAATATTGGTATGGTGAGCGGTATTCTGCCTGTGGTTGGAGTACCTTTACCCCTGGTCAGCTACGGGGGCTCCGCACTGATTGTGCTGATGGCCGGGTTCGGGATTGTGATGTCGATCCACACCCACAGAAAAATGTTGTCGAAAAGCGTATAAGGGGTGCGCAATGCGTAAGCAGTTGCCTGTAATCTGCGTCGCGGCAGGGATAGTACTACTCGCGGCATGTACTAATGACGGCGGTCAGCAGCAAACCACCGTCGCGCCGCAACCTGCGGTATGTAATGGTCCGACTGTGGAAATCAGCGGAGCGGAACCGCGTTATGAACCTCTGAATCCGACCGCAAACCAGGATTATCAGCGTGACGGTAAAAGTTATAAAATCGTTCAGGACCCGTCCCGCTTTAGCCAGGCTGGCCTGGCCGCTATTTATGATGCGGAACCCGGCAGTAATTTAACCGCCTCCGGGGAGATGTTCGATCCGATGCAGCTTACCGCCGCCCATCCGACACTGCCTATCCCCAGCTATGCGCGAATCACCAACCTGGCCAACGGTCGCATGATCGTCGTGCGTATTAACGATCGCGGCCCCTATGGCACAGATCGGGTCATCTCCCTGTCCCGCGCGGCGGCGGATCGTCTGAATACCTCGAATAATACTAAAGTACGGATTGACCCCATTATCGTGGCGCCGGATGGTTCGCTCTCCGGCCCGGGGATGGCCTGTACGACGGTGGCGAAACAGACCTACGCTCTGCCCCCGCGCCCTGATTTAAGCGGCGGAATGGGAAGCGCCTCTTCAGCGCCTGCGCAACCGCAAGGCGACGTTCTTCCGGTCAGTAATTCCACGTTGAAAAGTGACGATACCACCGGTGCGCCGGTGAGCAGCAGCGGCTTCCTCGGCGCGCCGACCACGCTGGCGCCTGGCGTGCTGGAGAGTAATGAACCGACGCCGGCGCCACAGCCAGCGCCGGTTTCCGCGCCTGCCGCCGCAGCCCCGGTATCTGCCCCGGTGAGCGCGCCAGCCGCCGCGGCGAGCGGTCGTTTCGTCGTCCAGGTCGGCGCCGTCAGCGATCAAACGCGTGCGCAGCAGTACCAACAGCGTTTAAGCCAGCAGTTCAGCGTACCAGGACGCGTAATACAAAACGGCGCGGTCTGGCGTATTCAACTGGGGCCTTTTGCCAGTAAAGCCGAAGCCAGCGCGTTACAGCAACGTTTGCAAACAGAAGCACAATTACAGTCCTTTATCGCCAGCGCGCAGTAACCGATCGCAGGTATCTGTACTGTCAATTTCTGTAAATGACATTAACAAAGTCACGCGGAAAGTCAGATGCCTGCCAGTTATGCTTTTGCTATAGTAGGGCTCTTTTTTTAATTTCATCACGGACGTCGTAGTTCAGACCATGAAGACCACTTTTTCCGCTCGTTTTATGCAGCGCATGGCGCTCACCACGGCGCTTTGTGCCGCGTTTATCTCAACCGCACATGCCGATGACCTGAATATCAAAACTATGATCCCGGGTGTTCCGCAGATCGATGCGGAATCCTACATCCTGATCGACTACAACTCCGGCAAAGTTCTGGCGGAACAAAACGCCGACGAACGTCGCGACCCGGCGAGTCTGACAAAGATGATGACCAGTTACGTCATCGGACAGGCAATGAAAGCGGGTAAATTTAAAGAAACCGACCTGGTTACCGTCGGTAATGACGCCTGGGCCACCGGCAATCCGGTATTTAAAGGCTCCTCGCTGATGTTCCTCAAGCCGGGAATGCAGGTACCGGTCTCTCAGTTGATACGCGGCATCAATCTGCAATCCGGCAATGACGCCTGTGTGGCGATGGCTGATTTCGCCGCCGGTAGCCAGGATGCTTTCGTCGGACTGATGAACAGCTATGTGAACGCGTTGGGGCTGAAAAATACCCACTTCCAGACCGTACACGGCCTGGACGCCGACGGACAATACAGTTCAGCTCGCGATATGGCGCTGATTGGTCAGGCGTTAATTCGCGATGTGCCTAACGAATATGCCGTTTATAAAGAAAAAGAATTCACCTTTAACGGCATTCGCCAGTTAAACCGTAACGGTCTGCTGTGGGATAACAGCCTGAATGTGGACGGCATCAAAACCGGCCATACCAGCAAAGCGGGCTATAATCTGGTCGCTTCCGCAACCGAAGGCCAGATGCGATTGATTTCCGCCGTGATGGGCGGACGGACCTATAAAGGCCGTGAAACAGAAAGCAAAAAACTGCTGACGTGGGGCTTCCGTTTCTTTGAAACCGTTAATCCGCTGAAGGCTGGTAAAGAGTTCGCCTCTGAACCCGCCTGGTTTGGTAATACCGATCGCGCCTCGCTGGGCGTCGATAAAGACGTTTACCTGACGATCCCTCGTGGTCGCATGAAAGATTTGAAAGCGAGCTATGTACTGAATACCGCAGAACTGCACGCGCCGCTGCAGAAAAACCAGGTGGTCGGCACCATCAACTTCCAGCTGGACGGTAAAACCATCGAGCAGCGTCCGCTGGTCGTACTGCAAGAGATCCCGGAAGGGAACTTCTTCGGTAAAATCATTGATTACATTAAATTAATGTTCCATCACTGGTTTGGATAAAAATTGAACGCTTGAAAGTGTGATTTTCGTCCCCATATACTATGCATCAGTAAAACTCCCGCCCTGTGGCGGGAGTTGTTATTTTTTTACGTAATGCCGGAGCTGACATGAAAACCAAACTTAACGAACTGCTTGAATTCCCTACGCCATTTACTTACAAAGTAATGGGGCAGGCGTTACCTGAGCTGGTTGATCAGGTGGTTGAAGTGGTACAGCGCCATGCGCCTGGTGATTACTCTCCGACGGTAAAACCGAGCAGCAAAGGCAACTACCACTCGGTCTCTATCACCATTAATGCCACCCATATTGAACAGGTTGAAACGCTGTACGAAGAACTGGGCAATATTGATATCGTGCGAATGGTATTGTAATACATCCAGACGGTTACCCGGTCTTATCCGGGTAACTCCCCGCCTCCCCCGCTGTGATATACTTTCCTCTCTTTTTTCATTCTCTACGGAGATGCCGTTTTGTATCAGGATAAAATCCTTGTCCGCCAGCTCGGCCTTCAGCCCTATGAAGCTATCTCTCAGGCCATGCATAACTTTACCGATATGCGCGATGAAAACAGCCATGATGAAATCTGGTTGGTTGAGCATTACCCGGTGTTTACCCAGGGCCAGGCCGGTAAAGCGGAACATATATTGATGCCTGGCGATATTCCCGTTGTGCAGAGCGATCGTGGAGGACAGGTGACCTATCATGGTCCGGGCCAACAGGTAATGTACGTTTTACTTAACCTGAAACGACGTAAACTGGGCGTGCGTGATTTAGTCACCCTACTTGAACAGACCGTGGTGAATACGCTGGCTGAAATTGGTATTGAGGCGCATCCGCGCGCCGATGCGCCGGGCGTCTATGTGGGTGAAAAGAAAATCTGCTCGCTGGGTTTACGTATCCGTCGCGGCTGCTCATTCCACGGTTTAGCGCTAAACGTTAACATGGATCTTTCTCCTTTCCTGCGTATCAACCCGTGTGGTTATGCCGGCATGGAAATGGCTAAAATAACGCAGTGGAAGAAAGACGCTACCACAGATAATATTGCGCCCCGCTTGCTGGCGAATATTTTAGCTCTGCTAAATAATCCACCGTATGAATATATTGCTGCTTAATGCGTAAAATATAATGGCCCAAGAAATTTATGGGTCATTAATCATATATGATTTGAATGCTTTACTTCTCCCCCCGCTTTCTATATTTTCGTTATATCCCTGCTGTAGCCGCCAGGCGGCATGGCCTCTTCAGTCCTCATGATGAGGAATTTTCCGTGAACAAAATCCCGGCCTTGCTGTTACTTATCTTATTGAAATGACTTAAAATACATTCATAAGAGTAATTTTAAAACCAACTCATAAATGCAAAATATACTATTTCATCTATTATTCATAATACGAATGAATTCGGAGCCAGAGCGTGAGTGATAATAATCAGGCAGAAAGACAACCGGCCGATCAACATCTACAAGACAAACCGCAAATTTTCAGAACACTGAGAAATATTGACCTCAATCTGTTGACGATTTTCGAGGCCGTATATGTCCATAAAGGGATCGTCAATGCCGCGAAAATTCTTAACCTGACGCCGTCAGCCATCAGCCAGTCCATTCAAAAATTACGGACTATATTTCCCGATCCGCTGTTTATTCGCAAAGGCCAGGGCGTAACGCCCACGACGTATGCTACGCATCTGCACGAATACATCAGCCAGGGGCTGGAATCTATTCTTGGCGCCCTGGATCTTACGGGCAGCTATGATAAGCAACGCACCATTACGATTGGCACGACGCCTTCGGTCGGCGCGCTAGTGATGCCGATTATTTACCAGGCCATCAGGCCGCGTTATCCTCAGCTTTTGCTGCGCAACATTCCGGTAGACGATGCCGAAAGCCAGCTTAGTCAGTTTCAGACCGATCTCATTATCAATACCCATAGCTATAACAACCGGAGCATCCAGCATCACGTCCTGTTTAGCGATACGCTTGAGATTGTCTGCCGCCAGCATCACCCGTGTCTGGCGAACGCCATTACTGAAGAGAGACTGAACAGCGCGGATCACACCTTTCTGATGCTGGAGGGACAACATCTTTCCCTACTGCGCCAGCGACTGCAGGAGACATTTCCCGATCAGCAAATCAGTTTTAGCAGCTACAATATTTTTACCATTGCCTCGCTGATCGCCAGCAGCGATATGCTGGGACTGATGCCCACCCGCTTCTACGACTTATTTAGCCGTTGCTGGCCGCTTGAACGCCTTCCCTACGCGCCGGTGAATAGTGAACAGGTCGAGTTCTCGCTGCATTACAATAAACTGAGTCTGCGCGATCCGGTGCTGGAGAACGTCATTGATATCATCCGTGAGGCGTTCTGACAAAAATGTTGCATTCAGGTCACGGAAGATATGGGCAAACAGCACAAAACAACAACTATTTTACATTTTGCCGGGCTGTCAGGCTGCTTTATGGCCCTTATCAATGATATACTGCGTGTCACAAATTCAAAAATAGTTGATAAATACAACTTTCTCTTGAATTGAAACGCTTTCCTTCGTTATTCGCAACTGGAACACGCACGCTATGAGTAAACCCATTGTGATGGAACGCGGTGTAAAATACCGCGATGCCGATAAGATGGCTCTTATCCCGGTTAAAAATGTGGTCACAGAGCGCGACGCTCTACTACGTAAACCGGAATGGATGAAAATAAAACTTCCGGCGGATTCTACCCGTATCCAGGGCATCAAAGCCGCAATGCGCAAAAATGGCCTGCATTCTGTCTGCGAGGAAGCGTCTTGCCCAAACCTGGCTGAATGTTTCAACCACGGCACCGCTACGTTTATGATCCTTGGCGCCATTTGCACTCGCCGCTGTCCGTTCTGTGATGTCGCCCATGGCCGCCCCGTTGCGCCGGATGCGGAAGAGCCGCAGAAACTGGCGCAAACGATCGCCGACATGGCGCTACGCTATGTGGTCATCACCTCTGTCGACCGTGACGATCTGCGTGACGGCGGCGCCCAGCATTTTGCTGACTGCATCACCGCTATCCGTGCCAAAAGCCCGGAGATAAAAATAGAGACCCTGGTGCCAGACTTCCGTGGACGTATGGATCGCGCGCTGGATATTCTTAACGCGACGCCGCCGGATGTGTTTAACCACAACCTGGAAAACGTGCCGCGTATTTACCGCCAGGTTCGTCCGGGCGCCGATTACAACTGGTCGCTGAAATTACTGGAACGCTTCAAAGAAGCGCACCCGGAAATTCCGACAAAATCGGGCCTGATGGTGGGCTTAGGCGAAACCAATGCGGAAATCATTGAGGTTATGCGCGACTTACGCCGTCATGGCGTCACCATGCTGACGCTTGGTCAGTATCTACAGCCAAGCCGCCATCACCTGCCGGTACAGCGTTATGTCAGCCCGGAAGAGTTTGACGAGATGAAAGCGGAAGCCCTGGCGATGGGCTTTACCCATGCCGCCTGTGGCCCCTTTGTACGTTCTTCGTACCATGCTGATCTCCAGGCCAAAGGCATGGAAGTGAAATGATCGTGTAATAGACGCTTACATTTCAGGCAAAAAAAACCGGCAACTTGCCGGTTTTTTTACTCTGCGGAGCAAGCGCATCGCGCTATTACTCTTTGTGCGAGAGTTTTTCAGCCTGAACGCTACCGTCGACGTCTTTCTTAACGCCCGCGTCTTCATCGTTCATTGCTTTCTTGAATCCTTTAATCGCCGTGCCCAGGTCTCCGCCCAGCGTACGTAACTTCTTGGTACCAAACAGCAGAACAACCAGTGCGGCAACCACCAGCAGTTTGGTAATACTAATCTCACCCATAGATACCTTCTTCACTAAAAACAGGCTGCGTAACGCGCCGGATTAACCTGAGAATATTAACGGTCTTTCGACGCGCGCACACAATAGCAATCTGTAACAAGGTGAATCAAGCTTTGCGTAAAAAAACATCATAATAATTGCGGTGGCGCAAATCGTCGTTGCTGCAAAAGAGGAAGTTGCTCCCGCACCTGGTCTATTCGTTCTCTGAATATTTCCGCGACGATCAGCGCCGGACGATCGGCTGCTGCGGCTATCGTTACCCCCAACGGATCGATAATACGACTTTGACCAATATTACGATTACCACACTCCCCGGCCGCAATCATATAGCAGGTGGTATCCAGCGCTCTCGCCGCCAGCAGCGTCGACCACTGCTGCTCTTTCAACGGGCCGCGAACCCAGCCCGTCGGCAGCGCCAATACGTCAGCCCCCTGTAAAGCCAGCGCTAACGCCATGTCAGGAAAGCGCAGGTCATAACAGGTCATAAGCCCCACCTTAACCCCCTCCACGTCCAGCACAGGCGCGATAGCGGTTCCGGCATCAATACTTTGGGATTCTTGCATCGAAAACGCATCATAGAGATGCAGCTTCGCGTAACGCGCGACAATGTGACCTGCCCGTAGAGCCACCAGCATATTAACCGCCCGTCCAGGCGTTGACGGGACAAGGATAGTGAATATCGTCGTCATATTATTATGAGCGCTTTCTTCCTGAAGCCGCGTCATAAACGCGCCATCCAGCGGCTGCGCGGCGCGAATCGGCAGGTCAAGGTCGATGTCATCTCGCGCTAATATCCCCTCAGGCAGCACCAGAAGCGATACGCCGCGGCCCGCCGCCTGAGCCATTAACGAAACGCAAACTTGCGCATTCTTTTCCCATACAGAACTCACCACAAACTGCCCGGCTGCAACGAACATATCCCCTCCCACACCTCTGTCAGGACTCGCCAATTATGCGTGTTCGGCGTTACACTCCTCCTGTATAGCAATTAAATAAAGGATTCGGCAGTGTTACAGCTTCTTTTAGCAGTTTTTATCGGCGGTGGAACGGGGAGCGTAGCCCGGTGGATGCTAAGTATGCGTTTTAATCCGCTTCATCAGGCGATTCCCATCGGTACGCTAACAGCAAATTTGCTTGGCGCGTTTATTATCGGCATGGGGTTCGCCTGGTTTAACCGCATGACACATATCGATCCGATGTGGAAAGTGCTCATTACGACCGGCTTTTGCGGCGGCCTGACGACCTTTTCTACTTTTTCTGCTGAAGTGGTATTCTTGCTGCAAGAGGGGCGCTTTGGCTGGGCGCTGCTGAATGTGCTGATTAACCTGTTGGGTTCGTTTGCCATGACAGCGCTGGCATTCTGGCTATTTTCCGCCGCAGCGGCGCGTTAAGCGCAAAAAAAACCCGCCGAAAGGGCGGGTTTTGAAATCTTGCTGTCGGACGTATGCTTACAGAGCAGTTACGTTTGCAGCGGAAGGGCCTTTGGCACCGTTAGTGATTTCGAACTCTACGCGCTGACCTTCAGCCAGAGTTTTAAAACCATTGGTCTGGATTGCAGAGAAGTGTACGAACACGTCTTTGCTGCCATCTTCCGGAGTAATGAAACCGAATCCTTTGGATTCATTAAACCACTTAACGTTACCTTTAATCTTAGACATCAAAATTACCTTTACATGAAAAATAGACACAAATGCTGTGTCGGATACCAGTACAACAATTGTGATGCATTTTGTCCAGTCGAACTTTGCGAAAAAGTGATAAATATCGCGTTAATTTTTAGCTAACCCTGTCTACTTATTGTTTTTTAAGGCTTTTTTATTCACAACTGAAGAATGCCCTTCCCCGTCAAAACTGGAAACGCATCCAGGCGAAATAGACGTTTCCGTTGTTATACGAACCCGGAATGTAGGTCATCTGAAAGGTAGCGGGACCATAGCCTATCGACGCTAAAGGCAACAGTACAGGGATGGGAATATAATTCCAGTTGTCGCGCGCGGTAACGCCTGCGGTAAAGCCAAGTCCCAGACGAAAATTATCGTCTTCCAGCGGTCGCCAGGTTTTTTCCCAGCCATAACCGCCTATGGGTTCCCATTTGTTAAATGAATCTTTAAAGGCCATCATATAGAGGCCATGCCAGTTGCCTTTGTCGTCCCAGCGCGACTGACCAAAACCAACGCCCCACGGCCGCTCGTTATAGCGATCCGTTTTCTCTTTATCGTAGGCAAAGCGCGCATGCCAGGTAATGGCGGGGACATACAAATCATAATGCTCAGGCTGTCGCCACGTTTCTGCGACGTTATCGGTAAACGTGTTAAACCACCCTTTATCCGCCGCAGAGACTGAAGGAATAGCCAGCCATGGCATAACAAGGAGAGCAATAATAAGAAAATACTTTCTGATAATCATCACAACAGCCATACCGTTCAAAAATTCGACCGTGATAATAACAACATTAACCTGAATAAAATCTTAACAAACTATAAACAGAGAATAATCTGAGAAAGTATCGGGTTAACGGCGTTTGATTTAGCACTCAGAACCGTCGCGCTCTCCTTACTAAGTTTTCACAAAAAACACAAAACAAAGCACAACAAACAAAACAATAAAATAACAATAAATTAATACTTATAGCGCTACAGAAAATTCGTATAAGCATATTTCATCTTTAGCGATGACATGAAAAAATAACCGCGCCGTGATTTTAATCAGTAAGGCGCCATCCTTTATTCGGTACATTTTTATACCACTTTTGTGGTTCTTATTTTTACTCTGGGTGTCGATAAGACAGGGGAAACAATGCTAACAGTTATAGAGCTCCTTATCGGAGTCGTCGTTATTGTGGGTGTAGCGCGCTACATCATTAAGGGATATTCCGCCACTGGCGTTTTATTTGTCGGCGGTCTGGTTCTGCTTATTATCAGCGCACTGATGGGGCATAAGGTATTACCTGCCAGCGAAACCAGTACCGGCTATACCGCAACAGATATTGTTGAATACATCAAAATTTTGCTCATGAGTCGCGGCGGCGATCTTGGCATGATGATCATGATGCTGTGCGGCTTTGCCGCTTATATGACGCATATCGGCGCGAATGATATGGTCGTGAAGCTGGCGTCGAAACCTTTACAGTACATAAACTCGCCCTACCTGTTGATGATTGCCGCCTATTTTGTCGCCTGCCTGATGTCGCTGGCCGTCTCTTCCGCGACGGGGCTTGGCGTACTGCTCATGGCTACTCTCTTCCCGGTGATGGTCAACGTCGGCATTAGCCGCGGCGCGGCGGCGGCTATTTGCGCCTCTCCGGCCGCCATCATCCTCTCGCCAACGTCTGGCGATGTGGTTTTAGCCGCAAAAGCGGCGGAGATGCCGTTAATCGATTTCGCGTTCAAAACCACGCTGCCGATTTCCATCGCCGCAATTATCGGTATGGCGATTGCGCACTTTTTCTGGCAACGCTATCTGGATAAAAAAGAGAACATTTCACATGAGATGCTGGACGTGGCGGAGATTACCACCACGGCCCCGGCGTTTTATGCCCTTTTGCCGTTCACGCCCATTATCGGCGTACTGATTTTTGACGGTAAATGGGGGCCGCAGTTGCACATTATTACCATTCTGGTGATCTGTATGCTGCTGGCCGCCGTGCTGGAATTCGTGCGCGGCTTCAACACGCAAAATGTGTTTTCCGGCCTGGAAGTGGCTTATCGCGGCATGGCGGATGCGTTTGCCGGCGTCGTGATGCTGCTGGTCGCGGCGGGCGTTTTCGCCCAGGGGCTGAGCACCATTGGCTTTATCCAAAGTCTGATCTCGATTGCCACTTCTTTTGGCTCCGCCAGCATTATTCTGATGCTGGTATTAGTGATTTTAACCATGCTGGCCGCGATGACCACCGGTTCAGGCAATGCGCCTTTTTACGCCTTTGTTGAGATGATCCCTAAACTGGCGCACTCCTCCGGCATCAACCCAGCCTATTTATCCATCCCAATGCTGCAAGCCTCAAACCTGGGGCGCACGATTTCGCCGGTCTCCGGCGTGGTGGTCGCTGTCGCCGGGATGGCTAAAATATCACCGTTTGAAGTGGTGAAGCGCACGTCCGTTCCGGTCATCGTCGGTCTGTTGATCGTCATTATCGCCACGGAAATTATGGTGCCAGGCGCCTCTTCCGCCGTTACTGGCGGCTAATAGCCGGTAAGCCGGGGCGAGGGAAAACATCGCCCCGGCATCTTAAACCAGGCTTAGCCGCCGTGGTAAATACGCTGCGGCCTGCCCACTTTGCCATGAATAATCTCTGCGACAATCAGGTGCTGACTCGCGCAATATTCCAGGTAACGTCGGGATGTGGTGCGGCTTATCGTTAAGGCCTGCGCAACCGTTTCAGCCGTATGGCGTACGGTTGGATCGGCAAACAGCTTCATCACCGCATTAAGGGTTAAGGCATCAATACCGGTCGGCAAATCCCCTTTCGGTTCGCCGCGCGCATAGGCGTTGAACATTTCATCTATCTGCTTCTGGCTTGCGCTATCCGCGCTCGCCAGCATACGTCTGCGCTGTTGATAGCGGGTCAGCGTCTGTCCCAAACGTTCATAAGCAATAGGTTTGACCAGATAATCAAACGCGCCGCTACGTACCGCTTCCGCTACCGTCTCCATGTCACTGGCGGCGGTCGTAAACACGACGCCGCCGGGATAGCGCGACTGCATTAATTCATGCAGCAGCGTAATCCCCTTCCCATCCGGCAGATAATTATCCAACAGAATTAATCCAGGTTTGAACCGGTCAATCATCATTCTCGCCTGCGCCAGATTGCCCGCCAGCCATATCTGCTTAAAGCCAGGAATATGGCGGATATATTCTGCGTGCATCTCCGCCAGCAGCGTTTCATCCTCAACGATCAATAGGGTTAATGGTTCTGTCATCGTTTTTTTTCACTTTCGGAAGGAATAAAGAAAATAAGGTGCCACAAGGATCATTGTCTTCCAGCGTAATGACCCCGCCACAGCGCCCCACATAACTTGCAATCAGATATAACCCGATACCATGCTCACCGGGTTCGTCGGTTCGGGTACTTACGCCCTGCTCAAAAATTTTTTCCCGCAGCGCTTCAGGAACGCCGCAGCCCTGGTCGGCGACCTCTATCACCACCTCGTCGCCCTCGTCGCTCAGGAAAAGTTCGATGGTATTGTCGCCTTCCTGTGTACGCAAACTCGCTTCAAACGCATTATCCAGCAGATTCCCGACGATGGCGGCGAACTCCGTGCTATCCAGCCCCTCCGGCAGTTGATGTAGCTGGCTGCCGGGAACAATCACCATCTTGAGCCCCAGTTCACGCGCGCGCTGAACTTTGCCAAACAGCAAACCGGCCACCTGACGATCGGCGAAGGCGCCGCGTAAACTATCAATAAGTTGCTGCTGCGCCTGCGACTCACCCTGCACCATCTCTCTGACCCGATCATACTCCTTCATTTGCAGCAGGCCGTTCAGAGTCGACATCCAGTTCAGGTGCTCATGGCGTAGCGTGCGCAGGCTCTCAACATACTGTTTAATCTGGGTTAGCTGCGCGTTCAACGTCGCGATTTCATCTTTGCTGCGAAAACTAATAATAGCGCCCAGCAACTCCTCGCCGGAACGGATAGCTTCACGATTGGCGATGACGCTCAGGCCATTGAAGTTGGCCATCACGTCCTGGCGTCTTTCTGCGATCTGGCAGGTAAAAAAGTCTGCCGGATTGACGACTTCCGCTATCAGCTTGCCCAGCCACTGACGCCCCGGCGACGGCAGCCCCAACATTTTTCTCGCATTGCGGTTAATCGCGGTGATATGTCCCTCCGGATCAACGGCGATCAGCCCTTCATAAACCGAGCTAAACAACGCCTCCTGCTGGCGTACCACGCGCGCAATCTGTTTCGGCTCCATGCCCAGCATTTGTCGGCGGATATGCGCGGCGAAAAACCAGGAAAGCAGCATTAATATCAACAGCAACAGGACAAAAACCCCCGCCATCGGTAATAAGAAGTCCAGCCGCCAGGAGTCGATTTTACTGACCAGATAGCCAATTGAAACAACGCCGATCACGTTGCCTTCGTTGTCAAAGATAGGCGTTTTGGCGCGCATCGCCATCCCTATTGAGCCCTTACCGGTAATGAAATAACTTTCTCCTCTTTCCAGCGCGCCGGGTTTCGTAAACTGCATGGGATAGCCGATTTTTTCCGGATTCGGATGGTAAAGCCGGATCGAGTGGCGATCGCCTATCACCACATAGTCAAAATCCGTCCCGCGCTGCAGTTTATTCGCAATTATCGCCAGGCGTTTATAGTCCCGGTTTTTTACGGCGGCGATAATGCTGTCGTTAGAAGCAATAATTTTTGCCTGATTCATCGCCATATCACGAACATGGGACGCCAGATAATCTTCGAAACTGGCAGACAAATATTGTGCTAACGCTGCCACGATGAAAACAGAAACCACCAGAATGAGCAGAAAAATACGTAACGGAAACGCGAGTTGCCGAAAAAAAGGAAACAGCTTTTTATTTTTCTGATAGGACATTAAGGTTCCTTATGGGTATTTCTCTGCAGATTTATCGCAAATGTAATAAAAATGTTTTGAGCATCTTGAAGCCTATAAAAACCAATCGTTACAGATTCCCCACATTAAATCAATTAAACAACTAAAACCCATCGCCGGAATGGCGATTAAATTAATTAAAAAACTTAAAACCATAAAACACTTAAAAACCATCTAACGCTTTGTGAAATAAATCAAAATTTACCACTAAAATACTCCTTACGATGTATACGTCAGTGAGAAAAAATAAATAACTCGTCATAAAAACACTCCTACTCTGACTGAAAAGAAAAAGTTATCAAGTTGCAACACAGCGCAACATATACAGAAAAGTGGCAACAAGCATATCACCAGGATATTTCTTACTATGTTTGGCAATAATGTATTCACTCGGGTAAAACGCTCTGAAAATAAAAAAATGGCGGAGATCGCTCACTTTCTCAAAGAGAATGATTTAAGCGTCGATACCACTGTAGAGGTGTTTATTACCGTCAGCCGTGATGACCGTCTTATTGCCTGCGGCGGTATTGCCGGAAATATCATTAAATGCGTGGCCATTAGCGAATCAGTACGCGGCGAAGGCTTAGCGTTAACGCTAGCGACGGAATTGATTAATCTCGCCTGGGAACGGCACTGCACCCATCTTTTTATTTATACCAAAACGGAATACGAAGCGCTGTTTAAACAGTGCAGCTTTTCGACGATAGCCAGCGTCCCCGGCGTGATGGTCTTAATGGAAAATAGCGCGACCCGGTTGAAACGGTATGCGGAATCGCTGGCGACATTACGTCACGAGGGAAAGAAAATTGGCTGTATTGTGATGAACGCCAATCCTTTCACGAACGGCCACCGCTATCTGATCCAACAGGCGGCTGCGCAGTGCGACTGGCTGCATCTGTTCCTGGTCAAAGAAGATACGTCACGCTTTCCCTATGAAGACCGACTCGATCTGGTCCTTAAAGGGACCACCGATATCCCGCGCTTAACCGTTCACCGCGGCTCCGAATACATTATCTCTCGGGCAACGTTCCCCTGCTATTTCATTAAAGAGCAGAGCGTCATTAATCACTGTTATACCGAAATCGACCTGAAGATTTTCCGCCAGTATCTGGCGCCCGCGCTTGGCATCACACACCGCTTTGTCGGTACGGAGCCGTTTTGCACCGTTACCGCCCAGTACAACCTTGATATGCGTTTCTGGCTGGAGACGCCAACGCTTCCCGCCCCACCCATTACGCTGGTGGAAATAGAGCGGCTTTGCTTCCAGGAGACGCCGATATCCGCCTCCTGGGTACGCAAGCTGCTGGTTAAACACGATCTCACGGCTATCGCGCCGCTGGTTCCCGACGCCACCCTGCGCTATTTGCAGGGCATGGTCGAACGCCATCCGGGCAGCGCGGCAGCCCGTCAAAAGTCCCCCGTATTAGCAACAGGTGAAAAATGAAAATAAACCAGCTAGCCGTCGCAGGCACGCTTGAGTCCGGCGATGTGATGATACGCATTGCGCCGCTCGATACGCAGGATATTGACCTGCAAATCAACAGTAGCGTTGAAAAACAGTTTGGCGAGGCCATTCGCGCCACCATCCTGGAGGTGCTTTCTCGCTACGACGTGCGCGGCGTACAACTGAACGTCGATGATAAAGGCGCTCTGGACTGCATTTTGCGCGCCCGACTGGAAACGCTACTGGCGCGCGCCAGCGGTATTGCCGCTCTGCCCTGGGAGGATCGCCAATGATTTCCGCCTCTCTGCAACAACGTAAAACCCGCACCCGCCGCAGTATGTTATTCGTACCGGGCGCCAACGCGGCGATGGTGAGCAATTCGTTTATCTACCCGGCCGACGCGCTGATGTTCGACCTGGAAGACTCCGTTGCATTACGCGAAAAAGACGCGGCGCGCCGTCTGGTATATCACGCGCTGCAACACCCGCTTTACCGTGACGTCGAAACCATCGTCCGCGTGAATGCGCTGGACTCCGAATGGGGCGTCAACGATCTGGAAGCGGTCGTGCGTGGTGGCGCGGACGTGGTGCGTTTACCGAAAACCGACACCGCACAGGACGTCATTGATATCGAAAACGAAATTCTGCGCATTGAAAACGCCTGCGGTCGCGAACCGGGCAGTACCGGCCTGTTAGCCGCCGTGGAGTCGCCGCTGGGTATTACCCGCGCGGTAGAAATCGCCCACGCCTCTGAACGGTTGATCGGGATTGCGCTGGGCGCGGAAGACTATGTTCGTAACCTGCGCACCGAACGCTCTCCGGAAGGCACCGAACTGCTGTTCGCCCGCTGCGCCATTTTGCAGGCCGCGCGTTCCGCCGGCATTCAGGCCTTCGATACCGTCTATTCCGACGCCAACAACGAAGCCGGTTTCCTGCAAGAAGCCGCCCACATTAAACAGTTGGGCTTTGACGGTAAGTCACTGATCAACCCCCGCCAGATAGAGCTGCTGCACAACCTTTATGCGCCGACGCGTAAAGAGGTCGCCCATGCGCGTCTGGTCGTTGAAGCCGCAGAAGCCGCCGCCCGCGAAGGTCTTGGCGTCGTTTCCCTTAACGGCAAGATGGTCGACAGCCCGGTGATTGAACGCGCCCGTCTGGTGCTCTCCCGTGCAGAACTTTCCGGTATTCGCGAAGAATAAGGCAAAACAATGACGCAGAAAAATGAATCTCAACGCCAGGATCGCGTAGCAGCCTGGAGCCGCCACGCTGAAAGCGAACTGAGCGCTTACCAAAGTGCGGCAAAATTGGATCTACAAGCGCAAAAACCGCGCGACCACAAACTGTGCGCCAGCCTGGAAGAGGCCATCCGCCGTTCCGGTTTACGCGACGGCATGACGCTCTCTTTTCACCATGCGTTTCGCGGCGGCGATCTAACGATTAACCTGGTGATGGAAACCATCGCGAAGATGGGCTTCAAAAACCTGACCCTGGCCTCCAGTTCGCTAAGCGACTGCCATGCGCCGCTGGTTGAACACATTCGTAACGGGGTGGTCAGTCGCATCTATACGTCAGGCTTGCGCGGCCCGCTGGCGGAAGAAATTTCTCGCGGCCTGCTGGCTGAGCCGGTTCAGATTCACTCCCACGGCGGTCGTGTACATCTGGTACAAAGCGGCGAACTCAATATTGATGTTGCGTTTCTTGGCGTGCCCTCCTGCGATGAATTCGGTAATGCTAACGGTTATACCGGCAAGGCCTGCTGCGGTTCACTGGGCTACGCGATGGTGGATGCCGACAGCGCGAAACAGGTCGTAATGCTGACGGAGCAACTGCTGCCGTATCCGCATAACCCGGCAAGCATCGCTCAGGATCAGGTTGATCTGATCGTGCAAATCGAAGAAGTCGGTGATGCAAACAAAATCGGCGCTGGCGCGACCCGCATGACCACTAATCCGCGTGAACTGCTGATCGCCCGCAGCGCGGCGGAAGTCATTGCTCACTCCGGCTACTTCAACGAAGGTTTCTCCCTGCAAACCGGCACTGGCGGCGCATCGCTGGCGGTCACCCGCTTCCTGGAAGACAAAATGCGTAGCCGCAACATTGTGGCTAATTTCGCGCTGGGCGGAATCACCGCCACCATGGTCGACCTGCATGAAAAGGGTTTAATCCGCAAACTGCTTGACGTGCAGAGCTTCGATCGCAACGCTGCGCAATCTTTGGCCCGCAACCCGAACCATATCGAAATCAGCGCTAACCAGTACGCCAACTGGGGCTCTAAAGGCGCTTCCGTCGACCGTCTGGACGTGGTGGTACTGAGCGCGCTGGAAGTTGACACCCACTTTAATGTTAACGTGCTGACCGGCTCCGACGGCGTTCTACGCGGCGCGTCCGGCGGTCACTGCGATACCGCCGTCGCGGCGGCGCTGTCCATCATCGTCGCGCCGCTGGTGCGCGGTCGCATCCCAACGCTGGTTGATAACGTCACCACCTGCGTCACACCAGGCTCCAGCGTTGACATTCTGGTCACCGATCACGGTATCGCCGTCAATCCGGCGCGTCCGGAGCTGGCTGAACGCCTGAAAGCAGCGGGAATGAAAGTGGTATCGATTGAGTGGCTGCGCGAACGCGCGCAACTGCTTACCGGTCAGCCCCGCCCTATCGAATTCACCGACCGCGTGATTGCTGTCGTGCGTTATCGCGACGGTTCAGTGATCGATGTGGTGCATCAGGTGAAGGAATAAGCCATGCGCCTGTTTCCTGAACTCGCCACCTGTCACGACGTTTCTATTCCTGAGCTGCTCGCCAGCCGGGATGAGAGACAAGCAAGACAGCGCGCCTGGCTAACGCGCCACGCCACTCCGCTGGTCTCCTTTACCGTGGTGGCGCCAGGCCCGATAAAAGACAGCGCGTTAACCCGCCGGATCTTTAATCACGGCGTGACTGCCCTGCACACGCTGGCAGAAGAGTATGGCTGGACCATCCGGGAGCAGGCTGTACTGGCTTCCGCCAGCGGGCCGGAAGGACTGCTGGCGATTGACGCGCCCGCTCAGGCGCTCAAACAGGCGACCATCGCGCTTGAACAGCGTTATCCACTGGGGCGCCTGTGGGATATCGATGTCCTGACGGCGGAAGGCGAAATACTCTCCCGCCGCCATTTCGCGCTTCCCGCCCGCCGCTGTCTGCTGTGCGGGCAAAGCGCGGCTGAATGCGCGCGGGGTAAAACCCACGCGCTGACTGATTTACTGACTCATATGGAGGCGCTGCTGCATGATGCCGATTCCCGCCACCCCGACTAACGCCTCCATTCAGCCTCAGTCGCTGTATGACGCCTGGGCCGATTTGGCCTGGCGCGCTATGCTGACCGAGGTAAATTTATCGCCAAAACCCGGTCTGGTAGACCGACTAAACTGCGGCGCGCACAAAGATATGGCGCTGGCGGATTTTCACCGCAGCGCGGAGGCGATTCGACACTGGCTGCCGCGCTTTATGGAATATGGCGCCAGCTGCACGCGCCTGCCGCCAGAGTCGGTTCTGGCGGGCCTGCGTCCATTGGGGATGGCCTGTGAAGCAGCGATGTTTCGCGCAACGGCGGGCGTCAATACCCATAAAGGCAGCATTTTCTCGCTGGGGTTACTGTGCGCCGCCATTGGCCGCCTGTATCAGCTACGCCAGCCGATCGCCGCAGAAACACTCTGCGCTACCGCCGCCGATTTTTGCCGCGGCCTGACAACGCGCGAACTGCGCCAGAACAACCTACAGCTTACCGCAGGTCAGCGGCTGTATCAGCAACTGGGATTAACCGGCGCGCGCGGTGAAGCGGAAGCGGGCTATCCGCTGGTCATCCGCCACGCGTTGCCGCACTACCGCGCATTGCTGGCGCAGGGGCGCGATCCGGAACTGGCGCTGCTTGATACCTTACTGCTGCTGATGTCGCTTAACGGCGATACCAACGTCGCGTCGCGCGGCGGGGCGGACGGTCTGCGCTGGTTACAGCAGCAGGCAGCGTTCTTATTACAGCAGGGCGGCATACGGACGCCTGACGATCTCGTTTATCTCCACCGGTTCGATCAGCAATGCATTGAACGCAATCTCAGCCCAGGCGGTAGCGCCGATCTGCTGATCGTGACCTGGTTTTTAGCGCAAATTTCGCAAGTTAATCATTAACACAATTATAGAAAATATCCTTTCCGGAGAGTCATTTATGTCTTTATCCAAAGATAATATATGGAAGTTGTTGGCCCCATTAGTGGTGATGGGCGTCATGTTGCTAATTCCTGTTCCAGATGGTATGCCGCCACAGGCCTGGCACTATTTTGCGGTTTTTGTCGCGATGATTGTCGGTATGATCCTGGAGCCGATCCCGGCAACAGCGATCAGTTTTATCGCCGTAACCATTTGCGTTATCGGCAGCAATTACCTGCTATTTGACGCTTCGGAACTGGCCGATCCGGCGTTTAACGCCAGTAAACAGGCACTGAAATGGGGGCTTGCCGGTTTCTCCAGCACCACGGTCTGGCTGGTTTTCGGCGCGTTTATTTTCGCGCTGGGCTACGAAGTGACCGGGCTGGGGCGCCGCATTGCGCTGTTTTTGGTAAAATTCATGGGTAAACGCACGCTGACGCTCGGCTATGCGATTGTCATTATCGATATTTTGCTGGCGCCGTTTACTCCCTCCAATACGGCTCGTACCGGCGGTACTGTCTTCCCGGTCATCAAGAACCTGCCGCCGCTGTTTAAATCGTTTCCAAACGATCCTTCCGCACGCCGCATCGGCGGTTATTTGATGTGGATGATGGTGATCAGTACCAGCCTGAGCTCTTCGATGTTTGTCACTGGCGCGGCGCCAAACGTGTTAGGTCTGGAGTTCGTCAGCAAGATCGCCGGCGTCCAGATTAGCTGGCTGCAGTGGTTTCTCAGCTTTCTGCCGGTAGGGATTATTTTACTGATCGTTGCGCCGTGGCTCTCCTATGTGCTTTATAAACCTGAAGTGACCCACAGTGCGGAAGTCGCGGCCTGGGCTGGCGGAGAGTTAAAAAACATGGGGCGTCTGTCCCGCAAAGAGTGGACGCTGATTGGCCTGGTGCTGCTTAGCTTAGGATTGTGGGTTTTTGGTGGAAAAATCATCAACGCCACTGCCGTGGGTCTGCTGGCCGTCTCGCTGATGCTGGCGCTGCATGTTGTGCCGTGGAAAGACATTACGCGCTACAACAGCGCCTGGAACACCCTGGTGAACCTCGCTACGCTGGTGGTCATGGCCAATGGCTTAACCCGCTCCGGCTTTATTGACTGGTTCGCCAATACCATGAGTACGCATCTGGAAGGTTTCTCGCCGGATGCAACCGTCATTGTACTGGTACTGGTGTTCTATTTCGCGCACTACCTGTTCGCCAGCCTTTCCGCTCACACCGCGACCATGCTGCCGGTCATTCTGGCGGTGGGTAAAGGCATTCCGGGCGTTCCGATGGAACAACTTTGTATTCTGCTGGTGCTGTCTATCGGTATCATGGGCTGTCTGACGCCGTATGCCACCGGCCCTGGTGTGATTATCTACGGCTGCGGTTACGTGAAATCCAAAGACTACTGGCGGCTTGGCGCAATCTTTGGCGTTATCTATATCGCAATGCTGTTGCTGGTGGGCTGGCCGATTCTGGCAATGTGGAATTAAACATTACGCCAACGTAGGTTAAAAATGATGCCGTTCAGGTTCACCTGAGCGGCATTTTTTATGATTAAATGGGTAACATTCATAATGTGTATAAATTATCGAATTCACCATGAACACAATATGGCATTACAGCCCGCTGCTGGCTGCCCTCTTAACCCCGATTTTTGCCGCCAACGCCGACGAACTTCAGGCGCAACAGTACGGTGATTTCACTGACTATGTGCTGGCACTTTCCTGGCAAACCGGTTTTTGTCAAAGCCAGCATGAACGCCGCCATCGGGAGCCCGATGAGTGCCGTCTGCAAAAAGAGCCAGCCAACAAAGCAGACTTTCTGACCGTCCACGGCCTGTGGCCTGGATTACCCAAATCTATCGCCGCACGCGGCGTTGACCAGAGACGCTGGCAGCGCTTTGGTTGTGCGACGCGGCCAATCCCGAATCTGCCTGAAGTCAAGGCCAGCCGGAAATGCTCCGCCCCCGCCCCCGGACTTTCGCCTGACATCGCGGCAGCGCTTAAGGAAGTGATGCCCGGCGCGGGGGGGAATTCCTGTCTGGAGCGCTACGAATATGCCAAACATGGCGCCTGTTTCGGGTTTGATCCCAATGCCTATTTCGGCACCATGATACGGCTGGATAAGG
This sequence comes from Salmonella sp. SAL04162, assembly GCF_046551535.1. Taxonomy (NCBI): domain Bacteria; kingdom Pseudomonadati; phylum Pseudomonadota; class Gammaproteobacteria; order Enterobacterales; family Enterobacteriaceae; genus Salmonella; species Salmonella sp. SAL04162. The sequence goes on from NZ_JBGDVX010000002.1 coordinate 142,925, forward strand.
CGATAAAAGACAGCGCGCTGGGGCAGTTTCTGGCGGATAATTACGGCAAGACCGTTAGCCGCGCTGAGTTTGATAGCGTCGTCGCACAAATGTGGGGCCAGGATAATGTCAAAGCCGTTAAAGTAAACTGCCATGGCAATCCCGCCTATTTAACAGAGATTCAGTTTTCACTAAAGGCGTCGATGATTAACGCCCCGCTCTCCTCTGCCTCATTTCAGCCGCAGCCGCATCCCGGCAACTGCGGGAAACAGTTTATTATCGATAAAGCCGGTTATTGACGAAGCAGAGGTTTAAAACCGTAGCCACATTTGAGAACACGCCCGAATGTAGACTAAAATTCACTCAAGGCTATGACGTTTGAGGATTTACCCGAATGTGAACTAAATCACTTCAAAGACGGGGGAAGTCTCAGTATCATCATGAGAGTTAAACCCTCGCCGCCAGACGGTGAGGGTTTTCTTTTGGGACCATTTACCTGCACTACTCGCAGTATCGATGACATGGAGTAAGAAATGTCCAGACCCACTATTATCATTAACGACCTTGACGCCGAACGTATTGATCGTCTTCTGGAACAGCCTGCGTATGCGGATCTGCCGATTGCCGACGCGCTCAACGCCGAACTGGATCGCGCGCAAATGTGTTCGCCACAAGAGATGCCGAACGATGTCGTCACCATGAACAGCCGCGTTAAATTCCGCAATTTGAGCGATGGTGAAACACGCGTGCGGACGCTGGTGTACCCCGCCAATATGACGGACAGCAGTACCCAGCTTTCGGTAATGGCGCCCGTCGGCGCGGCGTTGCTGGGACTGCGCGTCGGCGACACTATTCACTGGGAACTGCCGGGCGGCGCCTCCACCCATCTCGAAGTGCTGGAACTCGAATATCAGCCTGAAGCCGCGGGCGACTTCCTGCGTTAAACCCCATCTGCATAAGCGTTAATGCGTTTACACAGAGGATGCCTACGCATCCTCTTTCCGTTAGCCCTTTCATTTCTGCCTGTTTCAGACAACGCCGCCTGGCATCGGGTTGATTACTCCCGTCGCCTGTTTCTGCGCCGCTTGTGCCGACGTCGCTCCCGGCACCAGGATAACCTTTCGGCACTCTTCTTCGCGTTTTTCGAAAATTTCGTAGCCGCGCGCCGCCTCTTCAAACGGCATATAGTGCGTGACAATCTCCTCCGGCTTCAGCAACCCTTTTTCAATAAGCGGTAATAACTCCCCCAGCCACGCGTGAACATGGGTTTGACCCATTTTAAAAGTTAGCCCCTTATCAAAGGCGTCGCCGAATAAAAAGCCGTGAATAAAACCGGCATACACGCCGGGTACGCTGACCACGCCGCCGCGTCTGACCGCCGCGATACATTGTCGCAGCGCTTTGCCGCTACTGCCTTCCAGTTTAAGGTTCGTCAGCACCGTCTCCGTCAAACTGCCTTTCGCTTCAAAGCCTACGGCATCAATTACCGCGTCCACGCCGCGGTGTCCTGCCGTCTGCTCGATGATTTTTTCCGCCGGATCGTTCTCATCATCGAAGTTGATCGGTATCGCGCCATAACGTTCTTCGGCGAAACGCAAGCGCCAGGCGTGGTGATCAACGACGAAGATCTGCTCCGCGCCCAGCAGGCGCGCACAGGCGATAGTCAGTAATCCTACCGGCCCTGCGCCAAAAACCGCCACGCTGGAACCTTGCTGAATCTGGGCATTTTTTGCCGCCTGCCAGGCGGTAGGCAAAATATCAGAAAGAAACAGCGCCTTATCGTCAGATAACAGCGGCGGCACCTTAAATGGACCGACATTACCTTTTGGCACGCGAACATATTCAGCCTGTCCGCCGGGAACGCCGCCATACAGATGGCTATACCCAAACAGCGCCGCCGGTGGCGGGATCTGTTTTTTATTCATCGCCGCGCCGTGTCCGTCGTTAGTGTTTTCACACGCTGAATATTGCTGTAGCCGACAGAAAAAGCAGTCACCACAGGCAATGACAAACGGGATAACAACCCGATCCCCTTTTCGAATATTCTTCACATCATGTCCGGTTTCCACCACCTCGCCCATAAATTCATGGCCGAAAATATCGCCATGTTTTACCTGTGGGATCTTGCCGCGATAGAGATGCAAATCAGATCCGCAAATCGCGGTGGCGGTAACACGCAAAATGATATCGTCAGGCTGCTCAATGCCGGGATCGGGTACGTTTTCAACCTTTACGTGATGTGGACCGTGATACGTCAATGCTTTCATGCAGCCTCCGGGGTAACGGTGAATGTTGCGTTCGACTATAAAAGGGTAGCTATCCCGGAGAGACTGCCGGCAAAACAGGCGGCTTTAGGATTTTTCCTGGAAAATACACGATTTTTTAGCGCCAGGTTGCCGTAATATTTAAAATTGCCAGACAAATAGCAGAAAGAAACATTATTATATGCTTGAATAAATTCAGTATTGATTAACAGGGAGTAACGGGTATGTATAAGACAATCATTATGCCGGTTGATGTTTTTGAAATGGAACTTAGCGATAAAGCTATTCGCCACGCTGAGTTTCTGGCGCAACAGGATGGCGTCATTCATCTGTTGCATGTACTGCCTGGGTCCGCGAGCATGAGTCTGCACCGCTTTGCCGCCGACGTGCGTCGCTTTGAAGAACATTTACAGCATGAGGCGGAAACGCGTCTGCAAACGATGGTGGGACACTTCAGTATCGATCCTTCACGAATTAAAACACATGTTCGCTTTGGTAGCGTGCGCGATGTCGTCAATGAGATGGGCGAAGAACTGGATGCGGATGTCGTGGTAATCGGTTCGCGTAATCCGTCCATCACGACACACCTGTTGGGGTCTAACGCCTCAAGCGTGGTGCGCCATGCGACGCTGCCGGTATTGGTTGTGCGTTAACTCTGGTGGCTAAAAACTGACACGCCCTGCCAGGTCGCGCCTGGCAGGGCTTTTTACTGCATCATCGTTAGTACAAATGCCCGATATTCACAATAGTACTCACCGTGTCGCCAAAAAAGGCCAGCCGACTCAGAAATACGCCGACGAATAACAAGACGAACAGGAGTTTCGGGCGCGAATCACCGTGACGGCTGACGACAAAAGCGAGCGCAAGGCAAACCAGGCTTGCCAGATAAAACGGTGAAGCCAGCCATGAATGCGCCGTCATCTGCATGACCGTTCCCCCGCTTAACCACACCAGCGGCGCCGCGATAAGTACCGCGATACACACCACAATTCCCTGGCGTAACGCAGGAACGGCAGGCCTGAGTTTTAACAGCGGAATCGCCGCGCAACCCATGACCCATACCGTAATAAAAAATAACAGCATGGTAAATCCATTAGCGATAGCCACCATCGCTGGCGCGGCGTAGGTCATCCCCTGCACCGCCACCAGTAACACGCCGAACACGGAGGCGATAAGAGTCATCGCTTTATGTCCCTTTGCCAGGAACGTTACGCCGACCGCTGCGCCAAACAACGTAGCACCAAGAATTTCCCGACTTAACCAGGCATGTCGCAGGTTAATCAGCGCATTATAAGCGCGATCGGGATGCGCCAGATGCAGAATCGCGGCAATAGACGCCAGTGCCAGCACCAGCCCAGTGACCAACCAATAGAAACGCTGGCCTTCCACTTCACCACGCAGCGTACGCCATGTCAGTACCAAAGCCATCCCGACAGACATCTGGCTTAATACCGTAAAAAACACCAGCGGCAGTTCATATTTTTCCATTACTTGTCCTCCGGCTGCTTAGGCTGGCGCGCCAGAATAAAGCGCGTTCCTGGATTGAGCTGTGGCATATGCGGGAACCCTGGCGGATACTGCACCGCATTATCGGGCACAGGATCGACATCCAAATCGATAATCGACAAGGCGCCCACCGGACAGGCGTTCACGCACGCCGGATTCATACCGATATCAAGACGCTCGTAGCACATACTGCATTTTTCCGCTTTACGCGTCTCTTCATTAAAACGCGGCGCGCCATAAGGACAGTTACGAATACAGTTTTTACAGCCGATGCAGCGCTCAGGGTTATGCACCACCACGCCATCTTCACGTTTGGTATAGGCTTCGACCGGACAGGCGGCGACGCAGGCCGGATGTTCGCAGTGGTTACAGGCCAGCGAGTAAAACGCCCGCTCTTCATGTGGATAGATGTCTTTATCCAACGGATAAACGTAGCGCCAGAAGCGATCCGGCTCCAGTTGGTTAAAGCTTTTACACGCCATAGCACAGCCGCGGCAGCCGATGCACTTATCGCTATTCACTAAAAACGCACGTCTCATGCTACGGACTCCCCTTTACCGATCAATACAACGTCAGCAAACTGACTGTGGATAGCGGCGCCCGGCGCGCCAGTTTTCATCAGCCCCATATCAGCAGGCGTATCAGCCACGACGTTTTGCACGTTGTACTGCCGTTTCGGGAACCAGGCTTCATACATCACCAGAAAATCTTCCGGCACGTTGGTGGTGACTTTTGCCCGCAGCTCAACTTCACCGGTGCCATTGAAAACTTTGACCAGATCGTTCTCGCTGATGCCTTTTTTCTGTGCGGAAGAAGGATGGATATAAACGAACGGTTCCGGGTAGAACACCTGCATCCAGTCCAGGTTGATAAACTGCGAGTGCAGGCCAAACTGCACGTGCGGCGTAAACAGATGGAACGGCAGTTTGCTCTCGGCTTCCGGTTTGTATTCCGGCAGCGCGGTGTGGCCGTTTTTCTCCGCCAGTTCAGATTTAAATTCATACTTGCCTGACGGCGTTTTGAACTTGCGGTCATACCAGGCGGCAGAGCTTGGCAGGATCGCTTTTTTCGGCCCGTCCAGCAGATCGTCCCAGGAAGAGATGCCGAACATTTTCGCCATACCGTCGTTGAACTCCTGATCCAGCCAGCGCTTGTGATCGAACTCTTGCGGGAAGGTACAGGAACCCGGCGCCATCTTATTAATGGTGCGCGACAGCATGGTAGCGATTTCGAGATCGCATTTTGCTTCATACATCGGCTTAATCGCCGGCTGATTAATGGAAAGCCAGTAGTGCCAGTAAGAAGCATCCACGTTCCACTCTTCAAACGCGGTGGTAACGGGCAGCACGATATCAGCGTGTTGCACCGTTTCGTTGAAGAACTGATCGGCGCAGACCACCATTTCCAGTTTTTCAAACGCTTTCTTCATCTTGCTGCGATCGAAATCCTGGGCAAACGGGTTTTTACAGGCGACCCACAGCATACGAACCGGCGGATCGTTGGCCTCCAGAATCCCCTGCGCCGTCTGGTTAATATTCAGAGAGCGATCGGAGTACTGCACGGCGTCGCTGCCAGCGGCAGCCCCGAATTCACTGGTGGTGCCCGCCGCTCCCGGTATGCCAATAGCGCCCACCGGCGGCTTCTGCAGCATGGCGTTATAGTTAAAGCCCCAGGTATGCAGATGGCCATAACGCGCGCCGCCGCCTTCGACACCGATGTTGCCGGACATAGCGACAAAGGCATCGATAGCGCGAACGTTGGCGCCGCCGTTGACATGACGCTGCATCCCGTAACCAATCCAGACCGTGGCCGGCTTAACCGCCGTAAACTCTTCCGCCAGCTGGCGAATGACATCCGCAGACAGGCCGCAGATTTCTGATGCCCACTCCACGGTCACATGGTTACGCAGATAGGCTTCAAATTCCGGATAGCCGTGAGCATCGTTGTTGACAAAATCTTGATCCACCAGCCCTTTATCCACCAGGTGGCGCACCATTCCCAGCGCCAGTGCGCCGTCTGAGCCAGGCCGCACGCGCAGGTAGAGATCGGCTTTGGCGGCAGTCTGCGACAGCAGCGGGTCGATAACCACGACCTTCGCCCCTTTCTCGCGCGCCTGATAGATGTACTTCATGCTGTGCATTGAGCACCAGGCCGGGTTGGCGCCCCAGATAATGATGTATTTCGCTTTCACCATATCTTCCGGGTCGTTACACCACATGTCGCCCATGTCGTAGTTTTGCGCGTCGATACCGGCAGGCCAGCACGGCGTACCGGCGAAACGGGTGGTGTAGCCAAGCGAGGACATCATCCCTTCAACGGCATAGTTCAGCACGCCAAACTTACCGGAATATTTGGTCAGCGCCAGACCGAGCATAGAACCGTCTTTTTTCTTAATCTCCAGCATCCTGGCGGCAATGCGCTGCATCGCCTCTTCCCATGAGATGCGACGCCAGTTGCCGCTACCGCGAACGTCCTGCGCCATGGGATATTTAATACGATCGGGGCTATAAACCCGGCGCGGATAGCTTAACCCTTTGACGCAAGGGGTACCGTGAGTAAATGTTGATTCCGGCGCGCCTTCCACGAAAGTAATGACCCCGTCCTTTACCCATGTCTTGAGGCTACAGGTGTCATAGCAGTTACGCGGACACGCGTTACGATAAATTTTGTACGTTTTAGGGTTAAAGGGAACAGGCGGCTGCGCAAGCGCGCATCGGGAGGTCAGTAATCCTCCGGGTAAAGCCGCAACGGCGCCCAGTGCCACTATCCCCTTTAAAAAAGAACGTCTGTTCAGATGTCCTGTCTCATTACTCATATTGATACTCTCGTTTTAATTCATCAAGCCAATAAAATAAGATGTCCGCCACCGTATATAACGTGGTCGTTTGCGCATGAGTTTTTATTTTTTCGATATATAATGGCACCCACTTTGTTAAATAGTTATTGATATATTGAGTGAGAGTAGTTCGGTATTGTGACGTTTGCCGGATATTAGCCAGTAATAGTGTGGTCAATTCCAGCACGCAGGAAATATGATCGTCAGGGATATTGCTCTCCTGATTAACCGATAATCCCAACGCTGCCATAAAATCCCGTATCTCCAGCGTCGCCTTTCCCATCACCAGCGCATCGTCCTCCAGATACACTGAAGCGAAAGGCGCAGCCAGCAGCTTGCCAGGACCGACGAATAGCGCATTAAAGTCATACTCCGCCTCCAGCCACGCCCGATCGGTAAGGTTTACCGCAGCAGTGGGATTTAATCTCACGTAGGCAGATTTCAGTGAACGACTATCATGAGAATTAAAAAAATCACGCAATGTAAGCCCTGTTTTTTCTAATTCCGTCAGTGATTCATAGATTGAATCCATGAATAAATAACCTCACATACAAATGCAATATAAATCAAAAAAAAAGAATGGGCATGTTAACGGAAGCGCTTAATCTTTCTTTGATAAAAAAACAGAAAAATTCCCGTTAAATCCGTAGAAGAGGTTTTTATTGTTTCAAAGTTTAAAAACAGAAGACCGTTGAAATAAAAAACCGTCTGTTATTAACAGACGGTTTCAGAGTATTGATAATGAAGAATGTGTTTTAGCTGGCGGCGTGCCCCAGGCATAAACAGCGCAGGCCCGAATAGCTTACACTATCGGGCCATTTACGATGGCCAGTTAACTGACCTTGCAGGTGTGCTTACTTCTTTTTATGCGATTTTGGTGCGAATCAGATAATCAAAGGCGCTCAACGAGGCTTTCGCCCCTTCGCCTGTGGCGATGATAATCTGTTTGTAAGGAACGGTGGTACAATCGCCTGCGGCGAAGACGCCCTTAACACTGGTTTCACATTTGGCGTCAATAATGATCTCGCCCATGCGGTTACGCTCAAGCGCACCTTCCAGCCAGTGGGTATTCGGCAACAGACCAATCTGCACAAAAATGCCTGCCAACGCGACGCTATGAATATCGCCGCTGACACGGTCACGATACTCCAGCCCCACCACTTTCGAACCGTCGCCCTTCACTTCTGTCGTTTGCGCATTCAAAATGATATCGACATTTTTCAGGCTACGCACTTTGTCCTGTAGCACCTGATCCGCCTTCATCTCCGGCGCGAACTCCAGCAACGTAACGTGTTCTACAATACCTGCCAGATCGATAGCCGCCTCAACGCCGGAGTTGCCGCCGCCGATGACCGCCACACGCTTCCCTTTAAATAACGGACCGTCGCAGTGCGGACAATAGGTGACGCCTTTGGTGCGATACTGATCCTCGCCCGGCACATTCATATTGCGCCATTTCGCGCCGGTGGCGATGATGATACTGCGCGCTTTCAAGACTGCGCCGGACGCCGTTTCAATCTGATGCAGGCCACCTTCTGTCGCGGCCGGAACCAGTTTACTTGCGCTCTGGCTGTCGATAACGTCAACGTCGTAATCGCTAACATGCGCTTTCAGCGCGCCCGCCAGTTTCTGACCTTCGGTTTTCGGCACCGAGATATAGTTTTCGATATCCACGGTATCCAGCACCTGACCGCCGAAGCGCTCGCCCATCAGACCGGTACGGATACCTTTGCGCGCCGAGTAGACCGCCGCCGCCGCGCCCGCCGGGCCGGAGCCGACAATCAGCACGTCATACGCATCGCGTTTGTTCAGCGCTTCCGCCGCACGTTTTTCTGCGCCAGTATCCACTTTAGCGACAATCTCGGTCAGAGTCATACGTCCCTGGCCGAACTCTTTACCGTTGACAAACACCGCCGGAACGCCCATCACGTTACGTTCGGTAATTTCGTTCTGGAAGGTGCCGCCATCAATTGCCGTATGTTTAATACGCGGGTTCAGCACCGCCATCAGGTTCAGCGCCTGCACGACATCCGGGCAGTTATGGCAGGAGAGTGAATAATAAGTTTCGAATTCAAAATCGCCATCAATATCGCGAATCTGCTCCAGCAGCGACTGCGCTTCTTTTGACGGATGACCGCCGGTCCACAGCAGCGCCAAAACCAGCGAGGTAAATTCGTGGCCCAACGGAGAACCGGCAAAGCGCGGCCCCTGCTGAGAACCTGGATTCGTAATCAGGAAAGACGGCTTGCGCACCGGCAGAGTATTGTCTTCTTTAAACGTGACTTTGTCGGACAGCTCGGCGATTTCAGCCAGCAGTTCCTTGATTTCCGCCGATTTAGCGCTGTCATCCAGCGTGGCAATCAGCTCAACAGGTTTGGTCAGTTTCTCAAGGTAAGCCCTGAGCTGGGTTTTCATATTTGTGTCGAGCATTCTTCTTCCCTCTCTGAAAACATCATCATGCAAGCCGACTTCGCGGGACTGCATTAATACAACTTGCGTCATGGTGCTGAAATGAAATGGGCGCGGGTGCGCCCATGACTGAAACAATTTCCAAAGTATTTCACGTCAGAGTAAGGCGGCTAGCCTGAGAATCCCCGGGAGCTTACTGAAGTAAGTGACCGGGGTGAGCAGGCGACGCCAACGCAGCTATGGCGTGAAAGACGACGGAAATTTAAATTTTACCGACCAGGTCTAAAGATGGAGCCAGAGTCGCTTCACCTTCTTTCCATTTCGCCGGGCATACTTCGCCTGGGTGAGCGGCAACATACTGTGCTGCTTTAATTTTACGCAGCAGGTCAGACGCGTCACGGCCGATACCTTCAGCGGTAACTTCGATCGCCTGGATGATACCCTGCGGGTCAACAACAAAGGTCGCACGGTCTGCCAGACCTTCATCTTCACGCATGTTGTCGAAGTTACGGGTCAGGGCGCCAGTCGGGTCGCCGATCATCGCATATTTGATTTTTGCGATAGTTTCAGAGCTGCTGTGCCATGCTTTGTGCGTGAAGTGAGTATCGGTTGAGACGGAATAAACGTCTACGCCCAGCTTCTGCAGTTCTTCGTAATGGTCGGCAACGTCACCCAGTTCAGTCGGGCAAACAAAGGTAAAATCGGCCGGGTAGAAGAAGAAGACGCTCCAGCGGCCTTCGGTATCTTTCTCGGTGACTTCAATGAATTCACCGTTTTTGAACGCCTGGTTTTTGAAAGGTTTGATTTTGGTGTTAATTAAGGACATCTATACTTCCTCCGTGTTTTCGTTGAGGAGTAAGTTAACGAAATTTTGCTGATTCGGCTAATGCGTTTCCATTATCAAATCAATAAGCGTTAACTAACAACCCGATTCGGGCGACATTGTGAACACTGCGCCCTGTCAGCCATCTAAAGTAAAAAGGCCGCCTGACAGGCGGCCCCATTACCTGAACTACCCGTAGGTAACTTCAGAGCCAGTACGACTCGTCTTGCAAATTACAGACGTATTGTCTGCAACTCGAAATCCATAGCGTATATGCTGGCTAAGTGTTGCGCTCTACATTACCTTAACAAAGGCTGTAACAGCGAAAAGGATTACATCACCCCAGCATAGAAAGGGCAATCCCGGCACGCCAGCTCTTACCTATGTCTGTGATAGGCATCATCATTAATACTCTTTTCGCTTTGATCTTAAAAGGAAAAAATATGATTAAACGTACATTGCTGCTTGCTATGCTGCCCATTCTCGCCCACGCGGAAGAACTGCCTGCGCCGGTTAAAGCCATTGAAAAACAGGGCATAACAATCCTGAAATCCTTCGAGGCGCCGGGGGGCATGAAGGGCTATCTCGGAAAGTATCAGGATATGGGCGTCACGATTTACCTGACGCCGGACGGCAAACACGCGATTTCCGGCTATATGTATAATGAAAAAGGTGAAAATCTTAGCAACGCCCTGATAGAAAAAGAGATCTATGCGCCGGCCGGACGAGAAATGTGGCAGAAAATGGAAAAGGCGTCATGGATACTCGACGGTAAAAAAGACGCGCCGGTGGTGCTGTATGTCTTCGCCGACCCTTTCTGCCCCTATTGTAAGCAGTTTTGGCAGCAAGCTCGCCCGTGGGTCGAATCCGGCAAGGTACAATTACGTACGTTACTGGTCGGCGTGATTAAACCGGAAAGCCCGGCCACAGCCGCAGCGATTTTAGGCGCGAAAGACCCGGCGAAAACATGGCATGACTATGAAGCCTCCGCAGGAAAGATGAAGCTGGAGGTTCCGGCGTCCATCCCCCCGGCGCAGATGAAAGTCATTAATCAGAATCAGCAGTTAATGGACGATCTTGGCGCTAACGCGACGCCAGCAATTTATTACATGAATAAAGATAAGACGTTGCAACAGGTTGTGGGTTTACCGGAAAAAGCGCAACTGGACGCCATGATGGGGCAGCCTTAACGCAGAAATTAGCAAGGCAGAAGCTTAACCGTACCACGCCCGATAGCGCTGCGTTTGTCGGGCCAACCTCCTCCTGGCATTAACGCGACGCCAGACCAGCATATCATCCAGCACAGCTTTTTTAGACTAACGGCGTGATTATAAAAGTGTAAGTTATGTTCGTCTTTACTGTGATTATTTACTCGCTAAAATATTCATAACTGTGGTATTTTAGTTTAAATAAACTCTACATTAAGTTTAATAAACATAATTCTGGTAAATTATTGAGATTAAGTCATAATCATGGAAGATACCATGATTATGCCTGGAAGATACTATGGCTAACCTTTACGACCTTAAAAAATTTGATCTTAACTTGTTGGTTATATTTGAATGTATTTATCAACATTTAAGCATTAGCAAAGCGGCAGAAACTCTCTATATTACACCTTCTGCCGTAAGCCAGTCATTGCAACGCCTGCGCACGCAATTCAATGACCCTTTATTTATTCGTTCAGGTAAAGGAATTACGCCTACCGTAACAGGCATTAATTTACATTATCATTTAGAAAATAACCTTAACAGTCTGGAACAAACTATTAATATAATGAATCAGTCCAGTCTGAAGAAAAAGTTTATTATCTATAGCCCACAGCTGTTGATCACCCAATATGTGATGAAATTAGTTGAATATATTCGCAAAGATTCACAGGTTGAAATTGAACATCACGACATTTTGACCACTGACGAACAGCCTGAAGATCTTCTTGCCTACCGCAAAGCAGATATTGTGGTTTCAATGGCCCCACTCAATAATCGTTCTATTGTTTGTACTCACTTTAATAAGGTGGAATGTATCCTGGCTTGCAGTGAAAACCATCCCCGGCTAGGTGAAACCGCAACTATCGACGAAATTCTACAAGAGTCATTTACGCAATTCGTCGCCCGGAAAAACGATATAAAAGAGCATCATTCAGTTATCCATGATATGCTGGGGGAAAGAATAATTGGTTTCAGAAGCAAATCGCTGATAACCATCGCCAACGCCATCAGCGCCACGGAGCTTATTGGTTTTTTACCACAATCACTTGTTGACTATTACTCATCCACTATCAAACTTAAAAAAGTCTCCATACCTTTTACCATTGCTCCTGTACAACTCTATCTTATGTATAATAGAGCTTCGATGAATAATAGCGGATTTACTGAGCTCATTGAGTACATTACAAAAAAGCATGAATAAAAAGGTCAGGTAACGGGCATTAACATAAATTCAATCTATATATTTATAGAATGCATTTATTTAGTAAATATAATAAAGCATTGCAAGTTCATCTAATCTGCTTATCCTTTATGTTAATTATTTCGAATATACTGTAGTTAACACATCGGAGACTATCCAGAGATGTCGGTTTATAAAGTTCCGCTTGAGCAAAATGTTCTGGAAGCGGCTCAAGAGCGTATAATGTGGACCCTGGAAACCTTACCCCGGGTCTGCGTCTCATTTTCCGGTGGTAAAGATTCAGGACTTATACTGCACCTGACGGCAACGTTGGCGCGCAAAATGAATAAAAAGATCCACGTTCTCTTCATTGACTGGGAAGCGCAATTCTCCTGTACCATCGCCTATATTGAATCATTACGTGAATACTACGCGGACGTTATCGAGCGTTTTTATTGGGTCGCATTACCCTTAACCACACAAAATTCCCTTTCACAATACCAGCCGGAGTGGCAGTGTTGGCAGCCGGGTGCCGACTGGGTACGACAACCGCCAGAAGATGCGATTACCGATCCGGCCTTTTTTTCCTTTTATCAACACGGCATGACCTTTGAACAGTTCGTTCGCGATTTTGCCGACTGGTTTTCAGAAAAGCGTCCTGCCGCTATGCTGGTCGGTATTCGTTCCGACGAATCCTATAACCGATTTGCCGCTATCGCTAACTCGCATAAGCTGCGCTTTGCCGACGACAAGCCCTGGACCACGTTAGCCCCTAAGGGTCACACCTGGTATATCTACCCCATCTATGACTGGAAAACCGCAGATATCTGGACCTGGTTCGCCAAAACAGGTAAACCATGTAACCCTTTGTATAATTTGATGTATCAGGCTGGCGTACCGCCCCGTTACATGCGTATTTGCGAACCGTTCGGCCCAGAACAACGACAGGGGTTATGGCTGTATCATGTTATCGAACCTGAGCGCTGGGCGGCCATGTGCGCCAGAGTCAGCGGCGTGCTCAGCGGAGGTATTTACGCCGGACAAGACAACCATTTTTATGGCCACCGGAAAATTTTAAAACCCGATCACCTTAACTGGGAAGAGTACGCGCTGCTCCTGCTACACAGTATGCCTGAAGTCACTGCCGAACATTACCGTAATAAAATCGCCGTTTATTTGCAGTGGTATAAGAAAAAAGGCATGAACACCATCCCACAGACGCAGCAGGGCGATATCGGATCGCGCGATATTCCGTCGTGGCGACGGATCTGCAAAGTTTTACTGAACAATGATTACTGGTGCCGGGCGCTGTCATTCAGTCCGACAAAACCTAAGAATTACCAGCGTTATAACGAACGTATGAAAGCTAAACGCCAGGAATGGGGGATCTTATGCAACACCGACTCACAACCGAAATAACTCACTTTCTCTCTGAACTGCCTGAAGAAGAGAGAATCGCCGCCATTAATGAATTTAGAATGGCGATACATAACGTTAGTCCTTTTCGCGATGAGCCTGTCGATTGTGTCCTGTGGGTGAAAAACGATCATATTTCGCCTAATGACTACAACCCGAATAACGTTGCGCCGCCGGAGAAAAAACTGCTGCTTAAATCGATTGAACAAGATGGGTTTACTCAGCCGATAGTGGTGGTAAAGGCCGATGCGGAGGAGTACGAGATTGTGGACGGTTTTCACCGTCATGAGCTGGGCAAAGGAAAAACGGTCCTGAAAAGGCGTCTGAAAGGCTACCTGCCGATAACGTGTCTGGACAGAGAACGTCACGAACGCATGGCGGCAACCATTCGGCATAACCGTGCGCGCGGACGCCACCAGATCCACGCCATGTCAGAAATCGTGCGCGAACTTTCTCTGCTAGGCTGGGACGAAAGCAAAATCGGCCAGGAGTTAGGTATGGACGCCGATGAAGTCCTGCGCCTGAAACAGATCAACGGCCTGCAGGAGCTTTTTGCAGACCGTCGATTCTCCAGAGCGTGGACGGTTAAATAACTACAGTTTACACAGGCGATCTGCGGCGGCCAGCAGCGTTGATTCCTGTTTAGCGAAACATAAACGTATAAGCTGATGCGGGAAAGGGGCGGCGCAAAAGACAGAGAGCGGAATAGCGGCGACGCCGACTTCTTCGGTTAGCCACTGACAAAACTCAACGTCATTTAGCGTCGACACTGCGCTGTAATCGATTAACAGAAAATAGGTACCTTCACAGGGCAGCACTTTTAATCGGCTTTGCGCCAGCGCGTTAACCAGCACATCGCGTTTTTTCCGATAAAAATCGGGTAACGCGCGATAGTGTTCCGGCGCGGCGCGCAGCATATCCGCCAGCGCCAGTTGCGCCGGCGTATTGACGCAAAACGTCAGGTACTGGTGAACTTTGCGTATTTCGGCGCTAATGGCCGCAGGCGCAACGCAGTAACCAATCTTCCATCCTGTCATATGAAAGGTTTTACCAAACGATGAAACGGCAACCGCCCGCTCTCGTAACTGAGGGTGCGCCAATACGCTGGCATGACCTTCGACGGCAAAACAAATATGTTCGTACACTTCATCGCTTAACACATAAATTTCCCGCTCGCCGATAGCCTGCCACAGCGCCTCGATATCCGCCTGACACCAGACGGTAGCGGTGGGATTATGCGGCGTATTGAGGATCACCAGCCGCGTGCGCTCGCTAAGCAACGCCGAAAACGCCTGCCAGTCGACGCGAAAATGCGGCGGCGTGAGCGCTATGCGTTTTAACACGCCGCCGGAAAGCGCCACGGCCGGGGCATAGCTGTCATAACTGGGATCGAAACAGATAACCTCATCCCCTGCCCGCACCAGCGCGGTAATCGCCGCATACAGCGCTTCTGTCGCGCCCGCCGTGACGGTGATATCACTGACGTCATCGGGTCGATAACCATATATTTCCGCCGTTTTATCGGCAATGGTCTCCCGCAGCGCCTGCGCGCCCGTCATCGGCGCATATTGATTCGCGCCCTGCGCGACATGATAAGCCAACCGCTCGTGCAAATAACGAGGACCATCAAAATCAGGGAAGCCCTGCGATAAATTTATTGCCTGATGTTTCTGCGCCAGCGCGCTCATTTGCGTAAAAATCGTGGTGCCAAGATTGGGCAATTTGCTTTTTGGAATCAGTGGGTTATTTCTCATTATCTTCATACCCGCCAGTGATGTGGTTGTTGACACACTATCACAGGGTGTTAGTATTTGGCAATCAAGACGTTTAGATGTCTAAATATAATAACAACGGTGAGAAGACCCTAAGGACAACACAACATGAACCACACTGAAATCCGCGTCGTTACCGGCCCGGCGAATTATTTTTCCCATGCTGGAAGCCTCGGAAGACTGACAGACTTTTTCACGCCGGAACAGCTTTCCCACGCCGTTTGGGTGTACGGCGAACGCGCGATTGCCGCCGCCCGGCCTTACCTGCCGGAAGCGTTTGAACGTGCTGGCGCAAAACATCTGCAGTTTACCGGCCATTGTAGCGAACGCCATGTTGCCCAACTGGCGCACGCCTGCAACGACGATCGTCAGGTGGTGATAGGCGTCGGCGGCGGCGCGCTGCTCGATACCGCCAAAGCGCTCGCCCGCCGTCTGGCGCTGCCGTTTGTCGCTATCCCGACCATCGCGGCGACCTGCGCCGCCTGGACACCGCTTTCCGTCTGGTATAACGACGCGGGACAGGCGTTACAGTTCGAAATTTTTGATGATGCCAATTTTCTGGTGCTGGTCGAACCGCGCATTATTCTGCAGGCGCCCGATGACTATCTGTTAGCTGGCATTGGCGATACGCTGGCAAAATGGTATGAAGCCGTTGTGCTTGCGCCACAGCCTGAAACGTTGCCTTTGACCGTAAGACTGGGCATTAACAGCGCGTGCGCTATTCGCGATCTCCTGCTGACCAGCAGCGAACAAGCATTAGCGGATAAACAGCAGCGTCGGCTGACCCAGGCATTTTGCGACGTGGTGGATGCGATTATCGCTGGCGGCGGTATGGTCGGCGGCCTCGGGGAACGCTATACCCGTGTCGCCGCCGCCCATGCGGTACACAACGGTCTGACCGTCCTGCCGCAAACGGAAAAATTCCTGCACGGAACGAAAGTGGCTTATGGCATTCTGGTGCAAAGCGCGCTACTGGGACAAGATGACGTGCTGGCGCAATTGATTGCAGCGTACCGGCGATTTCATCTGCCGGCCCGACTTAGCGAACTGGACGTGGATATTCATAACACCGCCGAGATCGATAGGGTAATCGCACATACCCTGCGCCCGGTCGAATCCATCCACTATTTACCGGTGACGTTAACGCCTGACACCCTGCGTGCGGCGTTTGAAAAAGTTGAATTTTTCAGAATATAGCCTGGTGACGTTGCGCTTATCAGGCCTGGCAACACTCAGCAGCAACGCGCGCCGCCTTTTCCACCATAGCGCGCATCCTGCCGCTCGCGGAAAAATTCTTCATAGGTCATCGGCGTCTGATCCGGATGCGTTATGCGCATATGTTCCACATAGTTGTCGTAGTCTGGCACGCCAATCATCATTTTTGCGGCCTGTCCCAGATATTTTCCGGCTTTCGAAAGCGTATCGAACATCGTTGTCACCTGTCATCCAAATGCCCTCTCCTTATTCTGGAGAGGGCTATTGATGTAAAAAGATTAGTGCGCGCCTTTCGCCTGCGTCACGATCTCATCCACATTTTCCGGCATCGGCTCATACGGCGTTTCATTCGCCGTCGGTTTATCAATCTTCAGAGCGGCCAGCGCCGTCTTAATAGAGAAGACCGCCAGCACCACGACCACCACCATAAAGAAGATGGTTAGCCCGGCATCCAGACGGTTATTGAATACCAACTGCGCGAGCTGCGATGCGGTGTACTGCGGCGGAATATTGCCGCTGTCGATCATCGCCTGGAACTTATTGGCAATGGCCAGGAAGCCGATTTTCGCATCCGGACTAAACGCTTTCTGCCAGCCCGCCGTCAGCGTACAAATCAGCAGCCAGGCCGTTGGCACCAGCGCGACCCACGCATAACGCTGACGCTTCATTTTGAACAGTACCACGGCGCAAAGCATCAGCGCCATCCCCGCAAGCATCTGGTTAGCGATGCCAAACAGCGGCCACAGGGTGTTAATACCGCCTAACGGATCGACCACGCCCTGATGGAGGAAATACCCCCACGCCAGCACGCACAATGCCGTAGCAAGCAGGTTCGCTGGCAGCGAATCGGTACGTTTCAGCCCTGGCGACACTACGCCCAACAAATCCTGCAACATAAAACGCGCCGCACGGGTACCCGCATCCACCGCCGTCAGAATAAACAGCGCTTCAAACAGAATGGCAAAGTGATACCAGAACGCCACATCCATCATGCCGCCCAACGCGCCATGTAAAATGTAGGCCATCCCTACCGCCAGCGTTGGCGCACCGCCTGCGCGGGAGATAATGGATTGTTCGCCGACTTCATTGGCAATCTGGTGTAACGTATCCGGCGTGATAGCGAAACCCCAACTACTGACCACCTGCGCAGCAGAAGCCACGACATCCGCTGTCCCCGCTGGCGCCAGTACCGCCATCGGGCTATTCATCGCAAAGTAAACGCCTGGATCGATAATACAGGCGGAGACCAGCGCCATAATGGCGACGAAAGATTCCATTAACATCCCGCCGTAGCCGATAAAGCAGGCCTGGCCTTCGTTGGCCAACATCTTCGGCGTCGTGCCGGAGGAGATGAGCGCATGGAAACCGGATACCGCGCCGCAGGCGATGGTGATAAACAGGAACGGGAACAGGTCGCCCGTCCAGACCGGTCCGGTACCATCAACAAATTTGGTCAGCGCCGGCATAGTCAGCGTCGGACGCATGATCAGAATCCCGACCGCCAGACCGACAATCGTACCAATTTTCAGGAAGGTAGAGAGGTAATCACGCGGCGCGAGCAGCAGCCAGACCGGCAGTACCGCCGCGACAAAACCATACCCCACCAGCATCCAGGTAAGCTGCACGCCAGTAAAATCAAAGTACGGCGCCCAGGTTGGGCTTGCCGCCACCCATCCGCCGGAAATAATAGCGAAAATAAGGAATACCAGCCCAATGACCGACACCTCGCCGATGCGCCCCGGACGCAGATAACGCAGGTAGATGCCCATAAAAATCGCCAGTGGAATGGTGAACGCAACAGTGTACGTTCCCCACGGGCTATGGGTCAGCGCTTTCACCACGATCATCGCCAGGACGGCCAGAATGATCACCATGATCATAAAGCAGGCCACCAGCGCGATCACCCCGGCCGTCGCGCCCATCTCCTCTTTAACCAGCTCGCCAAGCGAACGCCCATCACGCCGGGTCGAGACGAACAGCACCATAAAGTCCTGCACCGCTCCCGCCAGCACAACGCCCGCCAGCAGCCAGATCATCCCCGGCAGATAGCCCATCTGCGCGGCCAGTACCGGCCCGACCAGCGGACCTGCGCCAGCAATGGCCGCAAAATGGTGACCGAACAGCACTTTTTTATCGGTCGGAACATAATCCAGACCATCATTATGACGTACCGCGGGCGTCATACGCGTTGGGTCAACCGCCAGCACTTTTTTGGCGATATAGAGCCCATAAAAACGATACGCAATAAGATAGACACAGACCGACGCCACCACGATCCATAGCGCGTTGATCTGTTCCCCACGATTTAACGCAATATAGCCCAGGGCAAACGCACCCAATACTGAGAGCGCTGTCCAGACGAGGTATTTCCCTGATTTATTCATAGTTGTTGTCCGTTTGGGTGTTCCAGAGAGATGTTACATTTTGTTTCTATAACACCTTTACCGTAATTAACAACACAACAACATGATAAAACCGGATCGTTACCCATTTTTTACATTACAGTGTTAACCAGATCACTTCCTTTCTTCGTTAACGCTGCAATTGCATTTTACTTTGCCAGAACTATCCCATTACCGCCGTTCCCAGGCGACAGGTGCAGCAGCGCCTCCCCTGCTCGTCAAAGAGCGTAATTTCCCAGCTTTGATTCTGCCGCCCCAGATGCAGCGGCAGGCAAACGCCGCGTACTTTCCCCTGCGAGACGGCGCGGTGATGGGTGGCGTTTAACTCGGTCCCGACCACGCACTGCCCGTCGCGGGTCATCAGATAACCCGCCATTGATCCTAACGTCTCCGCCAGCGCTGCCGATGCGCCGCCGTGTAGCAGACCAAACGGTTGATGAGTGCGGGCATCGACGGGCATTTCCGCCTCCAGCACGTCATCGCCCAGACGGGTGTAAACAATGCCCAGATGCGCCACCAGCGTGTTCTGACTGGTAGCGTTCAATTCATCCAGCGTTAAATGCCGTTTCCAGATCATCGTCAGGCTCCCAATGTTGAACCACCGTCCACCACGATATCCTGCAAGGTAATGTGGCTGGCCAGATCGGAGGCAAGAAACAAAATGGTATTGGCTATCTCCTGCGGACGGGCGATTTTACCGAGCGGAATACCGAGCTTAAACTGTTCGCCGAAACCGCGGATACGCTGCTGTTCGGCATCTTCACTCACCCATAAAGTGCGCTGCATATCGGTGTCAGTCGAACCGGGCGACACCACATTACAGCGCACCCCGCAGCCCGCCAGCTCCAGCCCTACGGTTAGCGCCAGGCTTTTCAGCGCCGCTTTAGAGGCGCCGTAGGCGCTCATACCGATACGTGGCGTATGCGCCGCATCTGAGGCTACGGTAACAATCGCCCCTCCCTGCTGACGGCGAAACTGCGCCATCGTCTGTGAAAACAGGTTAAATGCCCCGCCCACATTGACCGCAAATGTCTGCTGCCAGTCGTCGACGCTAAGCGCATCGGTCGCTCCCATACGCAAAATACCGGCGGCGTTGACCAGCACATCCAGCCGCGGCGTTTTTTGCAACACACGCTGACACACCTGCGCAACCTGTGCGGCATCCGCCACATCCATGACTTCGGTAGCAAAGGGATAATTCTCTTGCGTAAATTCACGATCGAAGCCGAACACCCGCGCCCCGGCGTCAACAAACGCCAGCGCCGTCGCGTAACCGATCCCTTTCCCCGCCCCGGTCACCCATACCGTTTTGTCTGAAAAATCAAAGCTGGCCATTACTCTACCCCGCGAGAAAGCAGCGCCCACCAGGCGTCAATGGTCGGATTTTTCGCCAGCATAACGAAGTCGATATCGCCGTGTACTTTACGCCAGCGCGCCGCCAGCCCCATCATGCGTACTGAATCCAGGCCATAATCAATCAGGTTTTCATCATCCAGCGGCTCGTCAGTCTCATCCAGCAACGGCAGAATCAACGCCCGCAGCGCCGCTTTACTGGCAGGAACCGGCGTCGGCAGCAGAGATTCAGTCATGACGACGCGACCGGAACGCCCCGCCACATAGTTCAGCGCCATCAGATGCTCTTCCCGGCTGAAATCCGCCAGCGCATCCGCCACCATAAACGGCTTAATGTCGCGCATAAACGCATCGGTAGCGGTGGTCATACAGCCAATATGCGCATACACACCGGTAATGATGAGCTGATTGCGTCCGGTATCTTTTAACATCTGTTCCAGCGGCGAGCGGTGAAACGCGCTATAACGCCACTTCACCAGCACCGTATCCGCCTCATCCGGCGTTAAGGCTTCTACCACCTTCTGCTGTTCCGGAGAGCGCGTCAGTCCCGGTCCCCACATATCATTGAGTAACGCGCGATCTTCATCGCTTTGCTCTTTCGGCTGAGCGGTGTAATAGACCGGGATATGATGTTCCTTACAGTACTGGCGCAGAGCGGCGATATTGGCAATCACCTGGTCCATCATTGGGCAGTTGCGGCCCCAAAAGCTGACAAAGTAATCCTGCATATCGTGGATGAGCAGCGCCGCGCGCTCCGGCTCAAATGCCCAGTTCACTTTGTTGGTCGGGATATCCAGTGCGGTGGGCAGCGCGTAAGACTGTAGTTTCGGAATGGCCATCTCTCTTTCTCCTTCAGAGCGGTGAACGTGACGCCAACCGCTGGCGTAATTGTTTTTTATCGACTTTACCAACCGGCGTCAGTGGCAGTGACGCAACGCACTCCACGCGATCCGGTAATTTAAATTCCGCCACGCCCTGCTCTCGCAGGAAACGGCGTACCTGTACCGCTCGCAGCGGCTCTTTTACCACCAGATATGCGCAACTTTTTTCCCCCAGCAGTTCATCTTCCATGCTGACCAGCGCCGCATGGATCACCGCCGGGTGGCGCAGTAACAGGTTTTCTATCTCTTCGGCGGCTATCTTCTCGCCGCCCCGATTGATCTGATCTTTTTCACGCCCGTGAACGGTGATGTAGCCGTCTTGATCAATGGAGATCAAATCGCCGGAGCAGTAAAAACCGTTGGCGTCAAAGGCGCTGGCATTGTGTTGCGGACTGTTGAAATAGCCGCGAAAAGTATAGGGGCCGCGCGTCATCAGACGACCAATCTCGCCCGGCGGCAGTGGATTCCCGTCGGCATCCGCCACCCACACTTCGTCGTCCGGACACATGGGTCTTCCCTGGGTATTGATAATCCGTTCCGGGCTATCGTCCAGCCGGGTATAGTTCACTAACCCTTCCGCCATGCCGAAGACCTGCTGCAACTGACAGCCAATTTCAGCCGGAATACGGGCGGCCAGCGTCGCAGAAAGCCGCGCGCCGCCAACCTGCAATAACCTTAATGACGCCAGCGGCGCATTGCCGCCCCACTCCTGGATAGCCTGTAGCCATAGACTGACCGCGGGCGGCACCAGCGCCGTGGCATTAATCTGGTGTTTTTCGATCAGCGGGAAACAGAGCGTGGCGCTGGGATCGGTCGCCAGCACTACCGTTCCTTTGGCGAGAAAGACGCCCAGCGCGCCCGGCGAACTCATGGCGTAGTTATGCGCGGCGGGAATCGCGCACAGAAAACGCGTCTCCTCGTTGAAACCGCAAATCTCATTGCTGCGGCGCACGCTGTAGTAATAGTCGTTATGGGTACGGGGAATAAGCTTTGGCGTGCCGGTAGTACCGCCGGAAAGCTGAAAGTAGGCCACTTCGTCAGCAGGTGATGGCGTGGCGGTGAAATCTTCCGCCGCCTGCCGCATCGCCGCGTCCAGGCTGTGATCGCCGTCGTCGTTACGCAATAACACCACCCGCACAGAGCGGTGTTCAGCCACAAACGTGTTGAGAAAGTCCTCCCCGGCGAACAGCGTATGTTGGCGATCGGCAATCACCAGCGTCGGCGCGATCTGCATCGCATAGGCGTTAAGTTCGGTACGTTGATGGCTAAACAGCGCCAGAACGGGCGCTACGCCAAGCTTCAACAGGGCGAAAAAGGTGATATACAGTTCCGGTACATTCCCCAGTTGCACCAGAGCGGTTTCGCCAGGTTTGATGCCCTGACGGCGTAAACTGCAGGCCAGATTATCCACGGCCTGGTTGAGCTGGCGATAGCTGAATGCGCGCTCGCCTTCAATGACCGCCGTCTTATCGCTGTCAGCGTGGCGGGTCAGAATATCGGTCAACGGCACGTCTTGCCAGTAGCCTTTTTCACGATAACGGCGGGAAAATTCATCCGGCCAACGGGTGAAAGGTATACGCATCATCGTTCCTTAATGCAGTCCAAAAACGTTCAACATCGTAGAGAGCTTGACGCCGGTTTCCCGCCACTCGCCGACTGGCGAAGAGGCAGGGACAATCCCGGCGCCGGCGAACAGGCGCACCTGATTACCTTGCAATTTCGCACAACGAATCGTCACTACCCACTCGCCGTTTCCTTCGGCGTCGCACCAGCCGACAATGCCGCCAAACAGTTCACGATCGAACGGTTCCAGTTCAGCAATCAGCTTTTTCGCGACCTGATGGGGGAAACCGCTTAACGCAGGGGTCGGATGCAGCAGACAGGCCAGCGTCAGCGCGTTTTCTCCGGCGTTGGCCTTGCCCTCAAACGGCGTACCGAGATGCCATAGCGTCGGCGTGGTGATCAACTGCGGAGAGGAAGGTAATTGCAGTTCCGTGCTGCGATCGCGCAGGATCTGCTTCATCGCCTGCGTCACCAGCTCATGTTCATGGCGATCTTTTTGTGAAGCCAGCAGTCGGTTTCCCGCCTCGCGATCCAGAACGTCATCCGGCTGTCGGCGTGCCGAGCCTGCTAACGGCAGCGAACTAAACCGCTCGCCCTCTTTGCGTAGCAACAATTCGGGGCTGGCGCCCAGCAGAACGCCGCCATCCGCCAGTGGCACATGGAAGTTGTAACTAACTGGATTCTGCGCAACCAGCCGCTCCAGCAATGCTCCGCTATCCACCGCCACATCAGTGGTGATATCTATTAGCCGGGAAAGCACCACTTTATCGACGTCTGGCGTGGCGGTCAGCATAGCCGCGCGTGCGACCATTGCTTCAAAAGCATCCTGCTCCGGAATCGCCTTTCGCGCCGTCACCGTCAGTGGCTGATGGTCAGTAAAATAACGCGCCGTGCGCTGCTTTTGCTGGCGGGAAAAGGACTGCCACGCCATCGGGATAAATAGCGACGACGGCTGACGGGTATCAAAGGGGATCGCCCCCACCAGGATAGGGTTGGCGATGCCCTGCGATTTGGCCTCGGCAAACTGCTGGCGCAATTTCTGCTGGAAAGGGCTATCCGGCGAATCTCCGGCAACCGCAGGCTCGGTATAACGGGCGAAGCACCCGGAAGTGGTAAAACTGCGATACGGCGACATGAAGAAAAAGCGATCGGGAGCAAGCGTTGCCATTGTCTCCTGAGCGTCCTCGGCCAGTGACATATCCATATCATCCTCCAATGATAAAGGCTTATATACACTTCATCTTTCAAGCTGCCTCTTTGTTGGCTGCGCTCAGAAACCCCGGTCACACAGTTATCTATGCTCGCGGGGATTTCTTCCCTTGCCGTTGCGATGCTTCTTGAATGATTTTGTGTATAATAATGATTATTATTTCTATTTTTAGTGCGCTAACCTAAGAGTAAAACGTCGCTCTGTCAACTCTGGTCATGAGTTAAATGGCACTAAGGCTTGCATCTCGCTGCCGCTGACATGAAAATGAGAAGCATTAACTTTATTAATAACAGGACGCTATTGTGAGACTCCCCGCCTTTTATCGTTGGCTGCTTTTAGTGGTTGGTTTATCAATTTCAGGAATATCCTTAGCCCAGGACGCCGGTTGGCCCCGGCAAATCCAGGACAGCCGCGGCGTTCATACTCTGGACCACAAACCCGCGCGTATCGTCTCTACCAGCGTGACGTTAACAGGCTCGCTGCTGGCGATTGATGCGCCCGTCGTCGCCAGCGGGGCCACTACGCCGAATAACCGCTTTGCCGACGATCAGGGGTTTATGCGTCAGTGGAGCGACGTAGCAAAGGCTCGCCATGTCGCCCGGCTGTATATCGGCGAACCGAATGCCGAAACGGTCGCCGCGCAAATGCCGGATCTCATTTTGATTAGCGCCACCGGCGGCGACTCCGCGCTGGCGCTTTACGATCAGCTCTCCGCTATCGCGCCGACGCTCGTCATCAATTATGACGATAAAAGCTGGCAGAGTTTGCTCACGCAGCTTGGCGAGATCACCGGCCAGGAGAAACAGGCCGCCGCGCGAATAGCGGAATTTGAGGCGCAACTGACGACGGTTAAACAGCGAATCGCCCTGCCGCCGCAGCCGGTTAGCGCGCTGGTGTATACCCCTGCCGCGCATAGCGCCAATCTGTGGACGCCAGAATCAGCACAAGGCAAGCTATTGACGCAGTTAGGCTTTACGCTGGCGACATTGCCCCGAGGGCTGCAAACCAGCAAAAGCCAGGGTAAGCGCCACGATATCATTCAGCTTGGCGGTGAAAATCTGGCCGCCGGGTTAAACGGCCAATCTCTTTTCCTGTTTGCCGGCGACAACAAAGATGTCGCGGCCCTTTACGCCAATCCGCTGCTGGCGCACCTGCCAGCGGTGCAAAATAAGCGCGTCTATGCCCTGGGCACGGAGACGTTCCGTCTGGATTATTACAGCGCAACGTTGCTGCTTAACCGGCTGGCCGCCCTGTTTTAGCCTTATCGGAGTCTTATCCGACTGACCAGACCGATTTTGTCAGTCGGATAAACGCCTCTTCATCAGCCAGCATCGCTAACCGGCGGCGTCTGGCGAAAACGACGTAGCTCGCCCAGCACTAACAGCAGCAGCAAACCAATAATTACCAGCCCGAATCCACTCACGCTCGCGGAAGCGACCGGCGTCATCATTGCGCCAAGACCGCCTAACAGCGCCGCGCCGATAGCGTCTCCCGTGACGTTTTGCGCAGTCCACAGGCCGTTCATTCGCCCCAACATATTTTCCGGCGTCTGGGTTTGCAGCAGGGTATATTGTAATAACGAACTGATGGCGCTAAGCCAGCCAAACAGTGCCAGACAGATAACACCTGCGATCCAGACCGGCATGATGGCGAACAGCCCCACCGCCAGAAAAGAACCCACTGTCGAAACCAGCATAATGAGCCCCGGACGAACGCTATGCGCCAGTTGTCCGCTGGTCAGCGCGCCAATGGCCGCCCCCAGCGGAATTGCCGCATACAGCAAACCGATTTGCGCCGCCGACATCTGCCAGCTCATCGCCAGCGCCGGATAGAGGACGCGTACCGCGCTTGCCATCGTCACCAGGCCGCCAAGCAGCGCAATACCGCCGATAAGCGGACTGGCGAGCAAAAAACGAAATGCTGCCAGTAACGCGATAAATGGATTTTCCCGCGGCTGCGGAGGGACAGGCAGTCGCGGCAGCGTCAGTAACGGCAATAGCGTAATAAACGTCCCGGCGGCCGCCAGCCCATAGTTCCAGGCTACGCCGCCGCTGGCAAGCAATATGCCCCCCAACATCGGCGAAATAACCGATCCCAGACGTACCGTCAGCATGGTAATCGCGCCGGCCTGCATCAGATTTTCTCTTCCGACCAGCGCTGGCGTCGCCGCCAGTAACGCGGTCACGCCCAGAGACGCGAAAAAGCCGTCCCACAGGCCAAGGAGATATATCGCCAGCAATGACGGTTCCGGCAACAGCGCGTTCACGCACAGGCCAATAAAGCCAATACCGCAAGTACCGCGCGCCAGCAGAATCACCTTCTTACGTTCGTAGCGATCGGCCAGTACACCACCCACCATTAAACCAATAAACATGGCGCCGCCGGTTAACGTTACCGACAGCCCTACCTGCCAGGTGGAGTGCGTCATCATTTGGATCTGTACCGGAACCGCCACGCCAAGCAGCCCCAGCGAGACAATAGAGATAAAACGGGCCAGAAATACTGCGCGAAATGCAGGGTGCGTCTTCAACAGGCTGAGATTGAGCAGCCAGGATTGTCGATTCATTACAACGCCTTAATGCGAGTTTTTTTAAATATCCATTCAATGGCTGCACATGCTAACATAACCAAATAAGATAGATAACGATAATTACTATCATTATCAGGGAAGTTACTATGTCATGCTCATTTTCCGTGACGCGCGCGTTTGCCGTGCCCGGATTGTTGTTATTACTGAGTCTCGCCGCGGTTTTAAGCCTGGTCATTGGCGCGAAACCGCTGCCCGCCGCCGTCGTGCTGGAGGCGTTCACCGGCGTGTGCCAAAGCGCCGATTGCACCATCGTCCTGGATGCGCGTTTGCCGCGTACGCTGGCCGGATTACTGGCAGGCGGCGCGTTGGGTCTCGCCGGGGCGCTCATGCAAACACTTACTCGCAACCCGCTCGCCGACCCGGGGATTCTGGGCGTTAACAACGGCGCCAGCTTCGCCATTGTACTGGGCGCGGCGCTGTTTGGTTTCTCCACGCCGCTGGAACAGCTTTTCATGGCATTTAGCGGCGCGCTTATCGCATCGCTGATTGTCGCCTTCACCGGTAGTCAGGGCGGCGGCCAGTTAAGCCCGGTCCGCCTGACACTGGCGGGCGTGGCGCTTGGCGCGGTACTGGAAGGACTGACCAGCGGCATCGCGCTGTTAAATCCAGAGGTCTATGACCAGCTTCGCTTCTGGCAGGCGGGATCGCTGGACATTCGCAGCCTGCAAACGTTGAAAGTCGCGCTTGCGCCCGTGGTTATCGCAGGGATCGTGGCGCTATTTCTGAGCCGAGCGCTGAACAGCCTGAGCCTCGGCAGCGATACCGCGACGGCGCTGGGGAGTAAAGTGGCGCGCACCCAACTTATCGGTTTACTGGCGATTACCGTCTTGTGCGGCAGCGCAACGGCGCTGGTTGGCCCTATCGCCTTTATTGGTCTGATGATGCCGCATATGGCGCGTTGGCTGGTGGGCGCAGACCACCGCTGGTCGCTGCCAGTGACGCTACTGGCAACCCCTGCTCTGCTGCTTTTTGCCGATATTATTGGTCGTCTGTTGGTGCCGGGCGAACTCCGCGTATCGGTTGTCAGTGCATTTATCGGCGCGCCGGTACTTATTTTTCTGGTACGCCGTAAATCGAACGGAGGCGGCCTGTGATGTTTCTTTCTCGTCGGCTTATCGTAAGCTGCCTGCTTCTGGCGGCTGGCTGCTTCGCCATTGGTTTATGGAGCCTGCAAAGCGGCGCCGTGCCTCTTGAGACCGGGCAGATTATTGCCGCGCTGCTGGGCGACGCGCCGCGTAACATCACCCTTGTCGTAACCGAATGGCGACTACCGCGCGTATTAATGGCGCTGCTGATTGGCGCTGCGCTTGGCGTCAGTGGCGCGATTTTTCAGTCGCTGATGCGTAACCCGCTAGGCAGCCCTGATGTGATGGGCTTTAATACCGGCGCCTGGAGCGGCGTACTGGTCGCAATGGTCCTGTTTGGCCAGCATCTTACCGCGATCGCGCTTGCGGCAATGGCGGGCGGTATCGTCACGTCATTGATTGTCTGGCTGCTCGCCTGGCGTAACGGGATTGAAACTTTCCGGCTGATTATCATCGGTATCGGCATCCGCGCGATGTTAGTCGCCTTTAATACCTGGCTTCTGTTGCAGGCGTCGCTGGAAACGGCGCTCACCGCCGGCTTATGGAACGCCGGGTCGCTCAACGGTCTGACATGGGCAAAAACCTGGCCTTCGGCGCCGCTGATTATTGTGATGCTGACAGGCGCCGCGCTACTGGTGCGTCGTATGCGGCTGCTGGAGATGGGCGATGACAGCGCCTGCGCGCTGGGTGTTAGCGTGGAGCGGTCACGCCTGATGCTGATGCTGGTGGCGGTGTCGCTCACCGCTGCGGCAACGGCACTGGCTGGCCCCATCTCGTTTATTGCCCTTGTCGCGCCGCACATCGCCCGCCGTCTTAGCGGCACAGCGCGCTGGGGATTAACCCAGTCGGCGCTGTGCGGCGCGTTGTTACTACTGGCCGCCGATGCATGCGCACAGCAACTGTTTATGCCTTATCAGCTTCCAGTGGGCGTGGTCACCGTCAGCCTCGGCGGTATTTATCTTATCGTCTTGTTAATTCAGGAGTCCCGCAAAAAATGACCGAATCCGTAGCCCGTTTGCGCGGCGACCAGTTAACGCTGGGTTATGGCAGCTATACCGTCGCAAAAAACCTTAATGTTTCGATTCCGGACGGCCATTTTACCGCCATCATCGGCCCTAACGGCTGCGGCAAGTCAACGTTGCTACGCACGCTAAGCCGTCTGATGACGCCTGTTGACGGCCATGTCTGGCTGGATGGCGAACAAATACAGCGTTACGCCAGTAAAGAGGTGGCGCGGCGCATCGGATTGCTGGCGCAAAACGCCACTACGCCGGGCGATATCACCGTACAAGAGCTGGTCGCCAGAGGGCGTTATCCGCATCAGCCGTTATTTACCCGCTGGCGCAAGGAAGATGCCGACGCCGTCGCCAGTGCCATGCGTGCAACA
Source organism: Salmonella sp. SAL04162 (assembly GCF_046551535.1). Taxonomy (NCBI): domain Bacteria; kingdom Pseudomonadati; phylum Pseudomonadota; class Gammaproteobacteria; order Enterobacterales; family Enterobacteriaceae; genus Salmonella; species Salmonella sp. SAL04162. Next base: position 172,007 of record NZ_JBGDVX010000002.1, read on the forward strand.
GGTATCACCTCACTGGCGACGCAAAGCGTAGATACTCTGTCCGGCGGCCAACGCCAGCGGGCGTGGATAGCCATGGTGCTGGCGCAGGAAACGTCCATCATGCTGCTGGATGAGCCGACAACGTGGCTGGATATTAGCCATCAAATTGATTTGCTGGAATTGTTAAGCGATCTCAACCGCGAAAAAGGTTATACGCTCGCCGCCGTCCTGCACGACCTGAATCAAGCCTGCCGATACGCCACGCATTTGATTGCATTACGCGAAGGTAACATTGTCGCGCAGGGCGCGCCGAAAGAGATTGTTACCGCAGAGCTTATCGAAAAAATCTATGGGCTGCGCTGTATGATTATCGACGATCCGGTTGCCGGGACGCCGCTGGTGGTACCGCTGGGGCGGCGATAGTCGTTCACACAGATGAAAAAGCCGGATAATCGCTATCCGGCTTTTCATATAAATCAGACTAACCGTTCATCTATCGCCAGCGCGTTTTCCATTTTACGCGAGACCATCGCGTGACGCAGTAATACGCCGCCGCAGGCCATCATACCGCCAATCAACGCCGCCAGAATAATAATGATCGCTTTACCCGGGCCATCTTTTTTCACTGGCAGAGACGGCGACAGTTGATATTTAAACGGGGTAAACTTCACGTCGCTCACATTCATTGCCGCCAGTTGTTCAACATGGTATTGACGGTTACGCAAATCACCGTCGATCTCGGCCACGTCCGTTACCCCTTTTTCAATTTCCAGTTTGCGGGAAATACCATCCGCGCCGAGAGAAATAGAAAAATCCGGATCATCTTTTACCGCCTGACCATTACTGTAAACCGGTCTCTTAATGCCGGCGGCGTTGGCGATTTCCAGCGAATAATGGAGACGTTGAATATTGGCATCAAGCTGGTTTTTGAGACGCACCCGATCCATCGCCAGCTTTTCCTGCTCATAGCGGGTTTTGATTTCCAGCTGGTTACGAATATTTTCCAGCGTCTCTTTCACGACGATATCAGAGATGTACTGAATATAGCCAGCCAGCACTTTTTGCGCTTCTTCCCGCGTCGGCGCGGTAAAACTCAACGTCCACGACGTGAATAATGATGTTTCATTTTTCTTGCCGGCATTACTGTCCACTGCTTTCATTTTTTCGCTCAGCACGACAATCGCCCGGTGAAGATCCTGCTCGTCTATTTGCGCGCCTTTTAATTGATCCATGACATACGGAGAAGAACGAAGATATTCTTCCAGCAGCGAGGGCGAGCTAAACTTTTTAATAAACAGATTAAAGACGCTGGCCCGATCAACGCTTACCTCCATATCCAACACGCGCAGCGCGGTCAACGTTCTCTCCAGTCCCTGCCACTGTACCGACTCCGCCGGTGTGACAATCGCCTGGCTGGTCCATTTTTGCGGCAGCAAAAAGGACAGAAGTAACCCCACGCACGCAAAGGCGAAAACGGTAGCAAGAATACGACGTTTCGCCTGCCATAACACCTCTATAAGGCTAAACAAATCGATTTCATGACTGTTGGCGGGCGGCAGTGAGTAACCTGCAAGTGACTGATGTTTTTCTTGTTTTACATTAAGAGATGGCATGCCGTATGACCTGAAAACTTTATCCAATGAAAGAACACATTCCTGTCAGAGATTCTAACAGCAAGTCAGAATTATCCGAAACACTCTTTGCGCGCCAGTGCCCGAAAAGCTAAATATTCGGAATTAAACTTGCCTGTAGCATGTATCACTTATGTTAAAAGAATTAATCGTTGCAATAAAAAACCCATAATAATTAGTAATTATTATGGGTTTCAGGATTTAATTTTTTAAAGGCAGAAACAACGCCCGTTATTTATTAATGAGCTCGCTGATGATGGGCCCGATAGTTTCAAAAGCGGAGGGAGAAATAATATCTACATGCGCGCACGGCTGGCGATAAATAGCCAAAGACGCTATCCACGGCGACCAGCTCTGTTCAGGCGATACGCCTTCCGGCACCGTTTTATCCGCCACAAAGAGCGTAGCATGTCCATCAAACGGTACGCTATGCGCCGTCGTCAGCAAACGGACGGCATCCGCATAATTGCCTTCAATGGCGGTAAATAAGGCTTCGGAGGCATTTCCCTGCTGAGCGGCGACAAACGCTGCGCGTTCACGTTCAATTTCCGCCAATACGTCCGGATTGAGGCCATTCGCCTCTTTTTCCCGCCAGTTTTGCGTTTCCGGCGGCCAGGTGTCCAGTAACCCCAAAAACGCTACGGTTTCGCCGCGTGCGCGCAACCGGGCGGCGATCCCTTGCGCCAGCGTCCCGCCCAGCGAATAGCCTAATAAATAATAAGGGCCATGCGGCTGCCGGGCGAGCAAAGTCGCCAGATGATGTTCACATACCTCATCAAGGGTGGTTGCGGTTTGCATAGGGCCAGCGGGGCGCGGCGACTGAATCCCCATAATCGACCACGACGGGCTGAGATAGCGTGATAACACGCTAAATTGCCAGGCGAACCCCGACGCCGGATGGAAACAAAATAACGTTGGACCATCGCTTTCACGCAGCGGCAACAGCGGCCCGAACCCCAGATTGCGCGAGCGTTCGTCATCGTCAGTATCGAGCAGCTTACTCAACTGCGCCACGTCAGACGCCACCATCACCTGCCCCGGCGTCACCTGGCGATTAAACGTCTGGCTTAGCTGCGCGGCCAGTTTCATCGCCAGCAGCGAGTGTCCGCCCAGCGCAAAGAAATCACTTTCAACGTCGTTAATCTCACAGCCCAGCAGGCGGGAAAACGCCGCGGCGACAGCAATCTCCGTTGCGGACTGCGGCGCACGCCCTTTCACGCGTGGCGTCAGGTCCGGCAGCGGCAGGGCTTTGCGATCCAGCTTGCCATTAGCGCTAAGCGGCAAGCTGGCAAGTTGCAACAGCACAACCGGCACCATATGCGCGGGAAGTTTTTGGCGTAATTTTTCCTGCAGCGCCGGTAAATCCAGCGGCAAACCGGAGTGCGACACCAGATAGCCGACCAGTTGCCGGGCATCCCCGCCCGTCGCCGCCGCCTGATTAAAGACGCAGGCATGTGCTACCGCCAGTTCAACATCCGGCAGCGTTTGCATGACGCGGTCAATCTCGCCCAGTTCAATACGTTGACCCCGAATTTTGAGCTGATCGTCGCTGCGCCCCAGGTATTCTACCGCGCCGGAATCCAGCCAGCGCGCCACATCTCCGGTACGGTACATCCGTTCACCTGGCGCAAAAGGATCGGCGATAAAACGGCTGGCGGTAAGATCCGGACGTCCCAGGTAGCCCTGCGCCAGTTGGATACCGGTAAGATAGAGATCGCCAGCCACGCCCGGCGGCACCGGCTGCATATGCGCATCGAGAATACGTAAACCGGTATTCCAGACGGGATAACCAATCGGGATGCTGTTGCCGTCAACAGCCGCCAGCTCATCGCCACAGGCCGGATACCAGCTCACATCCACCGCGGCCTCCGTTGGCCCGTACAGATTGTGTAGCGGCGCGTTGGTTAACGTCTCCCATTCGCGGCACAGCGCCGTCGGCAGGGCCTCGCCACTACAGAAAACGCGCTTTAAGGAAGCGCAGCTTTTCCCAGCCGACGCTGGCGTGAGCGAGGCAATAAAGGCCGCCAGCATCGACGGCACAAAATGGGTGGTCGTGACGCCGTATTGCGCAAAGAACCGCTGCATCGCGAGCGGGTCGCGGTGCGCTTCCGGTTCAGCCATCACCAGTTTCGCCCCGGCGATAAACGGCCAGAAAAACTCCCATACTGAGACGTCAAAACTGCACGGCGTTTTTTGCGCTACTACATCATCCGCCGTCAACGGATAGTGATCCTGCATCCACAGCAGCCGGTTGACTATCGCCGTTTGTCCCACCATCACCCCTTTCGGCCTGCCCGTCGAGCCAGAGGTGAAAATGATGTAAGCGGTATGATGCGGTAACGACAGCCCCAGCGAAGTGGCGTCACTGACCGGTAGCGGTTGGCTATAACACAAATATTCCATCCCCGGAATATCGTGAAAGCGCGCCAGCTGCGCCTGAGTCGTAATTAACAGTTTCGGCTGCGCATCTTCCAGCATCATTCGCAGCCGATCGTCAGGATAACCAGTATCCAGCGGCAGCCAGGCGGCGCCCGCCTCGACAATGCCATGCAGCGCTAAGGTCAGGAAAACCGACCGCGGCAACGCCACCGCCACGCTATCGCCAGGCTGAACGCCGCGTTCCCGCAGCGCGTACGCCAGCGCCACAACCTGTTCACGCATTTCACGGTAGGTAAAGCGATAATGCGCATCTGCCAACGCGAAAGCCTCTGGCGTTTTTTGCGCCTGCTGCGCCACCAAATCGCTAAGCGTGGCGGCGGGAATCGTTACCGCCGTATTATTAAGGTGTGTTAATTGCGTTTGTTCTTCCGCCAGCAGCATTTGCGCATCGCCGCAGCGCAGCGCCGGATTATCCGCAAACTGCGTGATAAGCGCCATCAATCGTAAGGCATGGCGGGAGAGCGTGGCATCATCGTAACGCTGTGCATTCGCCAGCAATTCAATATCCAGACCGCCGTTTTCATCCGGAAAAAGCGCCAGTTCAAGATCGTTAACCGGCCCCGTCGCCAGGGTATGGGTTTGCGCCTGTATGCCAGGAAGATCCAGATGATAATCAAATACTTTTATGTTGAGCACCGGGCCAAATAGCGGCGTCTCCCCTGCGGCTCGCCCGCTATCGCGTACAATCTGTTCGGCGTCGTAACGCTGGTGGCGGCGCATCTTCTTTAACTGCGCCGCAAGACGCTTCGCCAGCGTTGGCAGATCTTCCGTCGCATGAAGGTTAACCGCCAGCGGCAACACGTTAAGGACAGGCCCGGTCGCCGTTAACGCCGCCGAGCCCATCCGCCGCATAAAGATAAATCCGGCGGCATAATCCATTCGCCCGCATAATCGTCCCAGCCACAACGTCACCAGCGCCAGGGCAAGATCCGCTCGCGGTATCTCAGGCATGTGCGCCACCAGTTGGCGAAACGCCCCCTCCGGCGCGCTCAATTTCATACGCAGAATATCCGCGCTCGCCGACCGCCCCGGCAACGGCGCGGCAGAAATTGACGCCGGCGGCGGCAGCTCGCGGCGCTGCTGCGCCCAGAAGGCGCCGTCACGCTGCCAGGCCTCGCTCTGGCGATAGCGCTGATATTCCTCGACCACATCCGCAAAGGGGGTAAAAGGCGACTCCGGCGTAGGGGCCTCGCTCTGCCAGGCGCGATAAATCGCCGCAATCTGGCGGGTTATCGCCGGGAAGCTAAAGCCATCCACCAGCAAATGGTGATAGCGCTGATACCAATACCAGCGGGTATCATCAATGCGGATTAAATGGTGAAACGCCAGCGGCTTACCGCTATCTGCGCGCAGGTTTTGCCGTAAATCCGCCTGCATTAACGTCAGCGCCGCGTGATGCGGATCGGGCTGGTCGCGTAAATCGGCAATCGGGGGCTCGCCGAAGGTGTGCTCAGGATCTATCCATTGCCAGACCTCGCCGCTCTCTTCGGTAAAACGCATCCGTAGCGTATCCGCCTGTTGCATCCCTACCGCTACCGCTTTTGCCAGCAAGGGGACATCCAGCTCGCCATTCAGTTCCACGTAGTGCGCCACGCTCCAGGCGGAGGGTAAATCAGAGAGTTTTTCCGCCATCCAGATCCCCGGCTGGGCGGCGACTAACGGTAAACGCTGCGTCATTTCGCCTCCTGCTTATCGGCATAATGCGCCGGATTCAGTGTTGTCCAGCTCGTATTAAGCCACTGCTGGCACGCGTCCTGCGATTGCGGTTCGCATACCACGTCCCAGCCTGCGGGAAGCGCGCACGCCGCTGGCCAAAGGCTGAATTGACGCTGCGCATTTTGCAGGATGTAAAACTGTCCCTGCGGATTATCGAAGGGATTACTGAATTCCATACTCAACTCCTGTCATGGACATGTGCCCGGTTAAAGCGTGTCGATAAGCGGCTGCCAAAGCAGCATCAGCCCTTGCGTTAGCCCGCCGCGCCAGCAAAGCGCATCGTGTCCGCCGTCAACCTGACGCCAGAAAATGGACTGCTGCGAAGTATTCAGTTGGGCATAAAGCGCCTGATTCGCCTGAAACACGATCGGCTCACGCACGCCGGCTTCTAGTACGATACGCAGTCCGCGCGCGCATAATGCGCCGGTTTTCAGCCGGGTAATGACTTCCCCCTCCGGCGGGGTGATGCGATGGGGCCACCAGAACGATCCTGACTGGCTTAGTACACAGCCAAAACGCGTCGGCCAGTTCAGGCCGGCATACAGCGCCGACAGGCCGCCAAAACTCTGTCCGGCGACCACCGTTCGCCCGGCATCATCGCTAAAAGGCGTCACGGCTCTGACTTGCGGCAACAGTTCCTGCTGCACCGCCAGCCAGAAGTCGGCATTGCAGGTCAACTCCTGGCTGCGGTGTTGAGTATCAATCGCGTCAATCAGCAGGTAGACGGCACCAGGAAGCAGGCGTTGATGAGTCAGCGAGGCGAGCGCGGGCCAGACGGGCATATTTTCCGCCCAGAATTGACCGTCCAGCAGAATAGCCAACGGTCTTTCCTCCGGCGCCTCGTCTCCGGTCGTCAATATCCATACGCGGCGGGAGTTACCCAGACGTTCGCTATGCCACTGCATCATCAAAGGCGGCGAGTACGGCGTTTCAGGACGATCCCATCCCGGCTGAAGGGGCGCATCCGGCATTTCCAGCGCTGAAACCGCATGACCACGTCCTCCCCGCCAGCTTTGCGAATTAAGCGGGTCGGCAATCGCCTGCGGTAATAGCTGTCGCCAGCCTTCACGCAGTGCGTTCCGATCGGGCGTTTCGCCCGGCGCAAAAGCGGCAAAAACGTCATCGCGTTCGGTAGGAATAAAACAGTAGCTGCCGCGCCAGTTAGCGCTAAGCGCCGTACTCCAGCGCCAGACATCCGTTCCGGCAATACGCGCCATCGTCTGAGGCTGCGCGTTTTGATGATGATCGGTTACGCCAGTGATGTAGACCCAGACACGCCGTATCGGGGAGTGTGTTTCGTTTCCCTGCGGGTCGCGCCACCAAAAAGTGACCCGATAATTTCCGTCTTTTTCCCGTATCCATTCCGGCCCGGTTTTCGTCCTCCACCAGGCCTCACTTCCCGTTGCCAGCGCCTCTTTCATTATAACCCTGTGTTTATTATGAATTTTGTATATAAAAGGTGAAATATATTGATAATATTATTGATAACTATTTGCATTTGCAATAGCGTATTGTCGCGCTATGGGACGCGCGAACACAATTTCACCACCCGGCCAATGCCTTTGACGGGCGCTTTGGCTTATGTGGCTAAAGAAAAGCAGGATATACAATGAACAAGAAGATTCATTCCCTGACCTTACTGGTCAATTTAGGGATTTACGGGGCCGCTCTGCCCGTGATGGCAGAAGAAAAAACCGATAGCGCTGCGCTCACCAATGAAGACACCATCGTGGTGACCGCTGCCCAGCAAAACCTACAGGCACCAGGCGTATCCACCATCACCGCCGATGAGATCCGCAAAAATCCGCCCGCGCGCGACGTGTCAGAAATCATCCGCACCATGCCGGGCGTGAACCTGACCGGCAACTCCACCAGCGGTCAGCGCGGGAATAACCGCCAAATCGATATTCGCGGCATGGGGCCGGAAAACACCCTTATCCTGATTGACGGTAAACCCGTCACCAGCCGTAACTCGGTACGCCTGGGCTGGCGCGGCGAACGCGATACCCGTGGCGATACCGCGTGGGTGCCGCCGGAGATGATCGAACGCATTGAAGTGCTGCGTGGCCCTGCCGCCGCACGCTACGGCAACGGCGCGGCGGGTGGCGTGGTCAATATCATTACCAAAAAAGGCGGTAGCGAGTGGCACGGTTCCTGGAATACCTATTTCAACGCGCCGGAACATAAAGACGAAGGCGCGACCAAACGCACTAACTTTAGCCTGAACGGCCCGCTGGGCGGGGATTTCAGCTTCCGTCTGTATGGCAACCTCGACAAAACGCAGGCGGATGCGCGTAATATTAACCAGGGGCATCAGTCTGAACGTACCGGGAGTTACGCCGACACGCTACCGGCAGGACGCGAGGGGGTCATTAACAAAGATATCAACGGCGTAGTTCGTTGGGATTTTGCTCCGCTTCAGTCTCTGGAGCTGGAGGCCGGTTACAGTCGCCAGGGCAACCTCTATGCCGGTGATACTCAGAACACCAATACGAACCAACTGGTGAAAGATAATTACGGAAAAGAGACGAACCGCCTCTATCGGCAGAACTACTCGCTGACCTGGAACGGCGGCTGGGATAATGGCGTAACCACCAGTAACTGGGTGCAATACGAACATACCCGTAACTCCCGGATGCCGGAAGGCTTAGCAGGCGGCACCGAAGGGATTTTCGATCCCAAAGCATCGCAAAAATATGCCGATGCCGATTTGAATGACGTCACCCTACACAGCGAAGTGAGCCTTCCTTTCGATCTGCTGGTCAATCAAAACCTGACGCTGGGTACCGAATGGGCCCAACAGCGTATGAAAGACGAGCTCTCCAACTCGCAAACCTTTATGGGGGGAAATATCCCGGGTTACAGCAGTACCAATCGTAGCCCCTATTCAAAAGCGGAAATTTTCTCTCTGTTTGCTGAAAACAACATGGAACTGACCGACAGCACCATGCTGACGCCGGGGCTACGTTTCGATCATCACAGTATTGTGGGGGATAACTGGAGCCCGTCGCTGAACCTGTCGCAAGGTCTGGGGGATGACTTTACCCTGAAAATGGGAATCGCCCGCGCTTATAAAGCCCCGAGTCTGTACCAGACTAACCCAAACTATATTTTGTACAGTAAAGGTCAGGGTTGCTACGCGACTGGCGCGGGTACCGGCATCGGCTGCTATATGATGGGTAACGATGATCTGAAAGCCGAAACCAGCATCAATAAAGAGATCGGTCTGGAATTTAAACGCGATGGCTGGCTGGCCGGCATCACCTGGTTCCGCAATGATTACCGCAATAAGATTGAAGCGGGTACGGTGCCGTTGCAGCGTATCAACAACGGCAAAACGGATGTTTATCAGTGGGAGAACGTGCCGAAAGCGGTCGTTGAAGGTCTGGAAGGCACGTTAAACGTACCGGTTAGCGACACCGTCAACTGGACGAATAACGTTACGTATATGCTGCAGAGTAAAAACAAAGAGACCGGCGAACGCCTGTCGATTATTCCACAGTACACGCTTAATTCAACCCTGAGCTGGCAGGTACGTCAGGACGTTTCTCTGCAATCGACCTTCACCTGGTACGGCAAACAAGAGCCGAAGAAATATGATTATCAAGGTAACCCCGTTACCGGAACAGATAAGCAAGCGGTCAGCCCATACAGTATTGTTGGCCTGAGCGCGACCTGGGACGTGACCAAAAATGTCAGCCTGACCGGTGGCGTGGATAACCTCTTTGACAAACGTCTGTGGCGTGAAGGTAACGCGCAAACCGTCAGGGATACTCAAACTGGCGCTTATATGGCGGGCGCTGGCGCGTACACCTATAACGAACCGGGACGTACGTGGTATATGAGCATTAATACCCATTTCTGATGGCAACCTTCCCTCCCTCATTCGGGGGAGGGAATTAGCAAAAAACGATGCGGACATCTCATTTTCCCCTTCCCTTTGCCGGACACAGGCTGCATATCGTCGACTTTGATGCGAGCAGCTTTCACGAGCACGACCTGTTATGGCTGCCTCATCACGATCGGCTCCGGTCTGGCGGACGCAAGCGTAAAGCTGAACATCTGGCAGGCCGCATCGCCGCCGTTCATGCGCTACGCGAGGTGGGCGTCAGGACAGTGCCCGGTATTGGCGACAAGCGACAGCCGCTATGGCCGGACGGCCTATTTGGCAGCATCAGCCACTGTGCGTCAACGGCGCTGGCCGTCATATCCCGACAGCGTATCGGCATTGATATAGAAAAAATCATGAGTCAGCACACGGCGACAGAGCTGGCGCCGTCCATTATTGATAGCGATGAGCGCCAAATTCTCCAGGCGAGCTCGCTCCCTTTTCCGCTTGCCCTGACGCTGGCTTTCTCCGCCAAGGAGAGCGTTTATAAAGCCTTTTCAGACCGCGTCACGCTCCCGGGATTCGATAGCGCAAAAGTTACCTCGCTTACCGCCACGCACATCTCGTTACATCTGCTGCCAGCCTTTGCCGCCACGATGGCTGAACGTACCGTCCGTACAGAATGGTTTCAACGTGGCAATAGCGTTATTACTCTTGTTTCTGCAATAACGCGCTTTCCCCACGACAGGAGCGCTCACGCTTCTATACTTAGCGCAATCCCCCGATAAATGAGATCGCTATGGCGCTGAATGATTTTCACGTTTCTGAACCTTATACGCTTGGTATTGAGCTGGAGATGCAGGTGATCAATCCACCTGGCTACGATTTAAGTCAGGACTCTTCTACGCTGATCGACGCCGTTAAGCCCCAACTTACTGCGGGAGAAATTAAGCACGATATCACCGAAAGTATGCTGGAGATGGCCACGGGCGTCTGCCGCGATATTGACCAGGTGGCGGCCCAACTTTCTGCCATGCAGCACGTTATTTTACAGGCGGCGTCGGAACACCATCTCGGCATTTGCGGCGGCGGTACGCACCCTTTTCAAAAATGGCAGCGTCAGGAGGTCTGTGATAATGAGCGCTATCAACGCACGCTGGAAAATTTCGGCTATTTAATTCAACAGGCGACGGTTTTCGGTCAGCATGTCCACGTCGGCTGCGCGAACGGCGACGATGCGATTTATCTTTTACACGGGCTGTCGCATTTTGTGCCGCACTTTATTGCGCTCTCCGCCGCGTCTCCCTATATGCAAGGATCTGACACCCGTTTTGCCTGCGCGCGCCTGAATATTTTTTCCGCTTTTCCCGATAACGGCCCCATGCCGTGGGTCAGTAACTGGCAAGAGTTTGCCGGACTATTTCGTCGTCTGTCTTACACCACAATGATCGACAGCATCAAAGATTTGCACTGGGATATCCGCCCCAGCCCGGCCTTTGGCACGGTAGAAGTTCGGGTGATGGATACGCCGCTCACCCTTGATCATGCCATCAATATGGCAGGGTTGATTCAGGCGACCGCGCACTGGCTGCTGACCGAGCGTCCCTTTAAACCGCAGGAACAAGACTATCTGTTATATAAATTCAACCGTTTTCAGGCTTGCCGCTATGGTCTGGAGGGCGTGCTAACCGATGCCTATACCGGCGACCGCCGTCGCCTGGCAGATGATACGCTGCGTCTGCTGGACAACGTTACCCCCTCTGCGCGCAAGCTGGGCGCCGACAGCGCCATTGACGCGCTACGTCTGCAGGTGAAAAAAGGCGGTAACGAAGCGCAATATATGCGGGAGTTTATTGCCGACGGCGGATCGCTGATAGGCCTGGTACAAAAACATTGTGAAATCTGGGCAGGACAATAGACAGCATATTTGCCTTACCAGGCGATATCCCGGACAATGGCGTTTTAACTTACGTTTAACAAAGCCATGAAACACCCGCTTGAATCATTGATGACCGCTGCCGGTATTTTGCTGATGGCGTTGCTCTCCAGCCTGCTGCTGCCCGCCCCTTCGCTCGGCCTTGCACTGGCGCAAAAACTGGTCGGGATCTTTCATCTTATGGATCTCAACCAGCTTTATACTTTGTTGTTTTGTTTATGGTTTCTGTTGCTCGGCGCGCTGGAATATTATGTTATTCGCTTTATCTGGCGGCGCTGGTTTTCGCTGGCCGATTAAACATTTCAATGCGTACGGCCATGATTTTCTTTACGATAAGCGCCTGGCGGCAGGTTGAACGTGCGGGTAAAAATGCGCGTAAAGGTTTGCTGCGAATCAAAACCATACTTTAAACAAATATCATACACCTTCTGGTCGGTGTCGCGCAGGTCGCGCGCCGCCAGTTTTAGCTTCCGTTCACGCACGTAGCGCCCCAGACTCTCCCCTTTGTACTGCATAAAAAGGCGCTGCAGGTGCCACTTGGAATACCCCGCATGACGGGCAATATCATCAATACGTAACGGCTGATTCAAATTATCATCAATCCACTCGACAATCGTGTCGATAACCTGAGCGGAAATGGTCATCGTGCTCTCCCCTCTATCAAACTCGTCAGCGGCTCCCGCACCGCACATTTACGGCAACAGCAATAAGCATAGTAATAACCACACAAATTGTGAGACGGCTTATCGCATGGCCTGCAATATGCTTTTCTACCACTTCATGCGGCAGCCCTTGATTATGAGTGAGTAAGCACTCATTATAGAAAGCAAAGATACGCCGTCAAGGTACTTTTCAAAGGTTGACATTCACCGTTGCGACGCGACAACGGGCATGATTCAATCATGTTTTTCCAGACATAAGGGTAACGTGTAGTGGCTCGTCCGAAGAGTGAAGACAAAAAACAAGCATTACTGGAAGCGGCAACCCAGGCGATAGCGCAATCCGGTATCGCCGCCTCAACGGCGGTGATTGCGCGTAACGCAGGTGTTGCAGAAGGAACATTGTTTCGCTATTTCGCGACCAAAGATGAGCTGATTAACACGTTGTATTTGCATTTAAAGCAGGATCTCTGCCAGTCAATGATAATGGAGCTGGATCGATCCATTACCGATGCCAAAATGATGACTCGTTTTATCTGGAACAGTTACATCAGTTGGGGTCTGAACCATCCCGCGCGCCATCGGGCGATCCGTCAACTGGCCGTCAGCGAAAAGCTCACCAAAGAGACGGAACAACGGGCCGACGATATGTTCCCCGAATTGCGCGATTTATGTCATCGTTCCGTTTTGATGGTGTTTATGTCGGATGAGTACCGCGCCTTCGGCGACGGCCTTTTTCTGGCGCTGGCTGAAACAACAATGGATTTCGCCGCGCGCGATCCCGCTCGCGCTGGCGAATATATTGCGCTGGGATTCGAAGCCATGTGGCGCGCGCTGACTCGCGAGGAGCAATAATGGACGGTCAAACACTGCACGCCTGTGCAAAACGCTTTGCGCTGGAACTGCCTTTTACCGAACACTGCTGGCCTTTCGGCCCACAGTACGATGTGTTTAAAGTCGGCGGCAAAATATTCATGCTTTTCACTGAACATCACTGCCGTCCAGTGGTGAACCTGAAGTCGAATCCCCAAAAATCCCTGGTAAATCAACAAATTTACCCCAGCATTGCGCCTGGCTATCACATGAATAAGAAACACTGGATTTCAGTCTATGCGGGCGAGGATATCACCGTCTCGCTACTCAACGATTTGATAAATGACTCATGGAATCTGGTCGTAGACGGGCTGCCTAAAAGAGAGCAACTGCGCCTGCGGCCGCGCTGATGCAATAACCGTTTCCGCATTTTCCTCCCTTATCTTTTTACCGATAACCCGGTACCCTGCTGATACAAAAGGGTACTAAACCAACCAGGAGCATTTATGGATATCGTTTCTGTCGCCTTAAAGCGCTACTCCACTAAGGCGTTCGATCCCAGCAAAAAACTGACCGCCGAAGAAGCGGATAAAATAAAAACACTACTACAGTACAGCCCCTCCAGCACCAATTCCCAGCCGTGGCACTTTATTGTCGCCAGTACGGAAGAAGGCAAAGCGCGCGTAGCAAAATCCGCTGCCGGAAACTACACGTTCAACGAACGCAAAATGCTGGACGCCTCCCATGTGGTGGTCTTCTGCGCCAAAACCGCAATGGACGACGCCTGGCTGCAACGGGTGGTCGATCAGGAAGATGCCGATGGCCGTTTCGCTACGCCGGAAGCTAAAGCGGCAAATGATAAAGGTCGCCGCTTTTTCGCCGATATGCACCGCGTCTCGCTGAAAGATGACCACCAGTGGATGGCGAAACAGGTCTATCTGAACGTCGGCAACTTTCTGCTGGGCGTCGCCGCGATGGGTCTCGACGCCGTCCCCATTGAAGGTTTCGACGCCGAGGTGCTCGACGCTGAATTTGGTCTGAAAGAAAAAGGCTATACCAGTCTGGTCGTGGTGCCGGTCGGCCATCATAGCGTCGAGGATTTCAACGCCGGGCTGCCGAAATCACGTCTGCCGCTTGAAACCACACTGACGGAAGTCTAATCCCCTGCCTAAGCCGGACGCCCGTCCGGCTTTTTTCACCTTTCTGCCAGGTTCCCCAATGATCAATGGCGCGAAGTGCCAGGTTTAACATCGCTAGTGTTAACTTTCTCTTTCAAGGTATTGAAAATAAATAACATTTAAAACTGGCACGCCGTTGGCCATATCTGGATACCCCTTATCTGGATGAAGGAGAAAACGGCGTGGCACCGGTTTGCGCCTACGATGGCGATATTGTCACCACGGGGTTGGCCCTCCCTGGCGTGTCATCAAAATCGGGCGCTAAACCCAACGTTATAACGGGTTTGATTGCCATCGCTTAACCCTGCCGTTTGCGACAGCCCGGCGAAAGCGGACACCGTTGCCGACAGCGGAATATCTGCGCCAATCGCGATATCAACCCAGTTTTTATCCTGCGCTTTTCCGTCGCGGCTAAACGTCAGCGCGGTCGATTTAAGGCCGCCATTCGCCACATACGTATCATCGCCAAACTGACGGCGATAATTAATCTGCGCCCAGGAGTGAATGATGCTGTGGCGGAGATCCAGACGCCAACCAGCGCTACCCACCTGCGAATGGGCGTTTTGGTCGCCAAAACGCATTGATGTACTGGTATTGAGCTTCTCGCTATAACCATTAACGTGGCTGTAATCCCATGCATATTGCAGCATCGGTCCGGTCGTTAACCACGGCATCATGACAAAATCATAACCACTGGTTAACCTCGCGCCCCACAGCCGACCGTTGGTTTCGCCCTCTTCCACCCGTCTTAACGCACCGAGCGTTATACTGCGCTGAATGTTACTGAATTTAGCGGACAGATAGTGTAAATCGCTATCCAGCCACGCCTGACCAGCGCGTAAATGGCTGAATACGGCGGCCTGAAAACCGCGGGCATCATAACGATAATTATCGTCAGGATGTTGCTTATCCAGAGAACCGGCTATCAGCGCTCCCAGCAGTACCTGCTCGTTAAGCTGATAATCGACGCCAACCGTCAGATTATTATGATTACCGTTCCCGTCGGCCTCATTATTATCATAACGTTGATATCCCCCGCTGTATCCGCCGAACATGCCCAGTGAACCAACAGGATTTTCCCCCTGGCGAAGCTGCTGATAACGGCTGTCAAGCGTGGTACGACTGCCTTGCGCCATCGACTGAACGCTTTGGTTCAGGTATGTCGCCTGTACCGGCGCGGCAATGATCGACTGGATATATTGCGCAATAATGGTATGGACCTGCGGACCGGGATGTAAATGATCGGCAAACAGATAGTCCTGCGACGCATTAAATCCAGGCATTGCCGAGGAGCACGCCGAAGCGGATACGCCCGGCGGGCAGGCCATACCTACGGTATTTGTCAGACCAAACGCCTGCGGGTTGGCAAGAATTTCCTTAAAGAGGCCGTTGATATCGGCACGGGCTATATTGCCGCCGTGTTGCTCCAGCCCCTTCTCTTCCATCTGATTATAATAATCGGTCAGAGCTGACGCCTGCTCTGCCGCCGTTTCATAGCCCGCCAGCAGTTGATCAACGAGCAGTTGCTGAATAAACGGATTGCTGCTTACCGTTGCAGCCGCCGCCAGCAACGCCTTGCGGATCGCCTGTTGCCGACTGGCGAAATCGGGCGTAGCACCCTCCGCCAGCGCGTCTAACGCCGCTTTTAGCGCCGGAGGCGCCGCTGCGCCCAGCCCGGCGGTGATTACCGCCTCCAGAAGCATTGGCGTCGCACTAATATCCGGTACGTTTGGCACCACGACCAGCCCGGCGCCGGCATCCAGTAACAGCCCTACCTGCGCCGCCGCGCTAGTGGCGCTATTACCGGCTATTTGCTGTGCCATGGTTGGTTGCGCGATGGCCGCCGCCAGATCGTTTCCGCCGACCCAGTGAATATACAAACCGTTGTGGTCGGCTTTTCCCCCCGTTTTGGCAAGCCACTGCCGTACCTGATCCGCGGTATTATCCTGCGGGTTTAATTCCGGGGTCGCCGTCGCGCCGCCGGCGGCATAATTAGAACCGCCATTGTTGGAAGGGCTTAATGCCAGCCCAAATCGTTCGGCCAACTGTTCGTCGTAGAGCTTATTTTGACCACTATCCCAGGTCCAGCGACCGTTATTCCCGGTATCGCTAAGGCTATCGCCAAATACCGTAAGAGAGTCAAACGCACAGGCAGATAATGGCGCGGCCAGCGCCAGCGAGAGTATGCCGTATTTTAGCAGGGTACGCTTTTGGGTCATCCGATGTTCCTTAATGTTATTGTTGAGAGGTACGACGGTGCTAATCATCATCCGACAGAAACATTGCAATCGTTTTAAGCATTCTGGTTAAAATGTTTTCATCCATTGTTGACGAACTGGCGCCTGTTCAAAAAAATGGGGTGGCGTAAAATAACGACGTTTATGGGGCGCTGGATAAAATATAGCGTATGGATAACCCCTGAAGCGCTTTTACCCGTCTGTTGCTGATTATGCCTGAAGCGCGAGCGTCCTGATTTGCATAAATGCCATTCAGCAGTCATCATAGGCTGCTGTTTATAAAGGAGAGATTATGCAGGAATTGATATCCCAGGTAGAAGATTTAGCGGGAATTGAAATGAATCACACCACGTCGCTGGTGGTGATATTTGGTATTATTTTTCTGACGGCAGTTGTCGTGCATATTATTTTGCACTGGATAGTACTGCGCGCTTTCGAAAAACGTGCCAGCGCCAGTTCCCGCCTGTGGCTGCAAATTATTACCCAGAATAAATTATTCCATCGTCTGGCTTTTACGCTGCAAGGCATCATTGTCAATATTCAGGCCGCGCTCTGGCTACAAAAAGGCAGTGAGGCTGCGGATATCCTGACGACCTGCGCGCAATTATGGATTATGACCTACGCCCTGCTGTCGTTATTTTCTCTGCTGGACGTGATTTTCAATCTATCGCAAAAATGGCCCGCCGCCTCTCAGTTACCGCTAAAAGGAATATTTCAGGGTATTAAGCTCATCGGCGCAATTATCGTCGGCATTCTGATGATCTCACTGCTGATTGGCCAGTCACCAGCAATTTTAATCAGCGGGCTGGGCGCGATGGCCGCGGTATTAATGCTGGTCTTTAAAGACCCGATTCTTGGCCTGGTTGCCGGTATCCAGCTTTCCGCCAACGATATGCTCAAACTGGGCGACTGGCTGGAGATGCCAAAATATGGCGCAGATGGCGCGGTCATTGATATTGGCTTAACCACGGTAAAAGTACGCAACTGGGATAATACCATCACCACCATTCCCACCTGGTCACTGGTTTCCGACTCGTTCAAAAACTGGAGCGGCATGTCTGCGTCCGGCGGACGCCGGATTAAACGCAGCATTAATATTGACGCGACCAGTATCCATTTTCTGGATGATGATGAAAAACAGCGGCTGTTAATCGCGCAACTGTTAAAGCCGTACCTTACCAGCCGTCATCAGGAAATCGATGAATGGAATAAACAACTGGATGCGCCGGAATCAGCCTTAAATCACCGCCGAATGACCAATATCGGAACATTTCGCGCCTATCTGAACGAATATTTACGCCACCATCCGCGCATCCGTAAAGACATGACGCTGATGGTACGCCAACTGGCGCCTGACGATCATGGTTTGCCGATAGAGATCTACGCCTTTACCAATACCGTCGTGTGGCTGGAATATGAGAGCATTCAGGCCGATATTTTCGACCATATTTTTGCCGTGGTGGAAGAGTTCGGCTTGCGTATTCATCAGACGCCGACCGGCAGCGATATTCGCGCGCTGTCAGGGACATTGCGGCATTAATGGATTGCCCGATCGCATGAGCATGGGATCGGGCAAAAAAGTTAATGAGCCTTACGGCGCAAAACTGTAAACGCGATAAACAGGAATACAATCCATACCGGCAGCAAAATCGCCGACAATCGCATATCGTCCATCGTACACATTAACACCAGAATCAGCGCCAGAAACGCAATGCACAAATAGTTTCCGGCGGGATAGAACAGCGCCTTAAATTGCGTCTCGCGCCCTTTACGACGCATCGCCGCGCGAAAACGTAAATGCGCGAGACAGATCATTATCCAGTTTAGCAATAGCGTCGCGACAACCAGCGCCATCAACAGGCTAAACGCTTTTTGCGGCAACAGATAGTTGATCAGCACCACCAGCGAGGTAATCGCTCCGGAAAGTATCAGCGAGTTCACCGGCACGCCGCGATGGCTGACGCGGGTTAAAAATTTCGGCGCATTGCCTTGTACGGACAGGCCGAACAGCATTCGGCTGTTCGAATAAACGCCGCTGTTATACACCGAAAGCGACGCGACCAGAATAACGAAATTCAGCGCCGAAGCCACCACATTACTGTCCAGGTTATGGAAGATCATCACAAAAGGGCTGCTATTGGATTTCACCTCTACCCACGGATAGAGCGCCAGCAACACCACCAGCGAACCGATGTAGAACAGCAAAATACGGTATACCACCTGATTCACCGCTTTCGGAATGCTTTTTTGCGGATCGCGCGCTTCCGCCGCAGTAATGCCGATCAGCTCCAGTCCGCCAAAAGAAAACATAATCACCGCCAGCGACAGAAGCAAACCATGCCAACCGGTAGCGAAGAAACCGTTATAACGCCAGAGGTTATCAATGCTGGCATGTTCGCCGCCGTGGCCGGAGAACAGCAGCCACAGACCAAAACCTATCATGCCGATAATCGCCAGCACTTTAATGAGCGCGAACCAGAATTCCGTTTCGCCATACAGACGAACGTTCACCAGATTTACGGCATTAATGATAATAAAAAATGCCGCCGCCCAAATCCATGTTGGTACGTCAGGCAGCCAGT
This sequence comes from Salmonella sp. SAL04162, assembly GCF_046551535.1. Classification (NCBI taxonomy): domain Bacteria; kingdom Pseudomonadati; phylum Pseudomonadota; class Gammaproteobacteria; order Enterobacterales; family Enterobacteriaceae; genus Salmonella; species Salmonella sp. SAL04162. Next base: position 191,006 of record NZ_JBGDVX010000002.1, read on the forward strand.
ACTGCATATAGATGCCCGCCGCGGTCAGCTCCGCCATCCCGACCAGCACAAACATGACCCAATAGTTCCAGCCCGACAAAAAGCCCGCAAACGGCCCCCAATATTTCCAGGCGAAGTGGGCAAACGATCCGGAAACCGGCTCTTCCACGACCATTTCACCCAACTGGCGCATAATGAGAAAAGCGATAATCCCGGCAACGCCATAGCCCAACAAAACAGCCGGCCCCGCCATTTGAATCGCCGGGCCGATGCCCAGAAACAGTCCGGTGCCAATGGCGCCGCCCAGCGCAATTAGCTGAATATGGCGGTTTTGCAACCCCCGTTGAAGCGTCGGTTCATTCTTCGACGCGGCATCCGACACGCTGGCGCCGGATGCAGTTGACGCGTTTTTCACGTCCTACCCCTGTATCGTTTTTATTGAGGGGCACCTTTTAACATTTCGCTCTCGCTGCCGCAAGGCGCAATCGTTTGTCAAGGCTCAACTCCGGACGTTAACGTTATCGTGTAAAAAAAGATGTCGCGGGGAGTAAAAAGAAAAGAGCGCGCGCCGATATAGAACGTTACGGGTGACAGACGCCGAGTATAAAACATGTGAATAACTCTGGACGAAAAGTACGACACCCTACAGAATACATTTAGTATTTTTTCAGTATTTTCAAAAAGGTGAATCAGACCTGGTATCTGTTATCCGTTTTTGAGCCACGCCAGGCATCAACGTCATGAATAAGATCATCAAACGTTTAGAGATCATCAAAAGCGCCATTGAACTTGAGGACGAAGAGATTATCCGTCAGCAGCTCATCTACCTGAAAAATGAGCCGCAGGATGCCGTAATCAGCGCGATTGCCCAGGCGATTGAAGCTCGTCGATTCAGTGACGCCATGCAAGAGATCGCCGCCTGGCTACAGGCTCAACGGGCGCTCTCGACGTGGCAAGATCCCTCTATTGCCGCCAGTAAGCTGGAGCTGAAAGCGCTTGAAGCCCAGCTTCGCGATCTGATTGACAAACGAAATGCGCGGGTACAAATCCTCGACGATTTCAACGACCTCTATCATCTGCGCCTCGGGCCGTTGATGAGCCGTATTCTGGAGTTGCGTAAACAGCTCGCGGTGAGTATGCAGCGTAAGCAAGAAGCCGAAATAAAACGCCGGGAAAAGGATTATCAATCCTGCCTGCAATTTATTTCCCAGGCCGTGGATCAACTGGCAACGCTAAAACAGCAGTGGACAGGATTGAATGCCGCCTCGCGCGAAGCGGTGGGCATCCGTCAGCGAATCCAGCAGCAGACGGAATTAATTACCGCGTTGCTGGCGGAAATTCGCGAGCTGGAAGCGGATTTTTCCCATCAGGACGACAGCGCATTCCGCCAGGCGCAGGAAAATGCGGAACAGGACTATCACCAGTACCGGGAGCAGCAGCAGGAAGCGCAATTCCGCTACGCCCGCGATCAACGTTTGTCGGCAGACGAACGCAGTGAATTAAAACGTTTGTGGCGTCAGGCCAGCCGCCTGTGTCACCCGGATGTGGTCGCCGATGAATTGAAAGAAAAAGCGCACCAGATGATGGTACAGCTTAATCAGGCGCGGCAGAATGCCGATCTGGCGGCAATTCGCGCGTTATTGACGCAGCTGCAAAGCGGTCTGGAACCGATGATGGCAAGCGACAGGCTAAATAATCTGGAACATCTGCGCCATAAAATACGCCAGCTCCGCACGCAAATCGACGCGCTGTTGAAAGAGATAACGCAACTGGAAACGGAAAATGCCTGGCGGCTCGCCTCTTCCGTTGCGGATAAGGAAGCCTATTTCTCCGAGCAGGAACGGGCGCTAACCGAAATTCGCAATACGCTGGAGGCGCAGGTTCAACAGGTGGAACAGGAACTTCTGTCAGGGTAGTCCATCATTCATCAATAAATTGTCGGATGGCGCAAGCGCCACCCGACGAATCGCGGCATAAAGAGGGTAAGAGGGGCGCTACTGTCGCTGTAAAAGTAACGAACGGGCGGAGTCCGCCATGATCATCACCGCACCTGCCAGCATTAACGTATCTTTTAATACCAGCCGTCCGGCGCCCGATAAATACGGAAAACCATAATGCGCATCGCCCAGCGGCATAACCCAGGCCTCCGGCGTGGTGATTAAAAACGACAGCGTGACAAATGGCGTCAGGAATGCCAGCACGCCGCCCGCCAGCCCTAACCAGCGGCTGACAGGGTTAGCCAGTACCAGCGCCGCGATAATCAATTCCACCACGCCCAGACCATCCGAAAACGCATACGTATTATTGGCCGTTTGCCAGGCGCGTTCCTCCGGTTTTAGTTCGCCCTCATGAGTCAGATGCTGACGATATTCTTCAGGATGTTCATAGAAAAAAGACATAAACGGACTGTTCGCTACAAACGGGGTAATACTGTCTGCCTCATAGGGCACAAATTTTAGTAGTCCAATCCAGATAAAAACGATGGCGATACTCAGGCGAATTAATGTTAATCCCAGCCGATCCCCCTGACTTAACAGACGAAGATATTTATCCATCTCAGGCTCTCCTTATTTATATAATATCGCAGTGGCGTAACCCGTATTATCAATACGCATGGACGTAATTTTCCATGACGACGCCTGTTTACTTTGCGCCAGTCTGGCAATAGCGTCTTCAAGCATTGACGGCGTTGCTGACACCGCAGAAACGCTGATATATTCAACGTCAGTTAGCGGCTGGGCGGAGGCGGAAAACGCCAGCGGCGCAGCCAATAATGAAGCAATAAGTGTGGTAACTTTTAACATCGAGATTTCCAGTCGTGGGTTATTTCAATGGTGTTATAATACGTTACGCCTGACTAAAGCCTTTTCTTTCAGACGCCAGCATATTTGTCCTGGCGTATTTTTATAGCCTGACAGGCAAAAAAAAGCCCTGATTAACAGGGCTACGTTATTTATGTTTTACTTAATGAGAGAGAAGAGATCGTTTAAAGACTCACTCATTGTAGGATGGGTAAAGATCTGGTCGCGTAACACCGTATAAGGTAAATCTGCATCCATAACGGTTTTAACGATATTAATCATTTCATGAGAATCGACGCATAACAATGACACCCCTACGATACGCTGCGTATTCACGTCCACTACCGCTTTTAGTACGCCACGGGTATCGTTCATAACACGGGCGCGAGGGATCGCCGCCACCGGTAATGTCACCACCTGCACCGTTGCGCCGCTTGCCCGCGCTTGTTCTTCCGTCAGCCCGACACGAGAGAGCGGCGGCGTCATAAAGACGGAATACGGAACATTCTGGCGATCGCGGGTACTGCGTTTGCCATCTCCCAATAACCCGTCGCGTACAATACGAAAATCATCCAGTGAAATATAGGTAAACTGCAACCCACCGGTAACATCGCCCATCGCCCAGATATTGTCCGCCGTGGTACGCAGGTAATCATCCACGATGATCCCGCCGCGTTCGTTCACCGCCACGCCGGCGTTCCGCAACTGTAAGCCAGCCGTCGCCGGTTTTCGCCCCGACGCCACCAGCAGGGCATCCACAAGATGCGCGCCTTCCGGCGTTTCTACTTGTACCGCGCCCTCCTTTGAGGATACGGCCTGTACGTTGGCGTTTAAAATCAGCTCGACGCCCTTTTCCTGTAAAATACGGGTAATTGCCTGCGCGATATCCCGATCTTCACGAGGCAGGAATTGCGGCGCTGCTTCAAAGATAGTGACCTTCGTACCGAAGTTGGCGAACATTGAGGCAAATTCAAGGCCAATATAACCGCCGCCTAAAATCCCCAGCCGCGCCGGACGCTGGCTCAGGCTGAGTAGCCCGGTGCTATCGAACACCCCTGCCGTCGTTGTTAAGCCCGTAATAGCCGGGATCACCGACTCTGCGCCAGTATTAATGAAGATCTTTTCTCCCCGTAACACCCGCTCGCCGTCCGCCTGAAATACCCGTAAGGTATGGTTATCAATAAACTCCGCCCTTCCCTCAATCACATCGACATTGTCCAGGTCGGCAAGATTATGAAAATTTTTGTCGCGTAAAAAATTTACGACCGCCGCTTTGCGTTGCATGGCGACAGAAAAATCGCCCTCACGTTCCGCATCATGCACCAGCGTTTTCGTTGGAATACAGCCAATGTTGATGCAGGTTCCGCCGAACATACTGGCGGACTGTTCGATAATCGCCACGCGCCATCCCGTCTTCGCCAGAGTTGCCGCCAACGTTTTTCCTGCCTTGCCAAAACCAATAATGAGCGCCTGATACTGTGTCATCTTCTTTCTCCGCCAAATCACCATCTGTTTGTCAGGACAAGTATAAATAACGTCAAAAAAGACAGGGTTATCCGCAACGCGTCATTTTTTGTCTTATCGTCTAAATTGGCGGTTAGCAAAAATAAGGGTAGAAATGACATTGAGTCAGAAATATAGTGAACAGATACAGAAATGTTGATCTCTATTTTTGAAAATAAACCTGTTCTGGAGTCTATATGGATGCGCTTAGTCGGCTATTGACGCTTAACGCCCCTCAGGGCTCAATCGACAAGAATTGCCCGTTAGGCGGCGACTGGCAGTTGCCGCACGCCGCTGGCGAGCTATCGGTGATTCGCTGGCATACCGTTACGCAGGGCGAAGCGCAACTGGAAATGCCTACCGGCGACGCCATGACGCTTACGCCGGGAAAGGTGGTGATTCTGCCGCAAAACTCCGCCCACCGTTTGCGCCAGTCTGGCGAAGCACCGACACATATCGTGTGCGGTAGTCTACGTCTGCACACGACGTCACGTTATTTCCTTACCGCGTTGCCGGAAGTGTTATGTCTTGCCCCACCGCCGCATAGCCCCGCCAGTATCTGGATTAACGCCGCCATTTTGCTGTTACAGCAGGAGTCAGAACGCCATTTACCTGGCGCTGATGTCTTATACAGTCAGCAGTGCGCCACGCTGTTTACCCTCGCCGTTCGCGACTGGCTATCGCAGGCTGGCACAGCGAAAAGCGTGCTCAATTTATTGCTGCATCCCCGGCTGGGCCGCGTGATCCTTCACATGCTGGAAACACCGGCGCATCCCTGGACGGTCGAAACGCTGGCGCAACGGGTACACATGTCGCGGGCGAGCTTCGCCCAGCTATTTCGCGACGTGTCCGCGACGACGCCCTTAGCCGTGTTAACAACGCTGCGCCTGCAAATCGCTGCCCAGACCCTGTCGCGTGAAGCGCTGCCGGTGATGGTGATTGCCGAGTCGGTAGGTTATGCGAGCGAATCTTCTTTTCACAAAGCTTTTGTCCGTGAATTCGGTTGTACACCAGGCGAGTACCGCAAACGGGTCAGCGCGCTCGGACGATAAGCGTATACTGAACCCGCCTGCAGTTTGACGCCGCAGGCGGGGTGCACACGTTATGCCGCAAGGCGACGATGCCTGCGCAGCCACATCAGCTTGTAGGCTGCCGGAATGATGAACAGCGACAGCAACGGCGCGGTAATCATGCCGCCGATCATCGCAAAGGGAACGCTGGTAATGTTCAATAACGCTTCCCTTACGTCGACTCTGCAACCTGCCCCGTGGCGGTTTCAACGCTAATAGACGCTCTACGTAGGCGATAATCCCGAAAAATACAGCGGTTGACAGACTAAGCAGCAAGACGGAATCAAAATGACCCGCCCCCTTTTTAGAGAAGCATAAATTTTTATTTGATTACAAACATTTCAGCGCTGGATTTAAGAGTTTTATTTGAGGGAAATTAAACAGCACCCGTAACGACACCTGTTGCGAGATTATTGATAATTAAAAACGTAAGGTAACTGTTTGATTTATCAATGGCGCGCCCTGCAGGATTCGAACCTGCGACCCACGGCTTAGAAGTTCCTAGAACCATCTTTTAAGTCAACAACATACCGCGTCATCCCTGCGCTCACACGTCCCATGATGCGAAAAGTTAGCAATCACTGCCAATCGTTAGAAAAGGATGACTGTCCCGAATCTGTCCCACCTTCTCCCCCCACAAAATGGACTTCAGCCGCTCCCCGGTAAAACCTATCCTCCCCTCATAACTCAGAACAACTAAAAGTTACAGAACAGACGCAATAGAGATGCAGATGGCGCATGTAAGCGGAGGGGCACGTTTTGTGTACAACGAGCAGTGTATCTTGATACACGCAGGGAGATGATGCAGTGGTGGGATGATTGGTTAGATGATAAGGTGACGTAATGCCACCAAAGCAAATTATGAAGCGGGGAACTTTCTGTACAGCGTTGACAGTCCCGCGTCATAAATTATCGCTACTGGCTGGCTGGTTTCTCCGGCCCGCCAGGATTTTTGATGGTTTGCCCGGTGCAAAAAATATCATCTTGGGAGAACTGACCAAGATGGTTCACCGGATCTTCCCCGATGATGATATTCGGGTTAAACCGATGATGGCAATGCCGGTAATCAACACTGACGCCAGCAAACATGAAAAGGAACAGATAAGCCGTACTGTTCAGGAAAAGTTTGAAGAGGCTGAAATGTGGCTGATTTCAGATTAAACGCCCTGAACCGTCATATCGCTTAAGTACAATCCCGGAAGCAATTAACCTGCCAATTCAGTTGATTTTTATTTTTGTAAAGCAGCTATAGTAAGTTTCAATTCTGTAATTTGCGCTTGCAGGTTCTGAATGCATCCTAGCAAATCCATTACAATTGGGTTGTTGTCTATAGACGGACGGTCTGCATACTGCTGGTTGACAAGCTGGCCTTCTTCATTGTAAACCTGACTGCCAGGTACCGGAAATTGGTTGTGCTTGACATATTGTGGTGCCACATCTTCAGCTTCTTCTGCAATAATCCCGAAACGGACACGCGCCAGTTCATCGTCCTTATACACGAAATTAACCATACGCAGCCCCATAATGCGCCGCATTGCTTCGCAGGTGTCTGCATCCTCTATATCCTTTTTGTATTCCCTTCCGGACGTCCCCTGTACGGCAAGAACTCCCGGCGATGACGGCAGAAGTGACTCTATCTGGTTTTCGGGGGTATTCTGGTTATTTTTTTGTATTATTGATCCTCTCGAATTGGCAGCAACTGAAGCTTCAATAGAGACACGAGCACCAACATCTGTTGCGCCTCGAGAGGTATTCTGCACTCCAATAATTGCGTACCCTGTTGTAGAAATGTTTAACTGCGAAAAAAAAGGGCTGCTTTTTTGACCAAGGCCAATATTATTTGCCGCATCCGCAGGGGTTGCTCCTCCCGTCCCACCTTGGGCAACACTTAACGGCGTTGTCAGTCCTGTAAGGCTGGTAATATCTGAGTTGTTCCCTTTTTTAGCCTTGTCACTGACGCTGTTGATTAACTTTTTCGCTGACGGCCCCGTTGTCTGGCTGGTATCAGGAAGCGTAATGGTTACATCACCGTCCGCAGTGAAAAATTGCTGCCAGTTCTGCTTATCGTAATTCAGTCCTCGCAATGCCTCAGCGCTTTGAGCCACCAAGGCAGCCGTGACCATGTTCAAAGCAACACGAGGCACGGCAGACCACGCAGCGCCGGATTGTGTCGGGCCGGTGTATACGCTGACCAGCGTCAGTGATGTATTGTTATTTACTGTTTTAACCGGGAGTGTATAAGGGATGCCACCGACAGTTACGACAATAAAATCACCAGCAGCAAGTTCTGTTGTAAACGCTGTGCCGCTGCCAGTAACAGCATCGGTGTCATTGGTAAGTGTTAAGGTTCCTGCTGACATGAATATTTCCTCAATACATATCCGGAAGGACAAGAATTGGCATATTGATATTTTGATTAAATGTCATATCAAATCTGTTGTCATTGTAATTACCAACAACCTGGTTATACGCTGACCGGATGTTTCCACCTGACATTACCACACCCTTTTTCCTTATATTAAAATATCCACCCACTCGTCTTGACTGCGCGCCAGTGAATACAATCTGACAATATTTATCACCTATGTATTGATTATTGTCTGTTACCGTTATCTGCTGGTCATATACAAATGGTCGCTTCACTGTTGAAAATGTTACCTGTCCTGCTGAATTTGTCATGGTAATGCCATCACCGGCCACAGGCGCGGTATTATTGAAAATTACCAGTTCCATTGTTACAGATGCGGAAACATCATCCCGTCCTGAGTAATTGATGTCTCTTACAATAATATTTGCTCCGTCAAATCCTACAGACACATTATTGTTATCCCACTTCCCGAATGGTATTCCTGATACGGGAAGCGCCATCGAGCCGTTGACTGTCACCGTGCCAACGTAAGCACATGTCATTAACCTTGCCTGATTCGAAATTACAGTGAAATCAGTAGAGTTGGAAACGAGAAGTCCTTCGTTGTAAGTAGCAGCAGGGAGAATTTCAAATACAGTTCCTGCCCAGTTTGGTATTCGCTGGTAGTTTCCCCTGTTTGTACCGTTAACAGTCACACCGTTGTCTCCGTTTCTTGTAACGGATGTCATATATATCGGTAAAACTATCCATGTCTGATTGTCTGCGAACTCCTGAACGTCAACCGGCCGTGTCGGTAAAACAAAAACTGTGGAGCCTGACGTTAATGGAGTATTAACCTGAAACTGGTTTGCCCCCGTACCGTAACCAGCAAAACTTGTGCAGAATGACGGGGCACGGAGCCCCGCTGTAATCGCCATCGCAGGACGGCCATCGTTATAATCTATCAGTATTCCTTCCGGCATATTTTGTCCTACCATCGCCCAACGACAACGCGCCCTCCACCCGGTAGATTTACCGTGACGCCATTGCCATTTATAACAACCGTGTTGTTTTCACCGTTAAAGGCAAACTGGCCACTGTCAGCGTAAAATTTGCCATGCAATTCAGCATTTCCATTTTTATCAATGCGCCAGCCAGTTGAACCCGCAACGAAGTTATTCGACTGGATGTAATTACCAATTTTGGCATTGCTAATGCTGCCATCCTGAATTAACGCATCACGGATAAATACCTGTCCGTTATAGACAAAGAACGCAGCGGTATAGTTTCCAGGATCACTTCCGGAATAAATGCCAAACTGATCAGCGGCAAAAACCACTGTTGATTTGTATGAGCTACCGTCAGGCTCAATGGACATGCCGAAACCGGTATTGTATTTCACGCCATTGCGAACGATACCGAGATTAGTGATATAAGAAGCTTTTGCTGCACCGTCGATATTCACTTCAGCAGTAAGCTTCTGGTTAACTGCAGCGGTCAGGCTACCTTCAGGGCCAATCTGCGCCTGAACATATGTGGACAGGTCAGCAAGTCCCTGCTCAGCAGTCGCTACCGTGGTTTTCACGACCAGGATATCGGCACGTACCTCACCGTACTGCTGATACTGGTGCTCAACAGTACCGTGGTTCGCCAGCGCGTTCTGCATAATGCCTTCAAGGTTGGTGTTAACACCCTGCTGAACATTTTTAAACGCCTCAGAATCCCGCACTGCTTCATCGACAATTTCAATCATCCCAGGAATATCAGATGACGCCTGACCTGATGCCTCAACGAACTCCGATACCCCGAAAGCATTTTTGGTGCGGACATAAACGTAATACGTCTTATCAGCCTGTAGACCATGAAGCGTCCACTGGTTAGAGCGCCCGAGGAACTGAGCCTGGTCTTCAATATCGTCAGGATTGACAATCTGGTTCTGCCCGGAGTACCAGAACTCAAACGATGTGTCTGTCGTTGCCGTAATGCGCATGACGGGGACCAGGTCAGCAGAGAACAAGCCAGGCGTCCAGATAACACTGGATGGTGCAGGTGGCGCACCGATGACCATGCTAATTTGCGTCTCAGCGCCTTTCATTCCGTTTTCATTGCGACCGCGAACGCCAAGCGTGTATCCACCGGCGTTCAGACCAAAGAACTCGTAGCGGAAGTGGTCGGTTTCATACTGAGCAACCACCTTGCCTTCATCGTTGTACACGTACAGTTCGAACATCAGTTTTTTGGTGGTGGTCGCTGTCTCCCATGTAGCAGTAACCTGAACAGTCTCAGAGTTGGTGTTGATGATGCGCAGGTTCTCTACGTTCGGCACTCGATACCCGTTCAGTGTATCGTTGGGAGTCTCAAACACGGCACCTTCATCAACAATGGCCTGTTTGTTCGGGTCATGTTGTGATGCAGTGATGCTGTAGACCGAGTTGTTATCGGTCTCTGCAATGCTAAGGATGCGGAATAGTCTGGTAGAAACGTTACTGGTAGAGATGGCAAATACAGTACCGTCACGAACCCATGCTGGCGTCGTTTTCAGCGTCACCACGTTGCCGGAAATGCTGCCAATCTCGTATTTAACGAACTTCCCGTTGCTACCCATGATTGACATGGTGTCGCCGTCTGATATCAGGGATGAATCAACCGCATCAACGGTAATTCTGTTACCTGCATGCGACATAATGCGGCCACCAAGACGCGCACCAGCATAGTTGTTATCCATGATTTCAACGATATCACCCGGCGTGAAGTGGATAGCATCGCGAGCCATCTGGAAAGACAGTCTGCTGCTTTCCCGTTTCGCCGTTTCAAGAAGCCATTTCCCAGCGCGCCATGCCTGACCGCGAGACGTGCAACCGAATGCTTCAATTGTTGTTTCGTTGTAGTTTCCGCGAGCGATCATCTCATCGTCGGAAACGTATTCTTTTACCTGCTCCCAACCGTTATCCGGATCAGTCCATGACACAACAACGGCATTGTATTTCTCTGAACGCTTCACGGAGCTACGCTTGAACTCGCCATCAACCACGTTAGCATTCGTGATTGTCGCAATCGGGTCCTGTGGCGCATCCAGCATGACAGACAGTCGCATCCCGTCCCACAGTGCTATACCGCGAAACATGCTCGCTATCTTGTCGAGAATGTCACGCGCACTCACCTGCTCGGTAATATAGGCATTCAGCGTCATCCTTGGTTCCTGCCCGCCGTAGCCATCGTTAACAAGCTGATCGCAATACTGTGAGAGGACGTACAGCGCACCGTCATCTATATCGATATAACCGGCACGTTTCGCCAGGCCAAAACGGGTATTCCTCGCCAGTTCACGGAACAGCCACGCCGGGTTGTTAGTCCACGCTTTTTTGAATCCGCCAGTCCATAGCCCTGAGTAAGTTCTGGCAATCGGATCGTAGTTGTCAGGAACGTCCACAATCAGGCCGCGAAAATGGTATGTGCGACTAGGGGTGTCGGTGTACTGGTCACGATCAATAACTGCACCCGCAATGGCGGAGAACGGATAGCTAAGGTTGTCGTCGGTGATTTCACTGTAGCTATTCCAGATAGTGCCGTTGGACAGCAAATCGCTGCTGCTGTCGGGTGTAATGCGGCGAACGCGAATATCAAACGGCTTGATATCCGGAGCATCAATCAGATGGGCCTCAAGATACTCGCCTGATATCTTTCCGGTGATAGTCACGGTCTTTTCAATAACCCAGCCTGAAGCACCAGTTCTACTCTCCAGCACCATAGTGACGGAAGTGTTATTCTGATTGCCTTTAGTGTCCTGCTCAACCAGACCGGTCACACCAACGTTGAACCGCACCCGGGTAACGTCCTGATCGGTTATAGTGCGTACCAAAGGTGTATCGTATGTGACTTCCGTATTAACGATGGTTGTTGCTTCGATTGCCGAGAATCCGTTAATCGGCTCCTGAGTTTCCGAGCCGGGTCTCCATGCCACGCTGACGCCGTTGATGCTGACGTTTCCGTTTGCATCGGTAACTGGCGTCTTGTTCAGTTTGAATGATGACAGGTGCTCCTGGTCTACCGGACCTGCAATTGGTCCCTCACTGATAAGGTCGAGCACCCGGTAAAATTGTTTTGATTTGAGGTTATCGTCAAGAAGGGTTGGAGTTGATGCTTTGCCGCCACCTGAAGACATATTGCCACCTTAGCGAATTGATTCTGTCCAGTCCGCGTTATTGGAAGTGTCGATGCCGAGAGAAATGACGTTAGAGCCGACCTCCATTTCCCCGAGGAGTATCGGGACGGGTCGCCCCTGCCCCACCCTGTTTTCTGCACTGGTAAATGAGTTGTTCGTCAGCGTGTTTGTTTCCGCCGCTTCTGCCGACGTTTTAGTTTTCATGTTGCGGGACATGTAGACCGAGTACGCAATTGAAGCCACGCTGACGGCAACCGCAATCCATGCCGCAGCAGCGGCAGTGAGAGCGCCTTCGACTACCGGCACAAACAGGACTACAGAACCATCTTTCAGGTGGCGATCCAGATGCCATTGCATAGCCGATGCCTCAACATCCTCGCCCGCTATTCGGATCCGAAGTCTTGTATTGAGGAATGCTTTTTTGAATTCGTGATTCTGGGCAAGAAGCAGTCGCAGTCCCTGAGCGGGCGTATCTACGTTCAGAGGGATTTGGCGGTAAAATCGGCGTAAACTGCCAGCAAATTTAAAGATGAGCACTGTTCATGTCTCCATATGGAATGCATCTGCTTAACATATGCCGGACGCATTGGCTCTCTCCGGCTCAGGTGTCCGACGTGGTCATGGTGAAGCACCATGTTTTCGTCGAGGAGAATCATTGCGTGGCAAGGGTCAGCGCCGGGGAATGGCTGCCTGATGATGACGTCACCTGGTTGCGCTTCACCCGTCGATACCTGGCGGAAGCCGTTGAGAGGCATGTTGTTCAGATAAAGATTTTCACCACGTAACCACCACCCATTAGTGCGTTCGAAGTCAGGAAGGTCAATTCCGCAAAGATGATACGCATCCCTGAACAGGGTGTAACAGTCCATGACACCATGCTTGAACTTGCGCCCCAACAGCAATGGAACAGGCCTGAATTTCATAATCACACCATCGCAAGCCAGCCACCACGGAAGTCCACTGGATACCTGTGCGTTGCGGTCTGCTCCTGACAGAAAAGGCACTCTTCCCGGATGCGAGTGAAATACAGCAGTCACCTCTCCCTCGTCCTCGGCTGCCAGCCATTCATCATCACTGATACGGAAATGCATACCTGGATCGGGATGTATGTTCCGACAGCGGAACAGCCGTTCGTCATCAATGATTAAGCCGCACACTTCATCCTGCGACGACGCCGCATAATCGAGTAATTCTTGCATCAGGAGACCTTTTGAGAGCCGGGGAAACTGCTGATTGGCATTGGTTCCGGTCGCGGATAACGGAAACGGCAGCCGCTACGGCGGTGAGAGCACTTATCTTTCGCCGAGTCTGCGGTTGGATTATCGCGCTCATCTGCAACTGGCGGCCCGTCATATCCACACCCAACGCCGCGATACTGCCACTGGCACACGTCAGCCAGAATAGTGCGAGCCGGGATAATGGCGTTATCGCAGTCAATCGGTGTCGCCAGCGTGTAGGTCACCTGTTCAAACGTCTCTTCCGTCATCTCCTCGACAACGTAGCGGGAAACGGCCTCCTGTGTCGGGTCTGCATCAGGATTACCGTTCGGAAAGTTAACCGCATCAAGATATTTTACCGGCACCTGACGCCTGGTGATTACCACGCCAAGCATGTCATCAAAATCGTGGTTAATCCCGGTAATCAGGCCGGTCACGTTCGCCACAACCATTGTTGGCCTGGCATAGGTTCCTTCGTTCTTTGACTCGAATCCTTCCACTGCTATCGGGTAAGCCTGGTACTGGTTGCCCTTCCAGATAACATTACCGTAATAGCCATTTGTACCGGAATGGAAGCGGATAAGGTCACCGCCATATGGTTGCAGGTCTGCTTCGAAAAGGTCAATGAAAGCGCCGACTCCGGCATCGACGCTATCTATAATCATACTGGCTGGTATGTCGCGCACAGCAATCTCCCATAAAAAAAACCCCCCGGAGGTGGCTACTGTCTGAATATCAGGGTGTTGCTAATCAATAACCCTGGTTAATGTATGCGTTCAGCCCGTCAGTGGTGGGACGCTGGCGCACTTAATGAAGGAGGGATGGCTGATTACCTCATTTAGGAGACAAAATGGAAAGAACAATTAACGATCTGATCCATCAGGTTAACGACCTAAAGAAAGAAAATCAGAAAATCAAAGTGGCCTCAAATTTCTTACTTTACAGCATTGTTTCAGCACTAGACGAGCGAGGCGGTGATGAGAAATTTAGCGATTCACTAAAAGCAAAGCTTAATGACGAACTGAGTAAAATTACTATGGGAGGCACATCAGCGCCAAAGCATGCAATCAATGAACTTATGCAACCACCGGTGAGAGCTATGTTTGGTAATAATCAGCCAGAACCGTTCTTGAAATAAACACTTAAGCCGCCGCCTCCAATTTGTCAGCAATATCACAGATTAGTGAGGCGGCCTTTTCAATCGCCTCCATCTCATAAGCAGAAAGGCTCGCATCGCCTTTTCGTTCCATTTCAATCTCCATACTGAATAACAGTAGCGATGGCATTTGTGAAGAATATATACCTAATCCCACCGATACAGTTTCGTTAACTAAATAAAGTGACTTAACTTTTAGGATGTATTTGTTCATTTTGTGCTCCTCGCTTCTCAGGTCTAAATTCATAACATCTCTCCTTATCGTGGTACTTGTTCAAACGTGGCCGTGAGTTCGTATAACGGCCCGGTCTTTGTCATATTCCAGGAACGACAGACAAATAGCGCCTGAACTCCGGTATCAGATGGCGTCCAGTAGAACACTTCTACCGCCATTCGAGCCCTGAGAAATGCCTCAGCATCCTTCGCGGGGTTGCTACGGCACGCTCCGCTGACGCCGCGAAAGGTGAGCGAGTATTTATCCATAAGAGGATTAATACCCTTCACCTGGCGCTGCTCGTAACCGTCACCGAGCTTAACAACGGCTACGTTTGGGGTACGTTCAACCTGGTACGCTCGCTGTGGTGTCCATGTGAATGTTTCTGGCACGATTACTCCCTATAAAAAACCCGCCGAGGCGGGTTGTACGAATCTTGATACCTTGTCAGAAGCCAGCTACCAAGTCTTTCAGTTGCTGCTTTGCGTTTTCAATGGATTGAGTTTCAATATCTGCCAGGGAAACGTCTTTATCTAGCGGGAGATTAACAAAGACACGAATCCCCTCGTGGCGAAGGGCATAATCCTTAAATTCAACTGTAACCAGTACACCCTGTCCATTCGCGTTATCGAAAGCAGTGATGTTGCCAACTTCTGTTTCCATTGCCATTGCTTGGCTCCTTTTCAATATTCAAAATCAACGCTTATTTCTAGGCTGTATCATACCATTTGGGCGGTTGGCTTGGTCATTGATCTGAAACAGAGCAACCTGCTTCATAGATTTAACAATCCACGCCTTTGTTGCATCGTCTATGCCGCCGGTGGTGTTAATTTCGAAGGTAATGTGCTGAACTACGCTGCTGCCACCACTACCACTTCCATGCATATCTCGGTTGCTAATCACCCGCCCGTTATCACCCGGTATCATGTACTGACTACCATTGCTGGCCTGAAATATTTCAGGCTTTCCGTGCTCGCCTACCCGATACATGGAGCCTGCATCTACCGGGCCACCATTATATCGAGCACCCGCCACCGCCATTCCTTTAGCAGCCAGCAATGAACCGGCATATGCAGTCTGGCCAACAGCAGCAGCGCTACCCATGGTTGCGATTGAAGCGCTCATTGCGGCCGGAGCCCATGCAGAAGCAGCGGCGGTAGCCTGAGCCATTGTCGATGCCAGTGATGCCGCGGCAGCTGCCTGACCCATTAACTGGCTTTTAACCCACTCTATCCCCATCTGCACCAGACTACCGACAACACTATTGAGGATAGTCGTGCCAATGTTAGCGAAGGACTCTTGCAGGCTTTGGGTACCATTGATGAGACCAGTTATCGCATTAGTAGCGCCACCTTGAAGGGAATCGACAGCCGCGCCAAGCATGCTATTAATCTCGCTTTGCTGCTGCCATTCCTCCCACATTGCCGCCATGCGTTTCTGACGGTATTGTTCTTCAATTCCGGCCCGAACAGCTTCAGCCTCAGCAATCCTTTGTGGGTAAAGGCGCGCGTACTCATCAAGCTGTGCCTTCTGCTGAGCAAAAGCATTATCAACCGCAGCGACTGGTGAAGCCTGTCCCTGTAGATTTGTGAAGTTTTGCTGTGACTGTTTGCGTTTACGCTCTTCTTCCGCCGCAGCTTTTGTTGCCTGCTGTATTTTCCATATGGATTCCGCTTGCTGTTCAGCTTTGGCAATCTGCTCTGCTGATGCTTTGTTACCAAGCGCAACAACAGCATCGTATTTCGCTAATTCGAGCGAGCCATCGGCGTAACCAGTGTTCAGACGATCGAGTGCGGCTTGCTGTCTGGCGAGAGACTCTGTTGCTTCATCAGCCTGTTTCTTGGTGGACTTCCCACCCCCTCCTTTTCCTCCCTTATTGTTATCGGTCTGAGGTATCTCCACATGCGCTGTTTTTTCAGCCTGCCCATAAAGCCCTTTTAAATCCCCGGTAAGATTGGCAATTTTCTCGCTTAATACATCGACTTGTTTTGGAGGTTCATCTCCTATAAGCCCGTCAGCTAAAAGTTTTCCAATATATCCAGGATTAAGTTTTGAAATAGCACCAGCGAGAGACCATAGTTTATCTGCAGTTGATGTTGACGAGTCTCCGAGTAACTCGATGTATTTTGCCAATTCATCAATGACAGTAACTGCTGCACTTGATGCTCCAGTTGCGTCATTTATTGAGGAGACAAGTTTTGCAAATGATGTTTCGAGAGAGCCGGTAGCTTGTGATAATGAACGTGGAAGCTTATTAAATTCCTCGTTAACAACTGTCGTTCTGTCCTGTATAGCATTAAGAGCATCTTGCGCTGTCAACTTTCCATTGAGCATTCGCTGACGCAACTCGCCCATGCTAATACCCATACCAGCAGCAATCTGTCTTGCTAACTCAGGCATCTGTTCGAGGATTGAGTTAAATTCTTCTGCTCTGACAGTGCCTGACGCAATTGACTGTCCAAACTGGCGAAGAGCATTCGACATTTCTTCTGTCGAGTTTCCGCCTATGCGACCAATTTTTTGCAGCGTATCGGTAAGATTTAATACCTGAGCATTCGATGCGCCAGCTTCTTTAAGAGACGATGTCAATGTTTCCCACAGTTTGGTTGTATCCGACAGGCTGGCGCCTGTTTTTGACGATATTTGCGTCAACGACTGAAACGTTTCTTTTGCTGTGGAGGCATCCGTTGAAAGCCTTGCTATCCTTGCCTGGAGTTGTGTCATGTTGTCCGCAAGCTCAAGGAACTTCTTCCCCCACTCAACAATTAACGCAACAGAAATGGCGGCAGACAGCTTGCTTATTGTCGTAGACAGCTTTGACGCAGAATTATCAGCCTTCTTAAACCCAGTATCCATGTTATTGGTTACAGATGTAACCTGCTTATCTGCACGCAGCAGCTGAGCTGTATCAGCCTTAATTACATATTCAATATCACCTACGTTCTCGGCCATTTCATTTTCTCCGGGCAATAAAAAACCCGCCGGAGCGGGTTACGATTTACAAAATTTGTAATTATGGCCGCATAACCTGATTGACTTACTTCCGTCTGTCGACCAAGCCTCGATTGATTTTACGTAAACGGCCTTATTTTTTGCATCAATATCAAAGAAAACAATACCTTCTTGGTAATCCAATGGTTTTTCTTTTCCAACGATATTCCTGAAAGTCGCCGAAGCTCCATAGGTATTGTCATTCTTCCTTTCTGAAACCTTGGAGCTTCCCCCCTGGACAATGAAGCATGACGCTGATTTATCTCCGCATAAAGCCATTGAAAGTTCCCTTTTCCCTAACTGGAAAGCCTCGTCCTTGGTTGGCGGAGTATCATAACACCCAGTCAACGTCAGCATTGATGCCAAGAGAATTGTTTCTCGTTTCATATCCCTATCCCCTTTGGTAAAAGATGAGGGAATCGTATCAGGGATCGGAGCAACAGGAAAACCCGCAGTTAAGCGGGTTTGGGATTAGTGAGGTCCAATTAGTCCAAACTTGACGATCCATCGAATGTACTCATCAAGAGTCATCCCCTTTAGTCTC
Source organism: Salmonella sp. SAL04162 (assembly GCF_046551535.1). Lineage (NCBI taxonomy): Bacteria > Pseudomonadati > Pseudomonadota > Gammaproteobacteria > Enterobacterales > Enterobacteriaceae > Salmonella > Salmonella sp. SAL04162. The sequence continues at coordinate 208,990 of NZ_JBGDVX010000002.1, forward strand.
GCCATTGCCTTCGCTTTCTCCAATGTATCTTCATCAAGGTCGAGATCTAAAGAGAGCGTCGCAACCCCGTCCTCATTGACTTTTACCGAATTACTAAAGTCAGGCATTATGCCGTAAGCAAGATAGGCATATGGAACGTTCAACGCTTTTGCAATTTTTGAAAGTACATTAGCTCTTGGAATATTTTTTCCTGATTCATAACGCGAAATCTGAGCAGGCGCTACCTCAGACGCGGCTGCAAGTTCACTTTGCGACATACCACGCTCTGCGCGCATTTCAATGATACGTTTTGCTATAGTGTCATTATTAGTCATCTTTTATCATCTTTAGTCTTGACTAACTTCAATATGGTCCATAACATTTAGTATACATGACTATTGATGACTGTTCACTCCTGAATTTGACACATAGTTCTGTGATGACGAAGCCCCGACTGCGGGAACAGTCAGGGCTTCTGATTTGTCTCTCTCCACACGAAGGAATCAAGACATGACTAATTTAGCAAAAAGCATTGCCGCACACACGCAAGCGGATGCAAAATCTGCAATCGTCATTTCCGATATATCTATCCGTCAAGATTCAGAAGGTCGTTACTCGCTTAATGATCTGCATAAGGCTGCTGGCAACGAGTCTCGCCATGCTCCCGCTCAGTGGCTTAGGCTTGAGCAAGTTGGTGAGTTGATTAATACAATTTTAAATATGCAGATCTGCACAATTAAACCAGTTGATAGCTACAAAGGACGCTACGGCGGCACCTATGTCTGTAAAGAACTGGTTTACGCCTATGCCACATGGATCAGCGCTGAGTTCTTCCTGAAAGTTATTCGTGCATATGATGCGCTGGTTTCTGGCGATGCTGAAAAGGCTGTGAGCATAGCCAAAACCACAGTCGACGACCGCACGCCACTGCGCAGTCTCGTTAACCGCATCATGGCGAAGTACGGCACTACCTATCAGTCAGTGTATAAACTGATTCACCGCGAATTCGGCGTTAAACACATCGATGAACTATCGCCAAAGCAGACCACTGAAGCAATGGAGTATCTCGCCACGAAAGCTATTGAAGGCGAGTTTATAGGGAAGCAGACACTTCCTGCTCCTGCTCGCCTTAATATTAATTATCCCGGAAACTGGTGGCTTCAAAACAGCATAGCTGCACAAAAGGAAAATGCCTGGGCAGAATCTGATGGCGTTATAAATATGTCTCTGATGGTGCTAAAGCGTAAAGAAGAAAGCGCTCTGGGGCGCATTTTATTTGAACTCAGAAACAGCGGCTACAACGTAGATGCAGGTTATATTGAGCTTGATGCTATGAAGCACCATCTTCAGTTGTTAACGCGCCTTGCAGAAGCCATGCAGGATAAAAGTTACCAAGCCATTCATCGGGGATTCCATACCAAGATGTAACTTTATCGTGTAACGTCAACGGCACAAGGATGTGCCTGTCCTCGTCAACATAGCTGGTTACTCGCAGGATATAACTCGAATGAAGTGCGATGTAACAACTAGATCCTCAAGCTGGTTGTCTCGACTTGTGCATAGTGTTCGAGAATCATATTCACGGGACCAGTGACACAGCCAGTTTTCCAAATCTTCAACCGAATAATCCTTTCGCGCTAAACCTTCCGCAATTGTCACAACTTCATCACCAGGAGCAGTAAGTTCGTATCCGTTAAGCAACAAAAAAACGTAACCAGCCATCATAGCGGTTCGTTTATTGGCATTCGCGAATGGATGATTTTGGATTAGACTTTCAATCAGTACAGCAGACAGACGAAACATATCATCTGTCTGCTCATAATACCTGACGGTACTTGGTCTTGATTGTGAAGAACTAAGGTTATTCTGATTCAGAACAGCTATAGGCTCGTTTGGAGTTTGGGTTTCTATCAGAACTTTGTTGATATATACAATGTCATCAAGCGATAGATAGTTGACCCCTTCTACGTGCTCTATCATTGATATTTACTCAGACCTTAGAAAGCTCTTCCATCGCTTTTTCATAGCGTGAAAAACCAAAATCAAACGCATTCTTAACCTGATCGTTGTGAGAGCATGCTTCGCTGATCGCTGCACGAGGTTTCGCCACCGTGGATTTGTCACGAGGCGGAATGTACAAGCGATCTGCCTTTTTTAATGCGTGACCCATAGATGGTTCCCCTTGTTACACTTAGGCAGTGCTGATTAGACAATAGCTTGTGCTATAGGTGTCAGTCTAATACCACTAGTGTTAACTGGTCAACATGATGTTGTCTCATATCGTCTCACTCCTACTCATCTCAATTCATGTTGATTCACTGTAATTCACTTAAAAGCCCACCTAAGTGGGCTGCTCGCACCTTTCATCATGCCGCCGCATACAGAAGCTTCATCTGCCCTTTAACGGGGAATGCGGCCATGCAGCGGGCTTCGAAGTCTCGATAGTCGGAACAACCATTAGCAATACTGGTCACAGCAATAATCTGATTCTCAACCAGTTTAAGTGCGTCTGGTTTTAGGTGTTGGTGGATTTTCTCACCGATCGCCAGTCGTGCTTTTACATCCGCGTAGACTTCAGCAGGCAGGACCGGCCCGTAAATCCACTTAGCGCTAATAAGGCTGAATAACATTGGTTTTCGGTCATTTCTATGGCGTGGAAGCCCGGTCATTCTGAATAGTGCATCATACAGCGGGTCATTAAAACGCTTTTCCCACGAAGACGGATCGCTAAGCAGAAAGATTGCCTTAATGCGCTCATCATCAACAGGTGCTGTATGGCCGCGAATAATGGCGTCTATTTGTTCGTCACACCAGATTTCAAAATCGACAGAAAGCCAGCGCGCAAAGCGAACAGCCAGTTTTGGGTGCAGCCATGTTCCGCCGCCACGATCTTTACGCGCCCGACTGGTTTTTACATACGGGATTTTCCCGTATCTACGCTCAAGTCCTTGAATATATGATTCAGTTTCCGGCAGACGGAGGAATTCATTTGGCACTTTATCGAATTTTTCCGCTGCTGTTGTTGCATCAATCCAGCCATCCTCATAGAAGCGCATCGAGTGGCCTTCGAAATCAACTGGGATAATGTTAGACATCGTTCCTTCCTTTTTGGTGATATGAGCCAGTTCCCCAGATATGGACAGCCCAAGAGCGGCACGATGGAAGCCACCGTCCTATCTCTGTCTCATATCCCGAAAAGGGCTCCTGGTTTGATTTGCGCGGGGAATGCGCATTTACTGCGGATACAAAAAAGCCCCGCGGATGCGAGGCATTGTCTTAAAAGTCACTTGTCGAATTTCTTAAGGCGAGAGATTTTTAGTGCGGCCCATGCCTCTGCGCATCCATCGCCAGCATTTGTTCTGCCCAGTCCATGACTTCGTCGTACTTCTCCTGAGTGGGTACTTTGGCTTTCTCTTTCTGCGGGAACTTGGCGTTCATGGCGGCGCGGAAGCTGGTCATTGTCATATTCCAGGCGTCTGACTCACTCATGCCGAGGTGAGCAACAGCGGTGTAGACGAATGACCGAACATCGAATTTGTCGCTGTATTCACCTTTCTTTCCTTCTAATTCTTCCGGTGGCTGGTCGCCCATTACACCATGAAGAATCAGATGGCGGGCAATCTGGATAACATCCTCGATCGGGATGGCTCCCGGCTTGAACAGAAGTCGTCCCGCACCAGTCACCGAGTAGGAACCGATAACTTCAGCAACGTCACCTTCAGAACAGCGCTTGACTACGTTGGCTGCAGCTGCCGCCATTTCAGCAAAGCAGCGGGCATTAGCCGCTTTTAGTATCTGGGGGTCAGCAATTCTGTGCTTTGGGTAATGGCCCGCATGAACTTTCACGAAAACATCAACGATTTGTTCAGGCGTTCCGATTCGGGACATAGCCAGAAATGAAGGGTTGAGAAATACCTCTTTGTCGCCGGCGCGAATGACAGCCTGGCCGATATCGGTGATTGCTTTCATGAATCCCCATAAGAAAAAGGAGGACGGAGCCTCCTGAGCAAGAAATTACGATGCGTTGACAGTCACCGTGGCCGGATTGGTGGTTACACTGGCTGCGGTGCTGGAACTAATCTGACAAGTATATGAACCAGAATCGCCTGTTGTCGCACTGGACTTAGTATATGTAGCTGTCGTACCACCGGAGCTCACATTGGTTCCGTCTTTTTTCCATTGATAAGTCAATGACGAGCTATCTGAAACAGTAGCTGCAACTGTCAGATTCAGGGTGTCGCCAGCAGTCAGTGTTTTACCCTGCGGATGGGTGGTAATGGTAATAACTGCACCGACATCACGCACATCAACCTGACCTGCACTTGATGCCTCAATGGACCACGTTGCCACATCATCGTGTGGAGCTTCATCACCCCATGAAGTAACCATGAATGGCCCTTCGGTGATATCGTTTGGAGAGATGATTTTGAACCACACATACGGCTGGTTGCTGGTCTCCGCTGGCGGGTTATAAACATGACGCTTCAGCGCGTTTTGCGCGTATACATCCTCTTTGCGGGTAACGCCGTCACCAGAGAACGAAATGTTCTTATAGGTAACAAGATTTTCCTGCGTAAACGCGGCGCTCATATCGGCAGTTGCATCTGCGGTTTCCCACTCTGCATTAACTGTTTTACCGCGCATCATGCCGAGTCGCTGGTAAGCGCTGGCGGTAGGTTGTACTTCCGGGCAGCCAATCGCGTAATAAACGACGACATCACGCCCTGTGAAAGCACCTGCTTCACATGCCATGTCTTTATCTCCGTGTTATCGGGAAATGATGGTTTGAAAGGAAATATCGAAGAGGTAACGGCCTTCTTCGGTCTGGATGGCGGTAATTCCGCCGATTGGCCGCATCGAGATGATGCACTCAGTCTGGTAGTCGTCGATCATCGCCTGGCGGATTGCATCAGCGCGGTCTTCAACTTCGTTAATATCGCTGTCGTTCTGTTCTGACAGAACAAGGATGCGAAAAAAGTCTCGCGTTATGGCTTCCTCAGGAGTGCCACCGCCGTTTTGCTGGATTACAAGGTATCTTTCCCCTTCCGTACCTTCCAGCTCGTTCCAGAAGCGTTTCTGGACGCGGTAGCCGACATCAAACCCGTGAGATTGTAACCACATTCTCAGCGCGTTATACACCTCGCTACGTGTCATACTTTGTATCCTTGCCTGATGATGGCCTTAATCTCGTTGAGCCCATCTCGCTCGAAGCCTTTACGGAGAAAGTCCGGCTCACCGTTAGGGTCCCAGTAATTCCCGCTACCGTCAGGCCTTGGCTTACCTTTTAGCTTGCCCTTTGCAGCATTAACCGCGGCTGCATAATTAGCCGTATACCCCACTCTGCCAATCATTCCTGACGGTATTGGTTCGAGCTTCTTGTACTGGCTATTTATGAGGGTCGACGACTTAACGGGGGTAATTACAGCGGCATGATTGGCGCCGGCATTCATCACCAGATAGAGAACCTTCTCCGTGCGTATGCCAGCTATGTCACTAAGTACCCGGTGGGTATTCATCTGGACGCGCTTGATACCTTTAACGGGCATGATTACCTCACGTCATGATTTTGTAATCTGGCTCTTCGCCAAATGGTGACATATCCCAGTCGGTTACGGCCCTGATAACGTTCGCGCCGGCTTTAAGCGGATCTGATAGCGCCGTGGTGTCACCTCTGGCGATGTACCAGTCTCGCTGCGGCATGTTTGCGGTGACGCCATTACGCTTCAGCTCAGTGAAGAAAATAAGGTTGGTGGTGAACTCTTTACCACTGGCATCAACAGCAACTTCATTGTTCGCCGTCCAGGTGCAGTCAATCAGATATGGGGTGCCGTTTGTCCAGGTGTTGTTCCAGTCGTCATAGACGCGAGGATAGACAGTGGCGACGTTGGTATAACACCACTTAGCCGTGACTGACACTATCATCCTCCCACCGGATAACCTCCGGGTTCTCAGCTGCCACCTTTCGGCACAGCAAATACCATTCACCGTTGCTTTTAACGTACCCTGTAACTCGCCTTCCGCTATCAGTGATAACCCAAACCTTTACGAATGGCTCAGGAAGTCTCTGCCTGACCGATATTAAAGCCATCAGCGGCTCCCGTTACACATGCAACCGCCTTTGCCTATCCAGATACCTGCGAAAGCGGTATTTGTTGGGTCAGGGGGGATGAGGCCTTCGGCGCAACCGAATTTGTCAGCGCCACGCAACAGTGATAAGGACCCCTTCCATCGGTCAGCAAAAGACTGATACCGAAATGAACGCGATGCGCCGTTAGGCGCGGTCTGAGAGCTGATGTATCTATCACCCTGCCCCAACGCCATTAAACCCAGTAAATAGGTCTGAATTAGCAGCGCCGTTGCGGGCGGGTAATGTGCATCGAGGCACTCCTGAATGCTGTTAGCCTGCTCTACGATAGCCTGCAGAATGAAATCTGGCAGCGTGATACCCACTGACTCCAGATATTCCTTGGCCTGTTCTGTGGTAATCATGCGAGCCTCTTATAGCCCTCCGAAGAGGGCATAAAAAAACCGCTTTCGCGGCTATTCGTTTTTACGGGGTCGGCCTGATTTCGCTTCTGGAGTTGCCGGTGTTAGGTCACTACCCGCCTCTCCACGCATCAGACGAACGTTCGACTTCAGGGCTGGATGCAGTTCTTTTATATCCACCACATCGCCAACCTTTACGCCGAACCATGGTCGTACAACTTCGTATTTAGCCATACCATTTCCTTACACAAGGTTAGCGCCATAGACAACTCCGGACAGGCCTTGGTCGTCTGCGGTGATTTGCAAACCTTCAGCAGACATGATCTGGAAGTTGTAGTTAACGTTAGGTAACGGACGCGGCAGCGGCACGACGCCAACAGCCATACCAACCAGCGGAGAAATGATGTCCTGACGGCGAACATAGGCAATGAACTCGTTGCCACTCAGCGCAAAGGTCGGGCGAATTTCACGAACAGGCGCAAATGGCAGCACAGCATTCAGTACGTTGCCGCTAACTACGCCGTTTACTACATACGGTTGAGCCAGGTTAGCCCAGATTTCAGGTGACACCCACATCACATCATACTGAGCGACTTTGTTGGCGCGCGCCAGTGTACCAAATGCGCCTTTCCCGAAGAAAGCAAACAGTGCTGTCATATCGGCAGTGGTCAGGTCTATATTTGCGCCACCCGAACCAGAACCCAGGTTGATCTTCTTGGTGTTACGGTGGTTTTTGATACCCTGTGCCGGGTAGGACTGCACCTGAATATTCGGGTCGCCGTTCAGATAGTAGTTGACACGCTTCTGGTTAAACTTGCGCATTTTAGCCATCTGCGAATCCAGCACAAGGTCAATACCTACAGAGTTAAGACCAGCAGCATGACGCCAGTTCACGCCGTAACCTGCGGTGAATACCGGAATCGGGTCGCCATCACTCGCATATTCGGTATGGTCAAATGAGAATGGAGCCTGACCGTCAATGCTCACAGACACATCATCAGCGATATCACCAATAACGTTGTAGAGCTTTGCAGTTTTGCCAACAGAAAGAACAGTCTGCACACCAATCAGGTCGTTGACGATTTCCATGCCAACCTCCTGATCACGCAGTTGCAGCACCTGACGGTCAATCTCGGCCCAGAAATCACGCGTAAAACCGCCTACAGCATTAACCGCCAGCCATTCAGGAGTCATATTAGAACGATTTGCCGCAATCATGGCATCATGCTGTGCGTTCCACATGTTGCGGTTTGCCCAAAGCTCATTCCAGTGACCACCAAGGCGCGAGTTGGTCGCCAGTGTCTCTTTAGAGAAATACATATATGTTTATCCTTTTGTTACGCGCCTGCAGCGGAGGCAGTGCCAACGCGCATACGAACGCGAATGAAGTCGGTGGTGCTGGCTGCGATGGTGAACTCGTCCTGGCTGTAGCCGATTACTGAATCGGTGTCGCCAGTTGCCAGTGTGAATTGACCAGCCGCGCCAAGCTTAATCGGGCTGTCCTTCTTGTACGCACCAGGTACACACAGAAGCGCAAGTTCACGACCTTCTTCGATATAGTTGCCAACAGCAGAATCGCCAGCAGGAACGGCATCACGAATGCCAAGCCCCTGATGATAAGCACAATCAATAATGTACATGCGGCCAGTTAATGCTGTGGCTTGTGCGAACTTACCATCACCGTTAATAGTGACGGCGGTGCCTGGCAGTAGTTCTGCGGCGGTGAGACGGGTTTCGGTCTTGTAGAGCGATTTCCCATCGATATTAACGCGACGATAACGTGACATTATCCAGGCTCCTTATTTGAAGTATTCAGATGCGGCAGGTGCACCAGTTTCTTTCTGCTGTTGCGCAGAGTTGGTTCCCAGCGGCGCGGATTCACCAATGGTTTTGTACATCGCATCCAGCGCATCATCCGACAGTGCGTTTGCCACGATTTCGCCGTGAACTTTTGCAACGGCTTCGCGCTTGGCTTTCTCTTCTGCACGGGAGTTGGCAGTCAGAGTTTCAGCCAATTGCTGCTGGTTGGCCTGCAACGCATCTACCTTTTCTGCGAGAGGCTTGATCGCTTTTTCGGTATTGGTGGCAACGGCCTCGCTAACCATGCTGCCGAGTTGTTCCAGTTCTTCTTTGGTTAAAGGCATGTCGCCCTCCGTTTTGTGGTTTGTTGCAGGCTGCTCCTGCGGTGTGAAAAGAGATTTGAATTTATTGGCGACGATAGTCACCCATGATTCCTGTCGTGCGACTGCCGTTCCGGTATCGTCGAATGTGATTGCGCCGCCATCGGACTTGTAGCCAAATACCTCAGCGCCGCCGCCGTTTCTGACGATTACCGCCTGCGAGTCAGTGAAATCAGCTACCCAGGCGTATTCGTTTTCACCTGGTGCGAACTTTGCTTTGGCTGCACGGTCAAGGCGTTGTTCACGCTCCCGGTAGGACTCGCCAATCAACGCCCCACTATTAGGCTGTAGCGATATTGCCTGGTCTGCGTTCACCATTAGGCCGACGCCCTTTTCTGGTCCGGCTGCCGGTGGTTCGTCGAGAAGAATTGCGTCATGATCAATTGAATGAATCTTTACTACCCAATCAGCACCCTGCTTTTTCAGTTCTTCCGGTGCAGGAATCTGCTCTCGGTACACTGCAACGCTTGACCAGATAGGCTCCGATGAATCACCGCTTTCCAAAGACGAAATGCGCTCCATCAGACGCTGACCGCCTGGAGATTGCATCGCTCTCTCAACGTCTACCCACTTTTCTGAATAAACGCGATTCCCTTTCAGGCTCACATTGCGATTCCACGCTCCGATGAAATTGGTGCATAACCCTTCTGGTGAGAATGCAGAAACATTCCGCCCATCAACTGTTGGATGACCTAGCGGTGCTATTGTCCCTTCCATGCTTTGATAGTTCGCGGTTATCTCTGCCTCTGGATAGAACTCTCTGTTCATAATCACGTTGGCAGGAAGCGTGTAACTTGGAATAACGACATGCTCTCGCCCGTTATAAATCTCACGGCGGATGGTCTGGCTGTTTACCTTTGTGTTGACGTGAATCTGAATTGGCATAGTTATTTCTCCGCCCAGGCGTAACCGCGCGCCTGCATCGATTTATATTCCTGTTTGAGTTTGGTAATGGTGTCTGGGAACTGAGGCCTTCCATCGTCGTCAACCAGAACTGCCTGTTGGCTGCATTTGCAGTTGATACTGTTCGCATCCTTTGCATACCATTCACGAACCTCTTCATTTGTGTAGAGGTGAGCATGGCGCACGGCGTGGGTGTGTCGCGTTGTCGGTGACAGCGCCGAGATGTGAACCAGAAGCGTTTTCAGGGCGAAGAGGTCATTCGCCTCCTTGTCTTCATCCCACTTGGCTCGACGCAGCGCGGTAGTCACTTCAGTGCGCGCTATCCTGTTCGCCCGGCGCTTCTCTATGCCAGCCTGTGCAGTCAGGTTACGAGCAATGTCACGGGGATTAAGACCTCGCCCCACGCCATCAGTCAGCACTCGTGCCATGTCGCGCTTAACATCAGCACTCAGCCCTTTCATTTCCTCAAACACACGCGCATGTACCAGCGCCATACGTTGCTGATACGAGTCACTTGCGAGGATTGCCGCCAGTGACTCGCGTCCTGCTGCATACACAGGTGATTGCTGGCTGAGGTTGTAGAAGGTTTGCCCTGTCCCTTTCTCAGCAGCCAGTTCGATGTACTCGTAAAACCATAGGTCGTATTCGTTACCATCAAGCAGCACTTGGTCTACCAGGTAACTGGCATCGTTCAGGATGATGGAGAGCAGCGTTGGGTTTAGCTGGTATTCATATCTGGCGTTTACTGCGAGGGAGGAAGGTATTTTGTCTAGTGCTGATTTGTACGCTTTGCCAATCTTATTCATCCGCCTGGAGAAGTCTTTCATTGCCCGGCGTTCCAGCGCATCGGCTCCGGTCGGATCCTGATAGTTACGCGGCAGAATCGGTGGCTTTGTCCTCTTCGTCGCCATCCTCTTCTCCTAACGGCTCTTCGTCATCATTGTCATAGCCCGCAGCTGTGCGAATCTCCTCACGGCTAAACGCCGGGTTGTCACCGCTGCCCAGCATGGTCTGGTTAATCTCGCCCATGGTCTTGGCGTTGGTGAGCTTTTCAGTACCGGTCTGTTCGTTCAGGTCATCCCATATCACCGCTTTCTGGCTGACGGAGTCGATAATCTGCAGCTCAATGAGCTTGTCGCAAAAGTCCTCTATCTCGAATGACAGGTCTACGCGGCGAGACTGACATCGGGCGTTGAAATATTTTTGGTCTTCAGTACTTGAACGTTCTGCCTGCTGATTACCAACCAGAATTCTCGTAGGAATATCTACCCCTGCGGCTGCTGTCTGGAGGTTCACGTTGTATGTTGCTGTAGGGTCTGCAACTGATGTAACGAGGGGTGTAACTGTCGCCCCCTGCGTGGTCATTAGCACGTCGTTACCACGGTTAATTTCCCCAGCAACTTCGTTAAACTTATCCTGTAGTTCATCAATACTCACGCCATACAGCGACGCCAGATTTTTGAAGTCGATTTCCTTTTCGAAGTTGACATTAAGCTGGCGTGCAGCGTTCTTTAGGAACGACTCACCTGAACCACCCTCCACCTTCTCCAGACTGACAAAGGCGTTATATGCTGGTTCAAGGAATCCGATTGCATCTTCTGAGTAATCACCCAGGATGAATACTCGGTCAGGGTGAATATCCACACGGCGGCTTGAACCATTCGGCAACCGTTCGGTGTACTTCCACATCTTCGGCTGGCCGTATGTCTTAGAGTTAATGCCAGTGTCCCACTCGCCAACCTTCAACGACCCAGCCCATGACACGGAAACCTTCTGTAGCCCACGGCCTTTCGTGGCAGGCAGATTCCAGTCTTTTTCATCGCGGATGTGCAGCAGTATTCCGGCATATCGACCGACAAGACGACGGCGATCCGCCTCAGCGAATGAGCGCCATAATCGGTTGGTGAATACCAGCTTCGTTTTCTTCTCCCACGCGGTTTCATCTTCGCTCTCGTCTGCGTCGTCACCCTCGATGATTTCCGGGTTCGTCTGCCAGCACTTGCCAACCAGTTTCTCAACTGCGCCGTGGGCTATGCCACCGCGGCGATAGAGCGCATAGAGATTTTCGTATGTTACCTGCTCAGGGAAGCCGTATTCGCACCATGCGGAATGACGCTTATTATCCAGACCCATTGTTGGTGCCAGCATCCCCATACGGGCGCGAGCTAGCCTGACGTTATTCAGCGCGTGATTGACGGCTAGTGTTAATTTGTCAGTCATGGTTTGTCCGTTATGGTCGCTTAGGTGGTGGAGCAATTTCCCCAGCGGGATAATTTTTGGCACATGGCTGATAACCAGGCCAACCTTTTCTTTTGCGTTCACAGCCAGGGCATTTGCATTTGTCTTTCATGATTATCCCCCCCGAAGGCGCTTAGGAATCATCATCCCCACAGGTTGCGATCCATTCAGTTCTGTCAGTGCGTAAACCATCGCGTCGAGCCGGTCAGGTGATTTCTTCGCGGTGGCGGGTATGTATTCCATCAGCTGGTTCTCCAACACGTAGAGATTGCCGTGATTTGCCACTCGCCCCTGTTCGTAGAGCGCCGATATCGGCTCCGCGCGGGCATACTTCCCTTTGCTGGCATGGACACGAATGATGCGACCTTTGAACCCGGCGTTGCGGAGTGTCTCCTCCGCCATGTCTCCGCCCTGGTTCGTCTCAATGACTATCGCGTCAGCTTCGTGCTGCTCATAGGCCGATATAGCTTTCTTGGCCCACCCTGCGGGCGAATATTTGCCGCTGTAATCTCCATCCACAGAGAACTGCTTTTTATCGCCGCCACCATATGAGCTTGCAGCAACAATTCCCGTTTCATCGCTCTCATCGCTATTCGTTGCCTGCGGGTCAATCGCTACGACGGTGCGAACCTTATCATGATGAATTTGCAGTTCTCGCGCTGCGCTGATCATCACTTCTGTCCACAGGGCTCCTTCGGCATTAAACCTGCGAGGCTTCTGCATGTACTGAGCTTCGGCGGTGCGACGGTGCGAGAACAGCGATACACGATGTGATTCGTTATGTTTAAACGGCCATAGCCAGCCATCAGGCAGGCCATGGTCAATTGGTATAGCGTGGGTATTTTCAGGATACTGCGCAGCGTATGGCTGACTATTGTCGATAATCACCGGCAGATTCAGGTGATGCCATTTCTCTCCACTCCCGCCACGCAGCAGATAGCCGCTCAGGTCGTGGTAGTGAATGCGCTGCATGATGACAATCATCGGTGTCGTCTCGATCGCCAGTCGTGATTTGATTGTCTCGTTAAAGCGGTTGTTAACGCCGTTTCGCACAGTATCGGAATAAGCGTCATCCGGCTTGACCGGGTCATCGATGATCAGCGCACCCTGCCAGCCTGGCTCCATATGCCCGGCACGGAATCCGGTAACCTGTCCGGCAGCTGACGACGCATAGACACCGCCGCCGTGTTCAGTCCACCACATAGCCTTGCTGTCTGCGTCATCACGCAATGCCATAGGCCACATAGACTGGTACGCCTGCGACTTAATCATGCCGCGCGCGGTCGAGGAGTTCAGCAGAGCCAGGTTGTGCGAATAGGACAGGTGCATAAAGCGAGCGCGGTTGTTGAGTGCCAGCCCTCGCCCCATCATGTTGATGGTTGCCAGTTCTGTTTTTGTGTAGCCAGGGGGGACGTTGATGATTAAGCGTTGTATCTCACCATCAATGACGCGATCCAGTGTTTGCTGAATCACTTTGTGGTGAGGCGCAACAATCATCTTGCCACCGGTGCGCTGCTTGAAGAAGTAACGCGCAAAATAAAGCCCGTCAGCCTCGCACATGCTGGCGCGGATGGAATCGTCAGCAGTCGTCATTCTCCATCACCCGCTTAATATCGTCAGGCGACATAGTTACTACCCGAACTGGGCCGCCACCCTGACCTGTTAACTCCACGACCTGCTTGTCAAGCCCGGTAAGCTTGGCCTTACCCATCGTTGCCGCTACAGCCGCTGATGATTGAGGCGTTTCTGCGCTCAAAGCTTTCTGTCGAGCCTCTTCCAGTTCAGCGAGGAGAGAATCGACGGTGACGTTATGACGTTGCTTAATCTCGCCCCTCAATTCTTTTATCCTTAGGGCTATCTTAGGGTTATCCTGCAACTTACATGCTTGAACATGTACTGCCTCCGGCTTCATCTTGTCAGCAGCATACGCCGTCCGATAAGCCTCAGAAGCATTACCCGTTTCGATGTATGCCTGACAGAAAGCTTCTTGCTTAATTGTCAGACCTGTCATATTGGAATATTCCTCTACTTAGTTGGTATATCACCCGGAGGCGCACATAAAACAAATTCTGCTTTATAGAGCCCTCGTGGTGGAAAGAACTGTAAAACACTCTCGATTTCTTCTACCCCCGCATCGAGATGGCGAGCAATGAGGGATAGACCAGCCATCGTAAAAGCTGCAAACCCCGGTATGCATCGTTATTGATTATCATTGCACACTCACGCAGAAGGAGCTCCCATTAAGGGCTGCGGTCATTGTTAATGCGGTGATACTGCGACGATACAACGCTGTTATTTCCCCACTTTCTGGCTTGGGTTGTTTCGCTGTACTGCCGTTAATTGGTGAGTCCGGGGATTACGGTTTGCCCGTGCTGTTCAAGGCGTTCAATTCTCGCCAGTAGCTGAGGCTTCTTAATTTTTCCCCAGCGGTTCAGCAAGCGTCCTGACATACTGGCAACATCCTTTTCCTTCATGAACTCCAGCATTAACTCGTTGTGCTCTCTTTGGTATGAGTGAGCCATCTCCATCAGCCTGTCACGCATCCAATTAAATGCTTTGATAAACGCCTCTTTGATGGCGGCAGCTTTTTTGCCGGTAAACGACATGATGATGTACATCGCGCCGTCTTTGGAAATTTCATATTCAACATACTGATTACCCTTGTGTTCATAGGTAACCCGCGAAAAGTTGCTGGTTAGAAATTCATCCGAACAGTCTAGCTTTTCGATTTTCTGAATGATGTGGTGATGCTGCTTGTCGAAGTAAGCTGCTACCTTGCGGGAGGTTGTGATCACGCGATCACCAGAAACAACCACCATGTCCCGGAAATCGAGATTAGCCAATTGATGATTCATAGCGTCTTTACCTTTTAGAAAGTGAGCCTGTCTCACAGAAAAGCCGCCCGAGAGAGGTCGCCACCTATAACGGCATTTCTCAGGCTCGCTTACTGAAAGGCTCTCGTTAATATGCGCGTGAGATGCGCTGTGAAATTCAGATATAAAAAGCCCCGCGAATGCGAGGCTAAATCCTGGTATTTGTAATGAACTGGCTCTTATCTCAACGCAGCCCCTTACCGCGCGCCATATGCTTTACTTCAAGCATCAGCAATGAGATGTTTAATCTGGATTCACTCCAGAAGTGATCACCACCCTGTCTACAGAGCCAAATGTGAAGGATGATGAGTAAAATTATCGCTATCATTGAAGGCATTGCGTCCTGATATATTCCTGAAGCGTTCTTAGTGCTGTCTGGTCTCTGATGATTCCGTCCCGGATACCGAGAACGTTTCGTCCAGCAACTGGAGAGAGTTCGACGGTGGCATCATTGCCCATGCCGGAGGCGCTGGAGGTTTCGGCTGAGGATGGCACAGGGCATTTTCCTTTGACGAGCACCCTGCCACCATTATCAAGCTTCCGCCGAAGAGCATCATTTTCAGCTTTCGCATCAGCTAACTCCTTCGTGTATTTAGCATCAAGTGCATCAGCATCACGCTGGCGCTGCTGCATGTCAGTAATGGTGGCGGTCGCCTTCTTCAGTTCACTGACTTTTTTATCGCGCTGCTCTTTGTAGGTAATGGCGTTATCACGGTAATGATTAACAGCCAACGAAAGACAGACGATGATGCAGATAATGACAGACGCAATAATTGCCTTAATACTACTCACGATAAGAACAGCGCCCTTTCTCGCCGCCTCCTAGGAAGGAGAATATCAGGGTCTTTACCAGCTTTTTTCCATAGCAGGAAAGCATCTGCTGCTGCCTGGTAATTCTTTAAATTCAACTGGCGCAGAACGGTAGAGCCAGCAAATGCTGATTTACCTATATTGAATATAAGACTACATAGTGCATCATACTGGTTCTGATTCAGCTGGACGCGAACAAGACTACTTATCGCATCTTCAACCCACTGCAAATCCTCTTTAAGCAGTTCAGACGATTTTTCGGATGTGATTGTCATCCCTGATACGACAGGATTACCATCCACTTTTCCGGTATGTCCAACCCCAATGGTTGGTATCCCCCTGCTATCTGGATAGGCTTTTAGTCTCTCGCCCTCTTCACGTTTTAATCTGGTGATTCCGTTACTGCTGATTTGCATCATCGACTCCGGCTTTTTTAGCAGCGAAGCGTTTGATTAGCGAACCAATCGAGTCTGTGCCGATGTAGCCGATAAATACACTCGCTATGTAAGCAAGATTACTACTCAGTCCGGCGAAGACTAAAAGGTCACGAATGAACCAGGCGATAATGGCGCACATCGTTGCGTCTATTAGTGTTTTCTTAAACGCACCGCCATTATACCGACCGCGAAGGTACGCCATTGCAAACGCAAGGATGGCCCCGATGCCCTGTTCCTTTGCCGCCATCATGGCGGTTAACAGATCATGTTTTTCTGGCATCTTTTTCATGTCTTACCTCACGACCGTGAGGATTTGTTCAATGTTATGAATTATTGATATTGGAAATAACAAATCCAGGATACAGTGATTAGTAACGTGGTTTGTTCGTGACTAAAGGCATGGGCAAATCAGGCAGGAGGCTGCGTCAACAGTCTCTTGCCGCCCATTTCACGAAGCCCAGCCGAGTGCTGTGTTTTCTTTTGGTCATTATCAAGCGCCCATATATAGACGCTTTGTAATGACTACTGGAATGTAGCTACTGTCACGCCTTTTTCATTGCAGACGTAAGCAACTTCTCCATCGTCAAGTAGCACTTCGGAATCACCTCCATGCCATCCAGTGAAGAAAATCATTCTTGACTCTTTCACGTAGCTGACATCACCTGTCACTTGGAAAATAGAGGTGTCTTTATCTGAGTTAATCGTCTTGAGAGTAAGCATTGTTATTCCTATTGGTATTGGTGGTTGTTTATAGGGTGAAAGCGTCACTACCCCGTCGCCACGAATGTGCAAGGGTATCTGGATGTGTTCTGGTGATTGGTGATAGGGCGCTTTCAGAAATGTCGTGCTTAAAACGCGAAAAGCCCCGAGCTGTTAAACTCAGGGCTTTATTTAACGAGTGCATTTATCCATCGTTGAGTCAAATTTACCCAACTTTATTCAAAAAGTCAATATCATGCTGTTAATATGTTGCCATCCGTGGCAATCATGCTATTAACGCGTAACTGCATTCAAAATATTGTCTGCGATTGACTCTTCCTTGTGGCATTGCACCACCAAAGCGTCATACAGCGGCTTAACAGTGCGTGACCAGGTGGGTTGGGTAAGGTTTGGGATTAGCATCGTTATGGCGCGATATGCGGCGCTTGCCGGCACCCTTGAATAGCCGACGCCCTTGCATCTTCCGCACTCCTTCTCAACAACTCTTCCCCACTGTTCAGTTTTGGAAATATCAACCGCCCGGCCTGTACCGTGACAATCTCTGCATCTTGCTCCCGGCGTCGCAGCACTACGGCAATAATCAGCATAAGCAAATGTTGCGAGCACTTGCAGTACCTTTGCCTTAGTATTTCCTTCAAGCTTTGCCACACCGCGGTATTTCCCCGATACCTTGTGTGCAAATTGCATCAGATAGTTGATAGCCTTTTGTTTGTCGTTCTGGCTGAGTTCGTGCTTACCGCAGAATGCAGCCATTCCGAATCCGGCTTGTGATTGCGCCATCCCCATAGCAGCCATCACATCAGTACCGGAAAGAGAGTCAGAAGCCGTAGCCCGCGGTGAGTCACTCATCATCGGGCTTTTTGGCGAATGAAATTTAGCTACGCTTTCGAGTCTCATGCAGCATCGCCTCCCGCCGGCTTGTTCAATCCAAGCCGGTTCACCAGTTCACGCTCTCGCTCATGCAGATAATCCATCGCCTTCTGGTGTTGCTCCGTCATCTCTCTGACGCTGCGCAATTCAGCTTCGTCACGTTCACGCTGCTGTTTCGCCTGGTTAATGCTGGTTACGGTCATAGATACCTCTCCCGCCCTGATGAATCATTAAAACGCCGTTAACGATGGCGTGATACCTGGCTTCTTTGTCGTACAGATAACGCCTGACTGTGTTGCGGTGGCACGATAAGCGCCGTGCTACTTCTGTCTGGTTTCCATATGTCTCAATGAGCAACTCTGGGATGGTTTTGATAGATGGCGTCATGCTGCCTCCCGGATAACCTGCTCATAAATCAGATATTGACCCCAGCAACTGACCAACAATCTCACTTTCACAGCGTCTTTCTCTTCGTTGCACCACCTGCAGAACCAGTTAACAGCGCCTTCCATTTCTTGCATAACCTTGCCGGCATTGTCGAAATGCAGCGGATAGACAACGTCATTGAAAATTGCCGCAGTGGTCATTGGGTATTGGATTTTGCTCATGCTGCCTCTCTTCTGCTGTCACGCAGGTCTTTAAGTTTCTGCTGATACTCCGCCTTAATCGCTTTGCATTCTTCGATAGTCCAGCGATGGCGGTTATGGTTTGATTCGATTTCGTCTACCGCGGCCTGACCGATACGGTTAATAAGCTCGACGCGATACGGAACGAGATTTCCGCTTTTATGCTGGTTGCACACCACGCATTGCTTGTGAATATTGCGTTCATCAAATCGGAGTTGAGGTGCCGCAGCAGTTGTCCGGTAATGTCCGGCATCCCACTGAGCAGACGTGAGCGTTCCGCACGAGATACATGGTAAGTCGCAGTCTCTTTCTCTGATGAAGGCGTTTACGGCTTGTTGGGCTTGTTTAATCCAGTAACTGCGGGGCTTTAAGGCGAGTTTTCGAATCTTCAGTTTATCTTTCTGTTTCTGCTCCTCTCGTCGTCGTTTCTTCTCTGCTGCTTTTTCCGCTTTTTTTCGCTGTTTACTTTGTAGTTTGAGTGCTAACTGAGTTCCGTGTTCCGGGCAGCACCACCACTGATTTGAGAATGCCGGGTGAAACCATTCCTTGCATATTTTGCATTTCCTTCGCGCTGGTTTAGCCATCGTCTTCTTCCTCGTACATTGAGCTATTCGGATCGCTCATCAGTTCTGCGCAGCAGTGCTCACACACGTGAACTTCAAGCACATGCAGCTTCTGACCGCAGTTAGCGCACGTTAAAGCCCGCTCGACGCTTTCTTTCTGGTATTGAAGGGATTGGGATGGGCTAAGCATTATTAGCGTCCTGCATCATGAGAAAGACAATCATGGCGGCGCGGAGGGGATTAGACTGGTACTGAACTCGGCAAGAATCGAACTGATCAACAGAATTCCACCATTCAGAACTGCCATCTTCAGCGCAATCCCAAACAAGACTGATGCGATTCTTCAAGATGACAGGTCCAGCATCCTCCCAGCAAAGAGTTGGTGCATATTGCACCCATGGGTTTTTACCATCACTCACCCAAACAGTGTGCGGCCGGAGTTCGTGATATTTGCTAGTCATTCCAGTGGCTTTACTATCATCAATGCCCTGAACCAAAAGTCCATTTGCGATTGCCACTCGCTTGTTAATTTCAAAATCACTTAACTGTGAATAATCCATTGTCATTTCCTCGCACGTTCTCTAAGCCACCGGATATCCCACAGGTGAGCCGTGTAGTTGAAGGTTTTTACGTCAGATTCTTTTGGGATTGGCTTTGGTTTATTTCTGGAGCGTTTCGTTGGAAGGTATTTGCAGTTTTCGCAGATTATGTCGGTGATACTTCGTCGCTGTCGTGCCATACGTCCTCCTTCGTCTCTGGCGCCGGGAAATTACCTACTGGCGACCGCTCACATCTGATACACCATTGGTGCCAATAAGGTTGATTTGGCCGGAATCGATAATCGTCTTTGCTTTCTCCGCAGCGGTAGCAGTGTTTCATGCGGCGTCTCCAAATCTCGCTTTCCATTCCAGTGCTAACCGGGCTTCGTCTGACCACTTAACGCCACGCTCTGTACCGAATGCCTGTATAAGCTCTAATAGCTCCGCAAATTCGCTTACACACATCCTGCTGGTTGACTGGCCTATTACCACAAAGCCATTCCCGGCAAGGTTAGGAACAACGTCCTGCTGCTTTAATGCTGCGGTAAACACACACTTCCAGCTTTCTGCATCCAGCCAGCGACCATGCCAGTTAACCTGACGTGAGACATCACTAAGGCAAGCCCAAAGCTTCCTATTTTGGTCTAAGCTGCGGTTGCGTTTCTGAATGGTTACTACGATTGGTTTGGTTGGGTCTGGAAGGATTTGCTGTACTGCGTGAATGGCATTTTGCTGATGTGCTGGAGATCGAATTTCAAAGGTTAGTTTTTTCATGTCTTCCCTCTCCCCCAAATAAAAAGGCCTGCGATTACCAGCAGGCCTGTTACCAGCTCAGTGATGTAGATGGTCATTTAGTACTCCGTAACATTCTCCTGCCTCCACACTTCGTCATACTCCGATTTCGGCATGTTAGCGATATAGTTGTATGGTGACGCACCTTCCATTTGCAGGAACTGGTGAGACTGCTCGTCAAGAAATAACGGCACACCACCTTCCCACCCTTCCCCGTTTCGCTGCTTCTCAAGCATTAAAACAGATGCGGGTGCAGCAAGAAGTTGCTGGTCTTTCTCGTTAATTTGCTCGCCAGCCTGAACGCGCTGTAACGCTCTCTCGCGAGCTTTATTGCGCCAGATGATAAACAGGTTATCTGTCAGGTCTGTAATCGCTCCTGAGCCTTTTACGTCCATCTTTCCGGTAGGTTTCTCCTCGCTGTCTCCCTTTCTGGAGTGAGTGACGAGAATAATGTGAGAGTTGGTTTTATTCTTGAAGTCGCACAGCGCGTCAACAAACGCCTTTTGTCCGTTGTAATCGTCATCGCCAATACCGCACTTCATGAGGCTGTCGATGATGAATAACTGGATGCCGTATCGCCGTCTGGCATATGTGAAAATTTCAATCAGGCGTTCCGCCTTGGCCGTACCTGTCAGGCCAAATAACCAGAGCCGGTCATCGTAAAACTTAAATGCTGATTCAATTTCCAGAACTGGCGGCATTTTGCAACATGTAGACTGCCGGGTCAGGCGTTTAAGCAGAATTCCTGGCTTCAGTTCAAGCGAGGCGACGCATGTTTTTACCCCCTGCCTCATGGCCTCAAGTGCCATATGCCCGACAACCTCCGTTTTTCCATGACCGTTCACGCCATTGACAAGAGTTAACTCCGCCTCGCGGAACTGGAAGTTGTAAGCCAGCGTTTCCCACGGTGGGTTAAACAGATACTGCTGCTTGCCGTAGAAAGCATTGACTGTATCCTGGTAAAACTCACGAGCGCTGTAGAGTTCTTCCGGGTCGAAATATGACGCTGTCCCGATGTACTGCCAGATTTCATCCTCGGTGACGCCGTTCATCAGGCATTCGTTGATATCTTTGTGTGGCAGCGTAACCAGACGACAGCGATGTTCACCCAGTCGGCTTGCGATTTCCCTTGCAGCTTCGCGACCTACATCATCAACATCCATCGAAATGAATATTTCCTCAAACCTGTCGAGGTTATGGTATTCAAACTCAATCCACTGTTGTTTAGCGCCTTTCCCGCCACCGAACGGGACAGATAGCGCCGGAATTCCGTATTGCGCATAGCTCATGCAATCAATTTCGCCTTCGCAAAGTACAACCGCCCTCACGCCAGCATCGAGAGCCTGCCATCCGAACAGACAAGGTTCACAGTCGCCTTCTGCCATGATGACTTTCTTCCCGTCCGGACGTTCGGTGCTGATTCTCTTGACCTGCAACAACTCACCATCGCGTTTGTACGGAAGCACCAAAGCATCCAGTTCTCGCTCTCCATTCCACACCTTGCCGCTGACCACCTCGTACCGCTTTACGACTTCTGGAGATATGCCACGCGATTGCAGGTACTCAAGATGGGATTCTGTTCTGGTAACGTAGCGGGCGATTTTCTTGCGATCAGGTCTGGAGAATTTCTTCTCACGTCTGGCGTCGAAATGGTGGTCATCATCCTTGATACCGAGAAATGCCTTTGCCTCCTGCATAGCCTGATGCAGATTTATTCCCCGACAGGCCATCCACAAATCAAGCATGTCACCGCCGTCGCCCTCAGCGAAATCAGCCCATTTTTTCTTGCCGCTAAGGTTGACCTTCAGGCTGTTTCCCTTGTCACCGTTGACGTTACCGGCAACCCACTCATGCCCCTCTTTCTTGCCGTTTGGCAACAGGTGCGGGGCCACCCTGTCTACCTGCGTCCATAGCAGGTCACTCAGTTCACTTGGAGTCATTACGCTGACCTCAGATCGAGACGGTTAAACCAGAACTCAACGAATGCAGAACTAAGCCAGCCACGGTTATAGCCAGCGATAAGTAACGATTTGATTCTGGATTTCATGATTCACCTGTCGAAAAACACGTAGCCAGTTTTCGATACGGTGATTGCGGATGATGGTTTGGATTGTGGTTGAATTGTTTCTGGCTTTTCGTCGTTCCAGCGCTGACCGTTCAGGTAGCTCGATGGTAACAACCTGTCGAATCCGAACTGCTTACCATTCCTGCATGCGATGTCTTCTGCCAGCATCGTGGCAAACTCGCTTGCCGTCCCCCTGGTAGTTTTACGCCACTCCCTGAACTGTGTTCTGAATGCCGAAGCTGCGTTTTTCTTCCCGGCTTTCCGCATGCCTGCACACCAGAATATTTCCTCGAATGCCTTGTCGGTTTCTTCGTAACGGTCAGGTGATTTTTCACACTCCGTCCGAACACTTTCGGACATAGTGTTTTTATTATTTCTTTTTTCTTTTGTAATAGTTTCTTTTGTGTGTCCCTGTTTTGGTGACAGCGCTGTCACCGTTTTGGTGACACTTTTTGTCACCAATGCAGTGACATTATCACCAGAGTAGTGACAGCCTTCGATTTGCCATTCCTCGATGTTCTTGTTTGGCCCGATTTGCTGGCCTTCGCGAAGGATAACCTTCATCGCGATAAGCTCATTCTTGGCCTTGTTTACCTTCTGTCTTGGCAGCCTGGTAATTTGAGCTAACTGACTATCAGAGATGCGATCCATCTTTTTACCGTAGCCGTATGTTTTACGGCATATGGCGTGGGCAACCTTGCTCTGATTTTTCGTTAAATCTGCGCCGATAAGCTCTTCATACAGGACATTTGCAAGACGGGTATAACCATCTTCAACTTCTGCCACACGACGCTCCACAGGCCGTTGTGAAGGCCTTAAATGTGTTACGGTTGCAAGATTACTCATGACCTTTCTCCTTCTGCATCAGCTTCACTTTTTCCAACTCAGCCCGGAATCGACCAGGCTGCTTGAAGCTGGACAGGAAGCGATCACGTAGTATGTTTTTGTGTAATTTGTCCTGGTCAGGACTGAGTTGTTTTGGCATAATTACTCCTGTGGATTGATCCAGTCTTTCTACATCAGGCCTCGAAGAATTCGCCGTTCTTCGGGGCTTTTTCTTTTGTCAGCAGATGCGCAACTTTCTTTGCCAGTTCTGCCAACTCTTCATCCTCAACACCCCACTCCAGAACCGCCAATAACATCCCCATTTTCGGAATGAAATCGCCTTTCCATCGTGAAATTTGAGATTCGTTAATGCCCAGCGCATCAGCGACTTTCCGCTGACCACGAATAGCTATCCGGTTAAGAATGCTGCTGGTAATTGCGTTGGCTTTCTTGCGAGTGCTTGTGAGTTCCATATGTGAACATTCCTGTAGTTAATAGTTAGTTGTGGCTATGCGCACTGGCGCATAAACCTGTGGTTTATTTGTTATCTGGAGTTCGCTTTTCAGCGACGTAGGACGAATGTCCGTTGTTGGAAGTGGTGTTGCTTACGCAGCCTTTGGTGGAAAAAGATCGTCTATGGTTAGTTCGTAACCGTATTCTTTGAACGCATTGATAAAAGCGCGACAAAGATTGATGTCCATTCCCCTTCTGCCTGTCTCGTAATGACAAACTGCACCACGCGTACAACCGAGTACTTTCGCAAGATCTTCCTGCGTTAAACCGAAGCGCTCGCGAAAATTGCGAATATTATTCATAGGATCCTCCTCACCAATAAGTATACACATCGTATTCAATATCGCAATACATAGTTTACGAGTTGTGACTGTTCTTGTTTGATACAAATTGTATAATTTAAGGATGAAAATGAACTGGTATGACATAGCGAAGCAAAGGATTGATCAGCTTGGATTGAATCAGGATAAAGTTGCTGAACACCTTGGTGTAACCAAAGGTGCTGTTAGTCATTGGCTTAACGGAAGAAGGAACCCATCAATACAAGAAATTGGAGCAATTTTTCAATATCTTGGAGTTACAGACGTGAGGTTCAACGCTGACGGAACCTTTAGCGTTGGAGAATCAACAGAACAAAAGCCTGTTAAACCTCAATTTGAATACCCATTCTTCTCTCACGTTCAGGCTGGAATGTTTACACCAGAATTTCGCACATTCACCGAGAGAGATGCAGAATGCTGGATTAGTACGACCAAAAAAGCCAGTGATTCATCTTTTTGGCTTGAAGTTGAAGGCCACTCAATGACGGCTCCAGCGGGATCACGACCAAGCTTTCCTGAAGGAATGCTGATTCTTGTAGACCCAGAAGTTCCTGTAGACCCAGGCGATTTTTGCATTGCAAGGTTATGTGGTGATGAGTTCACTTTTAAGAAGCTCATCAAAGACAGCGGACAAGTATTCCTACAACCGCTAAACCCTCAGTTCCCAATAATGCCATGTAACGAACAATGCAGGGTTGTAGGTAAGGTTGTAGCCAGCCAATGGCCTGATGAGATATTCGGGTGATGATGGATAAGGGATGTTTGGGTGATATACAAATGATTAAAGAACGTATTTCTTATGTTATCCCGATCGCGATAGATGGCAGCAAATCAGGAGCCCCAGTCCTCATCTATGAGATGGCAAAAGACTCATATGAAGTGGATTTGTCATTCGGTATTTTTTTTATCGGTCTTAGAGCGGCCAAGAAATACTCCGTTGGCATCGAGGTGTTCAATGACAATGAGACACCAATTCCAATTGATACAAAGAAATTTTCCAACCATATGTTTTTCACCGTTGCAGAAGCTGGTGATGGAGAAACTGTTGTGTCGGCATCCATAAAAATAACGTTTCCTAAGGTTGAAATTATTAACCCTGGAATATTTGAAGTTAGAGCATCACTGGTTAATCCAGACACCAAAGAAATCATTGATGTGAAAAGCTCTTTTTTCGATATTAAGCGTGCTGGAGTGGTTCGCAATGAGTTCCAATAACACCGTTACTCAGCTTCGTCCAAATCAAGACATCTCTCGCCAAATTGGACACCACTTCACTGATGATGCATACTCACGGCATGGTGGTGGCAATGGCGGTGGTGATGACATGCTAAAACGTGTAGAAAAATTGGAAGAGAAAATAGCTTCTATTAGCACTGATCTAGCTGTTATCAAGGCCACAATGTGTACAAAGGAAGATTTACACAAAGAGCTGAATGGTCAGACTTGGAAAATTGTCATAGCCCTTGTTATTACTGTTCTAATAGCCGTTTTTTCTAAATACTACATAAAGTAACCCTGACGCCGAGCTGGGGTTCACTGCCTGCCGATCCCTACGTAAACAATTCGCCCGCCAACGTAACTCATTGATAATTACGCAAACGCATAGCTATTTCATCCATTTGCTCGCCACCTTGTAACCACAAAGATCCCTACTCTTTCGGCAGTGTCAGAACATCAATAGCCAGTTCTACAGCCAAGTCCACATCCTCTTCCTGCCACAGCACCTGAATCATTTCTATCAAAGCTTCACGCGAAGGTTCGCGCTGCTCTACCAGTACCTGCATCAGCGCAGTACCGAGAACCTCAACCACTTGCGGGTGAAGCTCCGCAAAGAACTCATCCTCACTTTTCACACAGATTCCTCGCTCGTTTTTTGTTCAGGACAGTATGGCATAGAGGATTTAAAAAAATAAATCACTTTAAAAATCAACACAATGTAAACAAAACAACTATGAGGATACAAAATGTATTTGCAATGATGTTTACCATACGTATACTAAACACATCAACAGGACACACTACTCACCAGGATGGTGAACATACAACGATTCAGTGATGAATCTACGCGGCTGAAAAGCCGGAACGACCAAAGTGAGCTTTGGGATGCGATGAATTGCAGTCCATCGAGACAACCAGAAGATAAGCATCTGGCATCGCATCACCAAAGTTCATCAGGAGGTCTATATGACACGCAGAACAACTTTCAATGGCTCAGCAGCAGGTCGTCGTCGCGAGCGCCGTGCAGCGCTTCAGAATGCGGTAACGGCAAGCTCAGAAGTAATGCACCGCCCTACTCTTAGCCGTGCGCAGATTCAGGCCAAAGGAAAACACGAAACGCCAAAACGCATTGAAGACGCAAAATCACTTCAGTTCATGGCGAAAGATGCATTCTGGCAACTGGAAGAATACAGACGCAATCTGGAGCGGGCAGCCATTGTGTACGCAAATGAGTTTGGTCATAAGCCACCAGAAACCGGTGTATGTTTGCCAGACGTAGCACTTTACGCGGCTGGTCATCGTAAGTGTGGGCAAATTACCGCTAGATAATTATTCAGGAAGAAATCATCTCATCTAATAAGGTCGCAATGCGGCCTTTTTTATTGCCAAAATTTAAGGATTAACAACATGAATTCAGCAGATTTATCGAAGATTCTTGAAGAACACAAAGTGTGGATTACCTCAATGCATGAGAGCGGATCGAGAGCCGACCTGTGCGGTGCCAACCTGCGCGGTGCCAACCTGCGCGATGCCGACCTGCGCGGTGCCGACCTGCGCGGTGCCAACCTGCGCGATGCCGACCTGCGCGGTGCCGACCTGCGCGATGCCGACCTGCGCGGTGCCGACCTGCGCGGTGCCGACCTGCCTGATCTCACTTTCGTAATCCTGGGTGAGAAATACTTCATAAGTATAACGAACGGTGAATATGTACGGGCAGGATGCCAGAACCACACAGTTGAGGAATGGCGTAAATACAGTAAGCATGAAATTGCTGAGATGGATGGTCGTAAAGCTCTTAAATTTTATCCACGCTTGCTTTCGATAATTGACTTTTACCTCGGTGCTGGAGAATGGCCTGATTGGGTTAAAAACGATGGGGAGGAGTGATGAGTAATTTAGATAACGGAGGGTATGCATTCCCAATTCCGAATGCAGATTTTCAAACGTTCGCACCAAGTACGATTGAAGAATATAAGCGAGTTCAGTCAGGAATGACCTTGCGTGATTACTTCGCTGCTAAGGCAATGCAGTCACTTATTGCACGCGGAGGTGTGTTTGACGGCACAGAAATTCAGGCATACAAAATAGCAGATGCAATGCTCAAAGCACGCGAATAAGCACCTAATGACCATTTTAATAGTGGTCATTGTGAGCAATATCGCTCGTAACCAAACGAGGACGACGACTCGTTCTGGTTAATCGAAAAATCATCCCTTGATGTTATTTGCCGCTCTATATGGGCGGCTTTTTTCGCATACCAACAACGCTTCATTCGAGGCATTTTTGTTATGCAAATTAACTAAGGAGCACGCCATGCAATATCGTTTTGCCGGGTGGCCCATTGCTGGCTGCCCTTCTGAATCACTTCTCGACAGAATTACCAGAAAATTACGAACCGGATGGAAACGTCTGGTCGATATCCTGAATCAACCAGGAGTGCCGTGTAATGGATAAATCGCTTATGGCTATTCAGTCTAAATTCGCAATTGCTGTTTATCTTGGTGACAAAATAATGTATCGCGAAGCTGTAGAAGCCTTTCGCGAATGGAGGTTGAAATGATACCAGTGGATTTAGCAAGGACACCGGAGTTGAGCAGGTTAAAACGTCAGTATCACCTGACAGAGGCAATGTACTGGCGCAAGTCAGGTAATAAATCGATGAAACGAAATTGCCTTTCATTAGCCAAAAACGAGCGAATAAACAAAGGTGAATTTCTGGCTAATCCTTCCGAATTACCATTCTGAGGTGAATTATGGATTTGAATAAATTCGATGAGCCATTCAGCCCTGAAGATATCGAATGGCGAATACAGCAAAGCGGTAAAACACGCGATGGCAAAGTGTGGGCTATGGTGCTGGCTTATGTAACGAACCGGGCAATCATGAAACGCCTGGACGATGTTTGTGGCAAAGCAGGATGGCGCAATGAATACCGCGATATTCCCAACAACGGCGGCGTTGAATGCGGCATATCAATAAAGATTGATTCCGAATGGGTAACCAAATGGGATGCTGCTGAAAACACGCAGGTAGAAGCCGTCAAAGGTGGTCGTTCCGGTGCAATGAAGCGCGCTGCCGTTCAGTGGGGAATCGGTCGGTATCTGTATAACCTTGAGGAAGGTTTCGCACAAACATCTCTCGATAAAAAGCAGGGATGGCACAGGGCAAAACTGAAAGATGGAACAGGATTTTACTGGTCCCCTCCATCGCTGCCGGGATGGGCAATGCCAGCATCTGGCAATCAACCATCACCAGAAAATACCAACCAGAAATCTCCATCGGTTGACTGCGAACAAATCCTGAAAGACTTCAGCGATTATGCATCGACAGAAACTGACAAGGAAAAACTCATCGAGCGTTATCAGCGTGACTGGCAATTAATGGCTGGCAACGAGGAGGCGCAGGCTAAATGCGTTCAGGTAATGAACATCAGAGTTAACGAACTAAAACAGGCGGCATAAATGGCAAGCAGAGGCGTAAATAAGGTGATCATTATTGGTCGCCTTGGGCATGATCCAGAAATCAGATATTCACCATCAGGAACGGCATTTGCAAACCTTACAGTTGCTACGTCAGAACAATGGCGTGATAAGCAAACTGGAGAGCAAAAGGAGCAGACGGAGTGGCACCGCGTGGTAATGAGCGGGAAACTGGCAGAAATTGCCAGCGAATATCTGCGAAAAGGCTCTGAGGTTTATCTTGAAGGCAAATTGCGGACAAGAAAATGGCAGGATCAAAGTGGACAGGATCGGTTCACTACCGAAGTTATCGTGGGCGTTGGTGGAACCATGCAAATGCTTGGTGGCAAGCAAGGAGGCAATGAACAGTCTTCACCTCAGCGAAATAACGGTCAGCAACAAAAACAGCAGCCTCAGAAGCAGGTAAATCACAGCGAACCACCTATGGATTTTGACGACGATATCCCCTTTGCACCAGTAACTCTCCCTTTCCCTCGTCACGCTATTCACGCAATTTAAGGACTTACATGAATCACTTGATGGTTGACCTTGAAACAATGGGCAACGGGCCATACGCGCCAGTTATTTCTATTGGGGCGGTATTATTTGAACCGAATACCGGAGAAACAGGAGAAGAGTTCTCGGTAAATATCTCGCTTGAGTCATCAATGCGATATCGGGCGCGTCCTGACGCTTCAACGATTTTATGGTGGCTGGAACAGAGTGAAGAAGCCAGAAAATCGCTAACCAGCAACACTCAGGAGCTTTCAACGGCTCTTTCATGGTTATCTGAATTCATCATAAAGAACGCTAACCACAAATTCGTTCAGGTTTGGGGGAATGGAGCATCATTTGACTGCGTTATTCTCCGAAACAGTTATTCGCTGACAGGGCAGCCAGTTCCGTGGCAGTGGTGGAATGACCGCGACGTAAGAACAATCGTCGAGCTTGGAAAGGTAATAGGATTCGACCCTAAGCGAGATATGCCATTCAAAGGAACTCGCCACAACGCGCTTGATGATGCCATCCACCAAGCCAAATACGTTTCAGCGATCTGGAAAAAGTTAGCTAAATAATAAACAGGAGAAAAACATGCCAGCGCCTTTGTATGGTGCGGATGACCCGCGCCGCTGTTCCGGCAAATCCGTATCGGAGGTGCTGGATAAATTCAGAAAAAACTACGATCGGATAATGTCGCTACCACAGGAAACGAAAGAGGAAAAGGAATTTCGCCACTGTATATGGCTTGCAGAGAAAGAAGAACGAGAGCGAATTTACCAGACATCAATCCGACCATTCCGTAAAGCCACATATACCCACTTCCCTGAATATATCGACCCGCGCCTGCGTAATTACCGCTCACGCTATGGCGCTATCAGTAATGACTGAGGAATTTACCATGAGAGGACTTGCATACAATCCCGGCATTCTTCCGGCAGAAATGATTATTCGCCAACGCGTAAAGCCAATGCCATCGAGAGAGGAATTACTTAAGAGAAATTCTTTTCCATCAGTGAATGAAAACAAATATCTGAATGCGATGTGGCGCAAAGGAGGCAGCCAGTGACTAACCGTTTTTACATGATGTGCTCGCGTGAAACTGTGGGCAATAACGCTTCATTCCATTGCCATAACGGCAATGGTTACAGTTCTGATATCGATCGCGCTCATGTTTACACGCTGGAAGAAGCCCAAAAAGCCTGGAATTGTGGGCGAGATATCGATCAGCCTGTTTGCGCTGATAGCGTGGATGCAATGGCAGTGTGGCACGTTGATTGCCAGTACATCCCTACAGAAAGCCTGATTGAGTCAGATTGCACTGCGTATGTGGCCTACAAAAAAGGTAGCTGGAACGGCAACGATGTTTACTGGCTTCAACACGGTGGATTGCCAACAGATGACTTCAGTAAAGCGACCATCTTTAGCGTCGCCAACAAAAACGAACCAGGAATAGTTTGGTTGCCATTTTCCATTGCTGATGCAGCAAAGCGCAGGACGTTCAATATCAATAACTTTAACCGCAGAACAATGGTTCAGGGCGCAGGTTTGGTCATGCCTGACTGGTTGAAAGAGCAGAACAGAAGAAAGAAGTCGCGAAGCGGGAAGGTGCGTTGGAATTGTCCGCATTGCGGAAAAATCTCCTGGCAGTACAGCCCATATGATTTTGAAGGCTGTAGTGATTACAACTGTGAAGGATGGCGAGAATGACAATTGACTATCAGGCACTGCGTGATGCGGCAGAAGCAATAAAAATAGCAGCCACACCACAAAAATTGCTGGCATTTCGTATGAAGGTCACACCTCAGGTTGTGCTGGCACTACTGGATGAACGGGAAAGGAACCAGCAATACATCAAATCCCGCGACCAGGAGAACGAGGAGATTGCGCTTACGGTTGGGAAGCTGCGTGTTGAGCTTGAAGCAGCAGAGAACAACCTTATTGATAGTGAATGCCATGTTGCTGAACTGGAAGAAGCTCTACGCGATAAGCAGGCGTTACTTGAAGCCTCAGAAAAGCGCAACGCAAAATTACAAAGCGAGAATGCATACATCCGCAACCGGTACAAAGAACTGGACCTATTAATCGGGAAAAACATTCTGGTCATGCAGGCTGCCATTATCGAATGGCAGGCAACTGGCGACGCTAAGAGCGGACTGGCATGGATTTATAACACACTGTTTGGCCCGGGCGAATTGCCGGACGAATCTGAGAAAGATGCTCAGGCCTACTTTAATCGCAAATATGCACCGATTGACGAAAAGCTTATGGAGCTTCACAAGTGGTTTTGGGAACAAAGTAAAGCCGAGCGCGCCGCTGGCATTCGCATCAAAGGAGAGTGATATGACCACTATTACCAGAGAAAGCATAGAGATTAAATCATTTATCACTGGCTTCCTGAGCGACGCGGCGCACGATAACCAATCTTCAAACAGTCTGCTTGCCAATGTGTTTCGTATCGCACTGGCATCACTGGAAGCAGAGCCAGTGGCGTGGAAGGCAACCTTCACGCAAATTGACCATGAATATAATACGTTCACCGATATGTATTCTGACAAAGCAGAAGTCGAGCGGTGTGTGCGGCTGTATAAAGTAGGTGATTTTAGGGCAGATATAACACCACTTTATGCAGCACCTCCAGCGCAGGCACAGTGCATAGAGGTTGCAGTAAACGACGACATGGCTTACGCATTCCATCACGCACTGTCAGATTCATCGCCGGGCGCTGATGAGGTAGAGGAAATTAAGACCGGGTTGCGTGCAGCCTTTGCCAACGTCACCACCCAATCAGCACATGTAGGGCCGAAATTTGAAACATGGTTTAACAGCCAGGAGTCAGGGAGGAGTATATGCAGCACACAGATTCGTCGTTACCTTCAGGAAATTTCATGGAACGCCTGTTGCGCTGCCATGCTCTATGGTGCCGTACCTGTAAGTCAGGCTTACAAGTTGAACGCGCTGGCTGGCAACTCTCCGGTAACTCCGGATGGTTGGATAAGCTGTAGTGAGCGAATGCCCGCTCAAGATGATTGGATTTTAATTTATTCAAAGCACGGCGAGTATATGGCAGGACAGGTACAAGAGGAATACGTGGAGTTGAGCGACGGCACTTTATCGTGGTTAGGGAACGCCTTGTTCTGGATGCCTCTACCAGAACCTCCTCTGGAGGCAAAATGATGGATGTCAAAGAGAAGATTTTGCAGGTGATGCGTTCCCGGGCTGCCCTGCAAGATAAAGCTCTCGGCGGGGAATATCCATTCAGGATGGCAACCTGGAATCTGCGGTTGGCAATGGAGAAGGAATTTCCTGATGAAGAATGGCGTTCGGCAGATTTGCGCAAAATTCTTATGGAGATGGCTAAAGACGGAACAGTATCCAAAGATACCTATGCCAGCCGGATTGGTCAGGCGGTATGGAGACTGGAGGTGCGGTAATGGCTAACCTGCAACTTGCCGTCAAATGTGAATAACAATCCTCGCATTCGCGGGGATTTTTTTATCTGAACTCGCTACGGCGGGTTTTGTTTTATGGAGTGAATGATGTCTGATTTAGCAATGAAGGTATTGAAGTGGCAAACGAAAGGCCACGTTGGCATAAGTAGCGCAACTATGGCTTCTATTGCTCTTGGGCTGGAAAAGAGCTTCTACCACGGACGGTTTGACGCACCAAGCGATCCTGCCGATTTGCGAAGATGCATGATGCTCGTAGATGAAATACCTGAAATTAAAGATAGCTTTCCGCTCATAGCGAAAAAGGTAAAGCGGTTTTCTCCGATTTTACGTGAGTGGGATTCACTTATTGCTCTGCTTAAGCTTGAGCTTAAGAGGCCAGATAAGCGAGCACCAAAAACATATAAATGGATAAAAGAGCTTCTTTCTGACCAGGAGTAACCATGGAATCACACAGTCTCACACTCGATGAGGCCTGTGCATTTCTCAAGATATCCAGACCTACCGCCACCAACTGGATTCGCACAGGCCGACTACAGGCAACACGTAAAGACCCCACCAAACCGAAATCCCCTTACCTCACCACACGACAAGCCTGCATTGCGGCGCTTCAGTCTCCGCTGCATACTGTCCAGGTGAGCGCGGGTGATGACATAAAAGAGGAAAGAAAATGTCCATCTTCCGCAGAGGTGAAATATGGTACGCGTCCTACTCGACGCCGGGCGGGAAGCGAATTAAGGAAAGCCTTGGGACTTCCGACAAGCGGCTCGCTACTGAGCTACATGACAAGCGCAAGGCTGAATTGTGGCGAGTAGACAGGCTTGGCGATTTTCCTGACGTAACGTTTGATGATGCCTGCATGCGCTGGCTGGAGGAAAAGGCAGAGAAGAAATCACTGAAAGATGACCGCAGCCGTATGGCTTTCTGGCTGGCGCATTTTGAGGGAGTACGGTTAAAGGATGTAACCGAGCAAAAGATTTACTTAGCAGTAAACAAGATGAGCAACCGCAAGCAGCTTGAGATATGGAAAATAAAAGCTGCCGCGGCGCAAAAGAATGGAGAGCCAGTGCCAGTTTATTCAGCTAAACCGGTCACTACATCGACAAAGGCAAAGCACCTCGCACTGATGAAAGCCATTCTCCGGGCGGCAGAACGTGACTGGAAATGGCTGGAGAAAGCGCCTGTAATCAAGGTACCAGCCGTCAGAAACAAACGCGTCAGATGGCTTGAGCGTGATGAGGCAAAAAGACTTATTGAAGAATGTCCTGAACCGTTGAAGTCTGTTGTTAAATTTGCGCTGGCAACAGGACTTAGGCGGTCTAACATCATCAATATGGAGTGGCAACAGATCGACATGCAGCGTCGTGTTGCCTGGGTGAACCCTGAAGACAGCAAGTCAAACCGCGCTATTGGCGTAGCGCTAAATGACACTGCCTGTAAGGTATTGCGTGACCAGATTGGTAAGCATCATAAATGGGTGTTCGTGCATACGAAAGAAGGCATCCGGCCTGATGGCTCAAGGACGCCGACTATCAGAAAGATGCGCGTCGATGACCAGCGAGCATGGAATGCGGCTTGCTGCAGGGCTGGAATTGAGGATTTCCGTTTCCACGATCTGAGGCACACGTGGGCCAGTTGGCTAATTCAGTCCGGAGTGCCGCTTTCTGTTCTGCAGGAAATGGGAGGATGGGAGAGCATCGAGATGGTGCGCCGATATGCTCACCTTGCGCCGAACCATTTAACGGAACACGCGAAGCAAATTGACTCGATTTTCAGTGATGATGTCCCAAATATGTCCCATATGGAAAATAAGGAGGGAATTAAAGAGGCGTAACCAGTTGATATATAATGGCGCGCCCTGCAGGATTCGAACCTGCGACCCACGGCTTAGAAGGCCGTTGCTCTATCCAACTGAGCTAAGGGCGCCTTGTGAAGTGAAGACTTCGTGTAGACGAAACGCGAGAATTATACGGTCAGGTACTCCTGAGTCAATGGCTTTTGTTCTGGTTGCTGACTAAGTGTACGAATATCGTCTTTTCTGGCGCAATGCCAGGTTCCAGGAAATCGCCTGGACACATCTCAGCACGCATAAAGTGGGAATTAAGGCCGCCAGTATTTAGATAATCAATCAGTTTCTTTAATATTTCACCATGATTCACCTGCCGTGTAGGATATTTTTTATGCTGAGTATCGCTATTAAGGAACAAAACAGTCACTTTGAGCATGGGTTGAAAATCATCATGACGCGTCTGGCGAATCAATGGCAGCAGAAAATTGACTTTCTGCCGCCAGAAGAGATAGATAATGCCGATATCGCTTTTCTGGCCCTGGATGATGATTGGTTCAGCGCAGGTTGTTACCAGATACCTATGCATACCCAACATCAGCTACGGGTGATTATTTGTAATAAATGCGATAAAGAAAAGCTCATGTTCAGACCATGTCTGTATATGCTGCCGCATATTTATCGGGAAGATGATGTTGAAGAAATTACCCGGAAAATGATATTGATCTTACATAAGCGAGCGCTTCGACATAGCGTCCCTTCTGGCATTTGCCACTACTGCACGACTCGTCATTTTTCAGTAACAGAACGTCACCTGTTAAAACTGATCGCCAGCGGTTATCATTTAAGCGAAACGGCTGCTTTACTTTCACTTTCTGAAGAGCAGACAAAGTCACTCCGCCGGAGCATTATGCGCAAATTACATGTTAAAACGGAGCAGCAGTTTTTAAAGTATATTAGAGTTAACCTTCATTTCTTACTCAGTAAGTAAACTCACTTAACTTTTTACAAGGCTTACGAAATATCTCACCAATAATTAAGTAACGATACCTACAGGCATTTTTTTAACGCTGCCACAATGATGCCCATAATATCCTGATAGATTCAGGGGTCGAAAATATATGGCTGCATCATAAATGCCTGGAGGAGTGTTTGGTGGCACAGGGTACTTTATTAAAGGAAAGGATAAATCCCCCACACCTGGCGTCTTCACCCACACGTCATTCATATCTCAACAGCAGATTGTTAAAATCTGAGCCAATCGTTAATCTCTCAACTGCGCAATTAATCGGCTATGAGGTCCTGACGCAACTTCCGTCAAAACATGATAGCGAAGTTTTTTTTCAGCAGTTAATGCTGATGGAAGGCATTGAAACATCAGAGCAACGAAGCATTGCTTTTTACGCTGGTGCAACGATGGGACAAGGTTATTTATGGCCAGCCATATTACCAGATATATATTAGAGCAATGGAAAAAGCAGGATGCGCAGCGTACCACGCAGGGAAAGACACCGCCGTTTAAGAAATGCCAAAGACTGCGCCTGCCGTTATCACTCTCCAACGCCGCAGATATTTGATCGCCTTGAGTTACTGGACCAACAGCTTAATTATGCCTTGCCGGTTGGTATCATTTCCCAGGCAATAATTACAACTGATAACTACCTCGGCTATTCATTGAGTCACTACTTATTTTCCGGAAAACGTACCGCAGCATTCCGCTCATTAGATGACATTTCTTTGTGGATTGAAAAGGGGTCGCTCAGACAACTGATTGTAGATATGGAGACGCTACCTGTCTCCTGTATTGAGGCGCTTAACCAGCTACGCGCGCTCAGTTGGCAACAAAGCGATATCCAGATTTACCTGCTGGTATCAGATAAAACCGCCGCTATAACACAGTTTATCCGTATGGCTGGGCGTTTTTTTGTTCTGTCACGACGACAAAATCTGGCTTCAGTACGCGAAGCCTTGTTATCAGCCGCCGAACCTCGCTTATCGGAAAGCTTTAGCCGTACTGACTGGTTGATGATTGAAACTTTAGCGCAAGGTGCCTCTTTAAAAGAAATAGCACGTCAGCAAAGCGTATCTTATCATCGTGTAGTTTACCGGCTTAAACAACTTATCACCCTCCTTAACCTTCCCCACAGGCAAAGCTTTCTTCGGCTGATCCAGCAGCTAAACGTTACTTTCCACGATATTTTTTAACGGAGTAACGTTTTGGCGAATAAGATTTTTTAAGAAATTACTTATTTTCACTTCCATTAAATGTAAATATTTCACATAAAATTAATATTTACAACTCGTCCTGGTAAGCGATAAAAATTTTTTTCTTACATCGCCCCTTGTCCCTCCTCGTTTTTTGAGGTCTCCCGCGTAAACATCTTTCTGTTGTTACATAACAAATACTAAACAATTAGTCTTTCATATTATTTTTATACTTAAAAACAACAGTTTAAACTACTCAATGTCAACTCCAAAGAAAATAGCTCTACCACGAACAAATTTTCTATAACGCCACAGAACATCCTACCCGCTATCCATAATTCGCATTTCGCAAGACTTTTCCGAGAAATCAGACCAGGTATAATCCATATTGTTTTTACTTAATCAGAAATTTCTTTTTTGTTGGTGCGAAATGGATATTCCACATATTTATTACTCTTACGCAAAATAGCCAGTCAACAGGGATGTCTCATTCTTTATTATTGCTCCACTGTGTGGTGTGTAGATCTGGCTATTTCACAATCTTTAAGGTGTCTGACGCTTATTCTAAAACGAAGGACGCATAACAGTCTGAGGCATACAACAATGAAACCTGCATCTGTTATCATTATGGACGAACACCCTATTGTAAGAATGTCGATCGAAGTTTTACTCGGTAAAAATAGCAATATTCAGGTTGTCCTGAAAACGGATGATAGCCGAACAGCGATAGAGTATCTGCGCACTTATCCTGTTGACCTTGTCATTCTGGATATTGAATTACCGGGCACCGACGGCTTTACCTTACTTAAACGAATCAAATCTATCCAGGAACATACCCGGATACTTTTTTTATCGTCAAAATCAGAGGCTTTTTATGCCGGAAGAGCAATAAGAGCGGGCGCAAACGGATTTGTAAGTAAACGCAAAGACCTCAATGATATTTATAATGCGGTAAAAATGATTTTATCCGGCTATTCTTTTTTTCCATCTGAGACGCTTAACTTTATCAGTAATACCCGTCCCCCCAAAGGCGGGCACCATGATATGCCACTTTCTAACCGCGAAGTCACCGTGCTGCGCTATCTGGCTAATGGAATGTCTAACAAAGAAATTGCCGAGCAACTTTTATTGAGTAACAAGACTATCAGCGCGCATAAGGCCAATATATTTTCTAAACTTGGCCTTCACTCTATCGTTGAGCTTATCGATTACGCCAAATCACACGAATTATTGTAAAGGTACTCCCGACGAATTATCGTTCGGGAGCCACAATAACGGACACTAATTGTAATTGATCAGGAAGGTCGCATCCGCGTTAGCAAGTCCGGGCTGCACGCCATCGGCTAAGGCGATATAGTTCGCATAGAATTTCAGGGTAGCATTGCCGTTGTTGTCAATATCAACGGCCTTGCTGGCCTGTTCAAGTGGCAATCGACGTTGATCGCCATCGCGAATTTCAATCGCCAGTTTTTGCGCCATTGCCGTATCAGCAAGCGCCAGTAATGCCGTGCCGGGCGCTGGCGTCCCGGAAAACGTTATAGACGCCGACCCCGGCGGGCAACCTTCAAGTTTTAGGCTAAAGGCTACCGGTTGCGTGGCGTCACCGACGGCGTGAAGCTGTTTTGTCGGCCAGGTGCCGAGATTAACCGACTTGTTACTGTCGCCCGCCACCACGGCGCAGGTAAAATCCACCACGTTACCGCGCAGTTCAATATTCACTTCGCCCAGAGATGAGGTGGCCTGACTCAGCGGGCTTAACAAAACACAACCGATAGCGATGAAAACGCGCCGAAGGATCATTATGCCTCCTTAATCATAATCGACTCGTAGATAGCCGCGCGCAGTAAACGGCCCTTCCGCCGGTTTATTCCCCGTCACGCTGATCGGCCAGGCGCGAATACCTACGCGAGCGGCGGCGTTATCATCAAGATGAAACGGAATTTTACTCGACAAATTATTGGGTGTGAGCGGCGTACCGTTGCTATTAGCAACTACAAAACCTAAATCCGGATTATCGGACACCATCGCCTGCCCTGAGGCCTTTTCGGCTTCAAGCCGCATCGATAAATAGGCCTGCGCCGCGACGTTGGTACATTTGATAGCGATGGTTTTCGTTTGCGGCGTGACGCCTTGCGGACGATTACCCGCTCCCGCCTGACTAAATAACGACGCGCCGATATCGCCGAAATCAAACTCCACGACCTGTCCGGCATTCACTTCGCAGTTTTGCGGCACTTCCACTTTGCCGCTGTAGCTAATGGTATACACCGGCGTGCTCAACGCGTCGCCGGTAGAGGTCGTCACATAGACGGTAAACATTGTCTGGCGAGGGATCGTCACCATATTAATAAAAGGCCGTATCACTTTTAATTTAAAAACCA
This sequence comes from Salmonella sp. SAL04162, assembly GCF_046551535.1. Lineage (NCBI taxonomy): Bacteria > Pseudomonadati > Pseudomonadota > Gammaproteobacteria > Enterobacterales > Enterobacteriaceae > Salmonella > Salmonella sp. SAL04162. Next base: position 247,724 of record NZ_JBGDVX010000002.1, read on the forward strand.
GCTTTGAGTCCTGCACGCCAAACGGCATTTGCTGCGACACGTTAGAGTCGACGCCCATGCGAATATAGTTACGGGGCGGATAAAATACGCCAGCGACACTATCGGTTATGCTCATCGCGCCCAGAAGGTAGTCATTCAACTTGAGGTATTTAAAATTTCCTTCGGTGCTTTGTACCGGTAATTCTGATACATAGCTTCGGTAGGTATAATTCACCGTTGTCCCCGCCGGGCACGTCGCGTTTACGCCGACCCAACCTGATTTTTCCGGCAACGTAACCACCTGTCCCGGCTGATTATTGCCGCTGGTGAAAACATCTGACAGGTCGTAAAAGATATCGGTCGCCGTCCCGTTTGAATTGCGGCAAACCGTCGCCAGCGCGGGATGGGTGAAAAAGAGCGCGGTCCCCGCCAGCAATAGCGCTGAGTATATTTTCATCTCTATTTTTCCTTTTATGACGCCGGACGGATACAGGTCGCGCTGGCTATCGTAATCGCCTGCTTCAGACTATCCTCCGCCAGGGCGTAAGGGGCGATACAACGCGCGTTTTTCCCCTCTCCCCACTGGATGAACAGTTCACCTTTTAGCGGCAAGCCGCTCAGATAAATTTGCCCGTCATCGCCGACCATACTGGTAACGCCGCTGGCGGTTTCTCGTACTATCGCGCCAAACGGTAACGGACGTCCGCCAAGCCTCGCGGTAATGATGGCCCTTACGCCTATCCGCGTATCAAAAGCGGCCCGCACCAGCGCGCCCTCTGTCGGCACCACGCTGCTGACGTTATTCTCGACATCGGTATGGTTGTCCATCGTGTTGGTATCTAACGCGACGCGGTTATAGCGATATACCGTGGCGTAGGGCATTACCGCATAACCCCGCCAGTCCGTTTTCACGCCGGTCTGGTTTTCGATGCGCACGCCTTTCGCTCCCGGCGCTTTAATCAAGACATTGGTATCGCCCAACGGTTGGCTAAACGTAATACCATCCGCATGACCGACCACGCCGCCGGAAAGTTGCCAGTTATAGTCATGCTGATCGCGATCGTAGTTATATCCCACGCCCAGCGTGCCATACGTCGCCTGCCAGCTAGCGCTGGCGCTGCCGCTATAACCATTGCTACTGCTACGCCCTTGCGTCACGCTGTAGCTCAGATTACGTCCTTCCAGAAGCGTGCCGCCCACGCCGGTCTGCCAGCTATTGTCGCCGTCGCGGTTGCGGTTGGCGTTAAACGTGGCATAAGTACGATCAAGAAGAGTGTCGCGCGCATAGCGCCGTCCGGTCAGAACGCTAAACGGAACGGACATATTGAATGCCAGAATGCGGTCGGTGCCTGAGATCCCCACCGACTCGCTCCACGACCATGACAGCGAATAACTTATGCCTTGCCATCCACTGGCGTATCCCAGTTGATACCAGGTATTGGTATCCGCCGTATTCCAGTAATTTTGTTGACTGCCGGAAAGATACAGTGACCCGTAATCCCCCAGGTTTTGCGAAATATTGACCTGAAAGCGGCCTTTTTTGCTGTAGCGGAGATTGTGGTAGCTCTGCGCCACCGGCACTTTATGGCGGCGTCCGTCGCTATCGTATTCGTAGTCGTACCCTTCCATACTGCGGTATGCCACATCATCCAGGGTGTAAAATCCGCGTGTGGAATAGCGGTAACCCAGCAATTGAAAATTAGTCCCGTAATTATTCAGCGATTTGGCGTACAGAAAACGCAACGATTGCCCCTGATGGGTGCTGTCATCTGCCAGTTGGCTACGCGCATGTGTGACATCGACCGACACGGCTCCCCAGTCGCCCAAATTTCGCCCCGCCCCGACCACCACGGCACGGTAACGATCGGCAAGTTGCGTACCGCCGTAAGCCGTCAGCCCCGCAGGCAGGCCGGCAATCACCGTTCCCTGGAAAAAGAATGGCGAAGACTGCTGACTATTGCCGCTGCGAAAATCCCCGGCCACCAGGTCATACTTCACCCTGCCCTCACGCTGCAATAGCGGAACGGTAGAGTAAGGCACCGTGTAACGTTGTTGGCTACCGTCTTTTTCATCTACCGTCACCTCAAGGTCGCCGCTGGAAGAGGTAGGATTAAGATCGGTAATCGCAAACGCGCCCGGCGACACATAGCTTTGGTAGATAACATACCCGTTCTGTCGTATCGTCAGCTTTGCCGCCGTCCGGGCGATCCCTCTGACCGTGGGGGCGTAGCCCTGCAGGCTATCGGGATACATATTGTCAGAAGAGTACAGCCGCGCTCCGCGAAAGCCGACGCTGTCGAAAACATCGTTCCCGGTATTGCTGTCCCCTATGACCAGTTCGCTTTTTAGCGGAATGATGGCGCGCTGTACCCAGGTGCCAATGTTGTTCCAGCGTTGCGAATGATAGCCGTCCCCCTTCGAATAGTTCCAGGCTCCGTTATTACGCAGCCGCCAGGGGCCATAGTTCAAACCACTCAACAGACTCAAAAAATAGCTATCGCTGTCTGTTCCGCGGCTACCGGTAAAACTGTAATTGATGAGTGCGGCGGGTATCCCTTCATCCCACTCTTCCGGCGGGATATAGCCACGCGCGCTGTTGAGCAATGACGCCTGCGGCAAGCTAATATTTAAGCGCATCGACGCGAAATCGAACGCGACCTCCGCGCCCGGGATTTTCTCAGGAAGGTGAATACACGTGGTATCGACGCCTTTATCTGAGACAGGGAACGCCGCGGTATTCACGCCCAGGCGTTTAATCCACTCCGGTGTAAAACAAGGCATCAGGCCGCCGGATTTATCGCCGGCGCCCACGGCGCCCGCCTCAAAACGGATATCCTGCGTCGCTACGAATTCGTCGTTACGCCAGATATCCACCCGGTAAATACCGGGAGGCTGATGATTACCTTTTTCAAAGCGAGATAAATCCGCCACAGACGCGGTATCCGCCGACAAAAACGCAGGGTTGAAATAACTTTCGCCGCGGCTCGTCAGCGGACACAGCGCCGCCAACACCGACAGCGCCACGCCGCTTAACGGTGATACATAGCCGGGAAATCGCCCTGCAAACCAGGTTGTCTTCTTCATCGTGTTCTCGTGTGGCTTCACGCTCTCTGCTTAACCGAGACTGGCCGTTGTCGCCGACGTCAATGCGCCGTAATCATTGACGGTCTGAAATGTCACGCTGCCCTGCGCGCCAGTCGGTAAGGGAATTTGCATGTCGCTTTTTGGCGCGATCATCACGTTATCAATCTTTTTCGCGCCCACGCTGATATTGACCAGCGTGAGGTAATAAGCAGATGGGTTGGTTATCTTGAGATGGTTGCCGATACGGGAAAATTTCAGCAAGGTCGGCGCGTCTTCCGGCGTCTGCGGCAAATTCGCCGGACGCACAAACAGTTTGATCCGCGACAGAATCGCCAGTTGCAGAACGTTTTTTCCCTCAATATGACTTTTATCGACCGACGGGATGGCTTTCACGTTCATCCAGAATAACGACTCCCGATCCCCGGGTAGCGGTTGCCCGGCGTAGATAATACGCAGCGTGTTTTCGCTTTTGGGTTCGCTGACGAATAAAGGTGGCGTAACGATAAACGTTTTTTCTTTCTGCCCGGCGCTATTTTCGATCCATGAATTGACGAGGTAACGTTCTTGAGTATCGCTATTACTGATTGCCAGAGAAGTCTGTTTCGCCGCCGAGGGATAAATAACGCGCGTGGCGCCTAATGCAATCCCCCCCGCCGCCTGTACGTTCAGCGAAGTAAATAACGTGAGAAGAACAATAAAGCCTAATTTTATACTATTCAGCATGGTAAAAAATACCTTTTGCATTGAGTCACGTCGGCAAGAAAATTCATGGGTAAACCAGCGTAAACCACACTTCTGAATGAATTCGTCCCGGCGTCATATTTTCTGAAATTGCCCGATAGCGGGCAGTAAAATGCAAAGTCATTTCTGACGTTAAAATGGGCGTGTAATGAAGCGGTAACGTGTTAGGTATGATTTGCCGCTGCTGGTCATCAAATAATGCCAGGCCGATTCCGGCATTACCGATACCCTCGCCGCTGGCCAGAAAAACATGGGGATCTTCCGCAGGCGTAACGCCGGCAAACGCAATGCCGACATGACGCCAGACCTCCGCGCTACAAGAGATTAACCGTAACGAAAATGGAACGCTGACGGGAGCGAAGCTGCCAGGACCGGTAAACGCATTCGTGCGGTACTGTCCCATCAGTACGCGCAAATCCTGGCTTTCAGTGGCGACAGCGCAGCCGCCATTGACCAGTTGTCCGCGCAGGTGAATACGCCCGCTCTCCACCATTACCGGCTGCGCAATAACGGGCGACATCAAAACAAGCCCCACTAGCGCCGCGCCTTTCCTTATCATCTGCTATGTTCTCTTTTATCCCCGATAGCCTCTTCCGTTGAGGCGCCTCCCTTCCCTGGCGTTCCCAGACGGGATTATTCGTATTTCATGATAAAGGTGGCGTCGGCATTAGCCTGGCCTGGCGTCGTGGCGGTGGCGGTTGCCTTATAGCGTGCGGTAAAACGCAGCGTATTGGTGCCTTCAACCAGCGCCTGCTTCGCCGAGAAGGTCGCGCCGTCCGGTTTCAACGGTGAGGAGGTGTTATCAAGAATCTCAATCCCGACGCCGGTTGCGGTAGTGCTATTGTCCGCAGAGGAGACAGCCAGCAAATTAGGGTTGGTGTTATCTGCCTGACCAGAGAAAGCCACGGCAGCGGTGGCCGCCACTTTCGGATCGCAGTCATTCAGGACGATGGAGAAAGGCACCTGCGCGGTCGTATCATCAATCGCCGTAAAGCTGGCGGTACGGTATTGACCCAGCGTCACCGTTTGATCGGCGGATTTAGTGCTGACGGCACAGGCTGCATTAACCAGTTTACCTTCGAAATGAATAGTACCGCCACTCACGCTCACCGGAGTAGGATCAGCCGCAACCGCTGCGCCAGCGACAAACATCAGACTCGCAATAGTAGAGGTCATTAATTTATGTTTCATGGATTTCCCTTGAATTACACACACCCGGTTTCGGCATCCTGTCGGCTCCGTTTGAATTATTATCGACATAGCATGTCAGAAAAGTTATCTCTGCATCCTGTAAAGATAGATATCGCAGATTAATTAGTTTTCTGTTTCTCCCCTGAGTATCAGACGCAGTAATTAATCTTTGCGAATATGACATTTCGTCACGGTAATAAATTAAACATTTCGCTAAATAAAAAATAGCCGCAAACTCTTTTAATGACCTAAGCTAATTCTTATTGGGATATAAGAAGGGTCTAATCTTATTTTGTATAAAATGTCGCATTATGCCGCCCGATGCTATTAACGACGAGGGATTACGGTAACCATAGCCAGGGTGATGAATTGTTTCTTTTTGGTTAATCATGGCGCGCTTACGGGTCACGTCTCAGCATCGGCAACGAACGGGGGAGACGTCGCGTTTGCATCGGAAACACAAACGTTAACTGACAGCGAGGCCCGCTTCTGACAAAATAGCGTCATCCCCTTTGACTTGAAGTAACAGATGGAATCTTCTCTCTGATGGCAGCAAAGATTATTGACGGTAAAACGATTGCGCAGCAGGTGCGATCTGAGGTTGCTCAAAAAGTTCAGGCACGCGTCGCAGCAGGACTTCGCGCTCCCGGCCTGGCTGTGGTGTTGGTCGGCAGCAATCCGGCCTCACAGATTTATGTCGCAAGCAAACGTAAAGCGTGCGACGAAGTGGGGTTCGTCTCCCGCTCCTATGACCTGCCAGAAACCACCAGCGAAGCCGAACTGCTGGCGCTTATCGATACTCTGAATGCAGATAACACGATTGACGGTATTCTGGTGCAGTTGCCTTTACCGGCAGGCATCGACAACGTTAAAGTGCTGGAGCGTATCGCGCCAGATAAAGACGTAGACGGTTTTCATCCTTATAATGTCGGTCGTCTGTGCCAGCGTGCGCCGCGCCTGCGTCCCTGTACGCCCCGCGGTATTGTGACCCTGCTTGAGCGTTACAATATTGATACCTACGGCCTGAATGCGGTGGTCATTGGCGCGTCCAATATCGTTGGACGCCCGATGAGCATGGAGCTGCTGCTGGCTGGCTGTACGACTACCGTTACACACCGCTTTACCAAAGATCTGCGTCACCATGTCGAGCATGCTGATTTGCTCATTGTCGCCGTAGGTAAACCGGGCTTTATTCCCGGCGAATGGATTAAAGAAGGCGCAATTGTGATTGATGTCGGTATTAACCGTCTGGAAAATGGCAAGGTCGTTGGCGACGTCGTGTTTGACGAAGCCGCGGCGCGCGCGTCATACATCACGCCAGTACCGGGCGGCGTCGGCCCGATGACGGTCGCTACGCTTATCGAAAACACGCTGCAGGCGTGCATTGAATATCACGATCCACAAGGAAAATAACATGGCGACATTCTCTTTAGGCAAACACCCGCACGTCGAGCTGTGCGATCTGCTCAAGCTGGAAGGCTGGAGCGAAAGCGGCGCGCAGGCGAAAATCGCCATTGCCGACGGGTTGGTGAAGGTTGATGGCGCGGTTGAAACGCGTAAACGCTGCAAAATTGTCGCCGGGCAAACCGTTAGCTTCGAAGGCCAAAGTGTGAACGTCGTGGCCTGATACAGAGTGCCGGATAGCGACGCAAAGCGTCTTATCCGGCCTGATTACGCTGTCTTTTCAGATAATCATCCACTTAATCCTCTGCGTTCCAACTGCTAGCATGGCTATTTCCCTGTGAACGATCGCTATGTCTACCGTTATCACCCACGCCGCCGTTCCCCTGTGTCCTGGCGCAGGCTTAGGCCTGAAAGTTATCCCTCCTCGCCTGCCATTTGCCGGTGTTGTGCTGGCGTTGCTCCCCGATGCCGACGTGCTGGCCTTTAAATTTGGCATCGCCTACGGCAACGTTTTCGGCCATCGCGGATTTACCCACTCTTTACTTTTCGCATTCGTCCTCCCCCTGTTGTGCGTACTCGCGGGACGACGATGGTTTCGAGCTGGGCAGGTGCGCTGCTGGCTGTTTTTAACCGTTTCATTGTTGTCGCACAGCCTGCTGGATTCGATAACCACGGGTGGTAAAGGCGTCGGCTGGCTGTGGCCGTGGTCAGATGAACGTTTTTTTGCGCCCTGGCAGGTGATTAAAGTCGCACCGTTTGCGCTTTCAAGCTACATCACGCCGTATGGGCACCAGGTCATTCTCTCAGAATTGCTGTGGGTGTGGTTGCCGGGAAGTATTTTAGTGTTATTTCTATGGGTATTTAAAACGCATATTAAAAGGAATCAATATGAATAAAATGACATTCGCCGCCGCGGTCGTCTGTTTCTCATTTTCCCACGCCAGCTATAGCGAAGAAATGTCTGCCACTGGCTGGTATGCGGCATCGTCTGCGGTTGTCAGCGTGGGCAGTTCCGCACTGGTTAGCGGAATTATACTCTCCCCCGTACTGCTGCCGCTCAACCTGATCATTGGATCTGTTGTCGAAAATAAAAAGCAAAAAACCGCGCTGATAACCACTAAGTCTCCCGATAACAAAGACATTAAAATGCAAGTTCCGCTAAATGTCGTCAAAGAAGGCAACCTCAAAGCAGGTGATAAAGTCACTCTGGAAAAAACGCAGGAAGGCACCGGCGCTTATTTGAAAAAAGAGGGCAAAGTCCTTGCCCATATGGTAAATCAGGACGACGCAGGACTTTCCAGCAACCAGACGGTACCGGCCAAATGAAGCGATTCGCGTTTGCCCTCTGGCTCAGCGCAATCTCGCTCAACGCTTATGCAGACAGTGCTAACTGCCACCAAAAAGCAAACACGCCGGAGAGCATCGCAGCGACAATGGATCAGGCGTTACAACTCAAACAACAGCTTAACAGTCAACCCGATCCGGTCGTCATTCTGGTTCGCCAGGGGCAAGATATGTCGAGCCGACATTTAACCTGGTCACATGCTGGCTATGCCATGCGCCAGCCAAACGGAGACTGGCGGGTTTACCATAATCTGAATACTTGCGGAACCGCTGAATCAGCGCTCTATATACAAGGTCTGTATGAGTTTCTGGCTGATGACCTGGTGAATCAGAGCATTGCCGTTTTGCGCCCGCGTTCAGATATCGCGACGGCATTACAAACGCTCTTACATAGCGCTATCAAACTCAATCTCTTCCACAGTCCCCGCTACAACCTGATTGCGTGGCCTTTTTCCGGCCCTTATCAGAATTCGAATGGCTGGCTTCTCGAAGTGTTTGCGCGAGCAAACGATGCGCAGATTTGGTCACGTAATGATGCCCGCCGCTGGTTGCAGCTTCAGGGTTATCAACCCTCTATCGTTAGTGCTGGCACTTTTGAACGATTAGGCGCAAAACTGTTCACCCCTAACGTTTTCACCGACGATCAGCCAGCAGAATTGCTGCGAAAAGGAAATGTGGGGCTAAACAGCGGCGACAGCGTCATCCGCTTTATTGCCCGTTACAGCCGGGCAATACCCAAGTGTGAACATCAGAATCTGGGGGAGTCAGTGTGTGTTTATCTTTCGCCCGGCGCGAAAAAATAAAAAACAGGCCGTTCTATGCAAATAGAGCGGCCTGTAAAAGCGCTTACTTACGTCGCCAGGTGGTGCCCTGCGGGCCATCTTCCAGAATAATACCCATTTCAGTGAGACGATCGCGCGCCGCGTCCGCCGCCGCCCAGTCTTTCGCTTTACGGGCATCCAGACGCTGTTGAATCAAGGCTTCAATTTCCGCAACTTCACCGTCATCCGCCTGCGCGCCGCTTTGCAGGAAAACATCCGGCTCCTGCTCCAGCAGTCCCAGCACGCCGGAAATCTTCCGCAGATGAGACGCCATCGCATTCGCGGCGGTCATATCCTCGCCCTTCAGACGGTTGACTTCACGCGCCATATCAAACAGGACGGAGTAGGCTTCCGGCGTGTTGAAATCGTCATTCATCGCTTCCACGAAACGCGCTTCAAACGCCTCGCCGCCCGCCGGGGCCGCTGATTTATCCGTTCCACGCAATGCAGTGTATAGCCGCTCCAGCGAGGCGCGCGCCTGCTTGAGGTTCTCTTCGCTGTAGTTCAGTTGGCTACGGTAATGCCCGGACATCAGGAAGTAGCGCACGGTTTCCGCATCGTAGTATTTCAGCACGTCGCGCACGGTAAAGAAGTTGCCCAGCGATTTGGACATCTTCTCGCGATCCACCATCACCATACCGGAGTGCATCCAGTAGTTGACGTATTCGCCGTCGTGGGCACAGGTAGACTGGGCAATCTCGTTTTCATGGTGCGGGAACATCAGATCGGAACCGCCGCCGTGAATATCAAAATGGTTACCCAACTGCTTGCAGTTCATTGCCGAACATTCAATGTGCCAGCCCGGACGCCCTTCGCCCCACGGCGACGGCCAGCTCGGCTCGCCCTCTTTCGACATTTTCCACAGCACGAAATCCATCGGGTTACGCTTCACATCAACGACATCCACGCGCGCGCCCGCCTGAAGCTGCTCAAGATCCTGACGGGAAAGCTGCCCATAAGTCGGATCGGTCGGTACATCGAACATCACATCGCCGTTATCCGCCACATAGGCGTGCCCTTTCTCGATTAAGGTGCGGGTGAGCTCGATAATTTCCTGAATATGGTGCGTCGCACGCGGCTCGCTGTCCGGACGCAGAATATTCAGCGCGTCAAAGTCCTGATGCATTTCCGCAATCATTCTGTCGACCAGCGCGACAAAACTTTCGCCATTTTCATTGGCGCGTTTAATAATTTTATCGTCGATATCGGTAATGTTACGCACATACTTCAGCTTATAACCGAGAAAACGCAAATAGCGCGCGACAACGTCAAAAGCGACAAACGTGCGTCCGTGGCCAATGTGGCAGAGATCGTAAACGGTGATACCACACACGTACATGCCGACTTCCCCGGCATGAATGGGTTTGAATTCCTCTTTTTGGCGCGTCAGTGTATTAAAAATTTTTAACATCGAAGATTCCGTATAGACGTGTGTGGGTAATAATCTCCGTATGATACATATTATTCGTAATCGAAGCAGCACACTTTGCAAGGTGATCGCAGCTTAAGGTTATGCTATAACAAGCCCCTATATGTGCCCCATTGCGGGCTAAAGCACCACTCTCTTGGAACAGGATGCAAAAATGGTTACTTTCCACACTAATCACGGCGATATCGTAATCAAGACCTTTGATGATAAAGCGCCTGAAACAGTTAAAAACTTCCTGGACTACTGCCGCGAAGGTTTTTACAACAACACCATTTTCCACCGTGTGATTAACGGTTTTATGATTCAGGGCGGCGGCTTTGAGCCGGGCATGAAACAGAAAGCCACCAAAGAGGCGATCAAAAACGAAGCCAACAATGGTCTGAAAAATACCCGTGGTACGCTGGCAATGGCGCGTACTCAGGCACCACACTCGGCTACCGCGCAATTCTTCATCAACGTGGCAGACAACGACTTCCTGAACTTCTCCGGCGAAAGTCTGCAAGGCTGGGGCTACTGCGTCTTTGCGGAAGTCGTAGAAGGTATGGACGTGGTAGATAAAATCAAAGGCGTCGCCACTGGCCGTAGCGGTATGCATCAGGACGTACCAAAAGAAGACGTCATCATTGAAAACGTGACCGTCAGCGAGTAATCGTGGCGACACTGTTTATTGCAGACTTGCATCTGCAAACGGAAGAACCGGCGATCGTCGCCGGTTTTCTGCGTTTTTTAGCCGTAGAAGCCCGTCAGGCCGACGCGCTGTATATTCTTGGCGATCTCTTCGAGGCCTGGATTGGCGACGACGACCCCAACCCGCTACATCGTGAAATGGCCGTTGCCATTAAATCGCTGGTTGATTCCGGCGTCCCCTGCTTCTTTATTCATGGTAATCGCGACTTCCTGATTGGCAAACGCTTTGCCCGCGAAAGCGGCATGATTCTACTGCCGCAGGAAAAGGTGCTCGACCTGTATGGCCGCAACGTGTTGATTATGCACGGCGATACGCTTTGTACCGATGATGCCGGTTATCAGGCGTTTCGCGCCAAAGTCCATAATCCGTGGATTCAACGACTATTCCTTACCCTGCCGCTGTTTATCCGCCGCCGTATCGCCGCCAGAATGCGCGCCGGCAGTAAAGCCGCCAACAGCAGCAAATCGCTGGATATTATGGACGTCAATGCGCAAACCGTCGTCGCCGAAATGGAAAAACACCGCGTACAGTGGCTGATTCACGGTCATACCCACCGCCCGGCGGTCCATGAACTTTCCGCCAACGACCAGCCCGCATTCCGCGTGGTGTTAGGCGCATGGCATCATGAAGGTTCAATGGTAAAAGTCACACCGGACAACGTGGAGTTAATCGCCTTCCCCCTGTAAATGTTCGTCGAATCGTCCGTTACGGCGCACACGCAACCGTTTTCCTTGCCTGATTATCATGCTATTCTCTGACACCTCAAAAGCAGCGTGTCCCGCACCACAGGAGTTTTAAGACGCATGTCTTCCCGCAATAATCCGGCGCGTGTCGCCATCGTGATGGGGTCCAAAAGCGACTGGGCTACCATGCAATTCGCCGCCGAAATTTTTGAAATTCTGGATGTCCCGCACCATGTAGAAGTGGTTTCCGCTCATCGCACCCCCGATAAGCTGTTCAGCTTCGCCGAAACGGCGGAAGAGAACGGATATCAAGTGATTATTGCCGGCGCGGGCGGCGCGGCGCACCTGCCGGGAATGATTGCGGCAAAAACGCTGGTCCCGGTACTCGGCGTGCCGGTACAAAGCGCTGCGCTAAGCGGCGTGGATAGCCTTTACTCCATTGTGCAGATGCCGCGCGGCATTCCGGTGGGTACGCTGGCGATCGGTAAAGCCGGTGCCGCTAACGCCGCCCTGCTCGCCGCGCAGATTCTGGCGCAACACGACGCGGAACTGCATCAGCGCATCGCTGACTGGCGCAAAGCGCAAACCGATGAAGTTCTGGAAAACCCCGATCCGCGGGGGACGCTATGAAGCAAGTTTGCGTTCTCGGCAACGGACAACTGGGCCGAATGCTGCGCCAGGCGGGCGAACCGCTGGGTATCGCCGTCTGGCCGGTTGGTCTGGATGCAGAGCCTACTGCTGTTCCGGTACAGCAGAGCGTCATTACCGCAGAGATTGAGCGCTGGCCGGAAACCGCGCTTACCCGCGAGCTGGCACGCCACCCGGCATTCGTCAATCGCGATGTATTTCCGATCATCGCCGACCGTCTGACACAAAAACAGCTTTTCGATAAACTGGGACTCGCGACCGCGCCGTGGCAGCTGCTGACCAGCGCCGACGAGTGGTCCGGCATCTTTGACCGCCTGGGCGAACTGGCGATTATTAAGCGTCGCGTTGGCGGCTACGACGGTCGCGGGCAGTGGCGTCTACGCGCGGACGAAACCGGGCAACTGCCGGATGACTGCTATGGCGAATGTATTGTTGAGCGCGGCATCCATTTTTCCGGCGAAGTGTCGTTAGTCGGCGCGCGCGCTCATGACGGCAGTACCGTGTTTTACCCGCTGACGCACAATTTGCATCAGGACGGCATCTTGCGGACCAGCGTCGCGTTCCCACAGGCGAACGCCGAACAGCAGGAGCAGGCGGAATCGATGCTGTCAGCAATTATGCAGGCGCTGAACTACGTCGGCGTAATGGCAATGGAATGTTTTATCACGCCGGAAGGCCTGTTAATCAATGAACTGGCGCCGCGCGTGCATAACAGCGGACACTGGACGCAAAATGGCGCCAGCATCAGTCAGTTTGAATTGCATTTGCGCGCGATTACCGGCCTGCCGTTGCCCGCGCCGGTGATTAACGCCCCGTCGGTGATGATCAACCTGATCGGCAGCGAGCTGAATTACGACTGGCTGAAGCTGCCGCTGGTACATCTGCACTGGTATGATAAAGCGGTACGTCCGGGGCGAAAAGTCGGCCATCTGAATCTGACCGACAGCGATACGTCACGTCTTAGCGCCACCCTGGAAGCGCTCTCTCCGCTCCTGCCGGGCGAATACGCCAGCGGCATTATCTGGGCGCAAAGTAAGCTTAAATAACACATAAAATGCCGGGAGAATGATCTTCCCCTTTCCCGGCTCCTCCCTCAGCGCGTAAAATCTCGCTATTGCTGTTTTGTTTTTCGGGATTACACATGAACGATGGAACGGACTATCGCGCGCTCCTCCTTGCCGATACGCCTTTAATTGATGTACGCGCGCCGATTGAGTTTGAACAGGGCGCCATGCCGGGCGCTATCAACCTGCCATTGATGATGGATGACGAGCGGGCCGCCGTCGGCACCTGCTACAAACGTCAGGGCGCGGATGCGGCGTTAGCGTTGGGGCATCGGCTGGTTTGCGGCGACATTCGCCAGCAGCGGCTTGAGGCCTGGAAAGCCGCGTATCAACGTTTCCCCAACGGGTATCTGTGCTGCGCGCGCGGCGGTCAGCGGTCACATATCGTACAACGTTGGCTGCAAGAAACAGGGATTGACTGCCCGCTTATTGAAGGCGGCTATAAAGCGCTGCGCCAGACAGCAATTCAGGCGACCTGGCAACTGGCGCAAAAACCGATACTTTTAATTGGCGGCTGTACGGGCAGCGGCAAAACGCAACTGGTGCGACAACAGCCCAACGGCGTGGATCTGGAAGGTCTCGCGCGTCATCGCGGCTCCTCTTTTGGCCGCACGCTGAAACCCCAACTCAGCCAGGCCAGTTTTGAAAACAAACTTGCCGTTGAATTGCTGAAAATTAACGCGCGTCAGACGCTAAAAAGGTGGGTACTGGAAGATGAAGGGCGAACGATCGGCGCCAACCATCTGCCTGAGTGTTTACGCGAAAGAATGGCGCAGGCCCCCATTGCGGTAGTGGAAGATCCGTTTGCGCTTCGTCTGGAACGACTGCGTGAAGAGTATTTCATCCGTATGCATCACGACTTCACTCACGCCTACGGCGATGAAGCCGGTTGGCAGGCGTATAGTGAATATCTTCATCATGGACTGTTCGCTATTCGCCGCCGTCTGGGGTTGCAACGCTTTACCGAACTGACGGACACGCTGGATAGGGCGCTGGCGGAGCAATTATCCAGCGGCAGCACCGACGGCCATATGGCATGGCTGGTTCCGCTACTTAACGAATATTACGACCCAATGTATCGCTATCAACTGGAGAAAAAAGCCGCGAATATCGTTTTTCGCGGCACATGGCAAGACGTTGCCAACTGGCTAAAAGCGCAATAGCTTATTTTTATTGCCGGCTGACGCTACATTGAGCCGGCTTAGTGTCTGTCGCGCTTGTCGGCACGTTTTGCCAGCCAGTCGCCCAGCATCTGAACGACCTGAACCAGCACAATCAGCGCCACTACGGTAACAACCATCACTTCGGTTTCGTAACGGTAGTAGCCATAGCGAATCGCCAGGTCGCCTACCCCGCCGCCGCCGACAATCCCGGCCATCGCCGAGTAGCCGATTAAGCTTACCAGCGTAATCGTCAGGCCGCGCAGCAGCCCTGCGCTGGCTTCCGGCAACAGTACGGTACAGATAATACGCATCGGACTAGCGCCGAATGCCAGCGCCGCCTCAATAATCCCTTTATCGACTTCACGGAGCGCGCTATCTACCAGGCGTGCATAAAACGCGATTGCGGCCACCGACAGCGGGACGGAGGCTGCAATCGGGCCAATCGTATTACCCAGCAAAAGCTGCGTTAGCGGCAGTAACAGCACCAGTAAAATAACAAATGGCACCGAGCGGATAATATTCACCAGAACCGAGGCGACGAGATAAATAAAACGGTTCTGCCAGAACAGATGACGATCGGTGACAAAAATCAGAAAACCGAGCGGTAGACCGCCAAGAATCGCCAGCACCGTTGAAATACTCAACATCTGGAAAGTTTCATTGAACGCCAGCGTTAAATCCGGCAATAAATCATCCACGGATCACCTCCACCTGTGCGGTACGTTGACGGATATGCTCCACGGCGGCGGCCACCGCCGTTGGATTATGCGGCGCGGTTAATTGCACTACCAGAATGCCCAACGCGCGTTCGCCGATATATTCAATCTTGCCATGCAGGATATTGACCGCGACGCCAAACTTGATCGCCACCTCCGACAGTACCGGCTGCTCCGCCGAATCGCCGATAAACAAAATTTTCAGCAACTGCCCGGGCAGGTGTTCCCGTAAACGTTCCGGCAGGGTCAAATTAAGGGTATGAGACACCAGTTGCTGTGTGAAAGCGTGTTGCGGGTGGGCAAACACATCAAACACCTCGCCCGACTCTACAACCTTACCGCCCGACATCACCGCCACGCGATCGCAAATAGATTTGATCACGTTCATTTCATGGGTGATCAGCACAATAGTAATCCCGAGCTGTGCGTTGATCTGTCTGAGCAGGGCCAGAATCGTGGCGGAAGTTTCCAGATCCAGAGCGGAAGTCGGTTCGTCACATAGCAACACATCCGGATGGTTAGCGATGGCGCGGGCTATCCCCACCCGCTGTTTTTGCCCGCCGCTGAGCTGTACCGGAAAACGGTTCGCTTTATCGGCAAGGCCCACCAGCGTTAAAATTTCCGCCACCCGCGGCGCGATTTTGCTGCGTTCCCAGCCAGCCGCTTTCAGGCTAAACGCAACGTTTTGCGCCACTGTCCGGGTATGCATTAAGTTAAAATGCTGGAAAATCATACCAATACGCTGCCGCGCCTGGCGTAACGCTTTTCCGTCCAGCGCCGAGATTTCCACGCCGTTGACGTTGACGCGCCCCTGGCTGGGACGCGTTAAGGCGTTCAGGGTACGCAGCAGAGTGCTTTTTCCTGCGCCGCTGGTACCAACAATGCCAAAAATCTCGCCCGCGGCGATATGCAGGCTCACATCATCCACCGCGCGCGTGGGGGTACCGCGACCGGCGGTAAAATCGACGCAGACTTTTTCTATTTCAATCATATTCACCTCAGAAATTGGGGATGGCTACCGCTGCGATCAGGGTGTCGCGGTCATCCATTCCGGTTTCTGGAAGGCGCTATAAATATTCTTTGGATCGTCGATGACCGCGCGATAAGCCGGCGATTTCACCGCCTCGACAATATCTTTGGCAAACGGCTTATCGGCATCTTCACTGCGTACCGCAATGATATTTTTCAGATTCTCATCCAGGTGTTCCTGCTTAATCGCGCTGGAGAGATCCAGTCCTGCCGCCACCGCAAAGTTCCCGTTAACCAGCGCGCCGGTCACGCCATCCAGCGTGCGCGGTAGCTGTGCGGCTTCCAGCGGTTTGAAAACCAGTCCTTTTGGATTGCTGGCGATATCTCGTTCAGAGGCTTTGGTCGGATCGATATTGTCCTTAATCGTGATAAGCCCCAACGATTGCAGGAAGCGAAGGCCGCGCGCCAGGTTGGTCGGATCGTTGGAGAGGGTAATAATGTCCCCTTTTTTAAGCGCATCCAGACTGTTGATTTTACGTGAATAGAAGCCCATCCCGGCGGTCGGTACCACAATAAGTTTGCTGAGCTTCAACCCTTTGTCAGCGGTGAATTTGTCAAAATAGAGGGTATGTTGAAAGAGGTTGGCGTCAATGCTGCCGTTAGCTAACGCCATATTGGGCTGGACATAGTCGCTAAACTCGCGCACCACGACCTTATACCCTTTTTCTTTTAATGTCGGCGCAATCGCCTGCTTCACCATGTCGCCATACGGCCCTGGCGCGACGCCAAATACGATCGTTTGCGGGGAACTATCGGCATGGGCAAACTGTAATCCGCAGGCCAGTAATAGCGTGCTGGCCGCAATGCGTAAACTCTGACGCAATCCCATAATTTCTCCATTTTAAATAGTGTGATGCTGTGCCGGATGCCGTTCATGCGGCATCGTCTGTTTTGGCCCAAACGAAAGGCTATTTCTTAACATGACACAGATCACAGCCTGCTGTCCTTGAAATTATTTCATGATGTTTCCTGGTGTGTCGTTAAATGTACGAGGCAGGCGCTCAGGCGTGTGTCAGGCGGGAATGGCGTAGAGGGAAATGCCGGATAAGAGGTCTTAACGCCAACATCCGGCAGAGGAAAACGCTTTAGAAATCGTAACGCAGACGCACCAGGTTCATATCGCCCAGATTGTCAGTGCTGGAGGTGAAAACATGTTCATAATCAACGCGGAAACCATAATCCAGTTGGAAGGTGATCCCCACGCCGTTATCGGTGCGCAGATAGTCGCGGCCATTCACATATTCAATGCGGTCGCCCATAAAGTACGGTTGAATAGCTTTCACGGCATACTGACCAATCGGGAAAGCGTAACCGACAAAATATTCCAGACCCCACGCATCGCCGGCAAAGTAATCATTCACAGACACTTTTTTGGTCGTCATAAAGTTCTGATACCAACCGCCGCCTGCGGCGATAGTCCAGTTTTCCGGCGTCCAGCTTAACGCGGTACCGACAATATTTTGATCGTAAGTTTTATTGCCGTTGCCGCGCATCTCCGCACGGGTATAGTTCCATGCCGTCCCCCAGGTCAGATCGTCGGTGAGATGGTAATCCGCGCCTAAAGAACCGCCGCCTTTACGTTTGTAATTCAGGCCGTTATTGGCATTATAATCGTCGCTGAACAGATAAGACGCGTAGAGATCGACATTACCAATGCTTTTCTTATACTTCAATGATTTACGCGTGCGATAAGAACCATCGTAGTCGCCGTTAATCCCGTTGCCCGGCGCCTGACCTATCATGTCGTAATCCCAGATATCGGTTTTTGCGCCCACCACATCGTAATAAATGCTGTTCTGTTGACCGAAGGTCAGCGTTCCCCACGTCGCGCTCTTGAAGCCGGTATACAGCATACGGCGAGTGGTATCAGTCGCGCCCTTCGCATAATGGTTATCCCAGTCAAATACCGCAGGGATATTGACGCCCAGCTCGTAATAGCTAATCCAACTGATATCATCAAACAGATAGTAATCCGCGGCGAAGCGGAAACGCGTCCCGCCATCAAAACCATTACGTTTATAACCGTTCGCGCCGTCATTGCCGGTCATATTCTGGAACTGCGGACGAATACTCCCGCCAACGGTGAAATTGAGTCGGCTGAGTGGATTACCCGCCTGGGGATCTTGTTTTAAAACGGTGATTTCCGCCTGAGTAGCGAAAGGCATGAAAGCCACTGCCGCGCCGATCGATGCCGCCAACGCTGTTATTTTAATTGTCATTATATTTTCCTTGATAGATAGCCAATCCAAATCATTTAGCAGGCAAATAATAACTGTTATAAAACCTTACGTGTTGTGTATTTTTTAATGATTTGTGCTACTAAAAATCAAGGAGTTATCAATTTGTGCGACTAAAAAAGTACGCGCCGTTTTAAAAACCGGCGCGAAATTATTCACATCATGAATCATCCGCTAAACTGGCGGAATAGCGCTTTGCCTTTCAGCAAACGAACGCCAAGCCAGCCGCCGCATACGGAAAGCAGCAGCGCGCCGCAAAACGGCAGTGCGCCCCATAAACGCCAGTCCGGCTCCCAGGGGAAATCAAAAACGTTGATTTGTAAGATCGCCAGCGCCGTTTCCGCGCCAATCGCGGCGACCAACCCGGCAACTAATCCCAGCATGGCGAATTCGCACCAAAGTGTGGTACGCAACAGTTTCTTTCCGGCTCCTAACGTGCGCCACACCACCAGCTCCTGATGACGCTGACGCATCCCGACCTGCACCTGGGCCAGTAATAGCAACATACCGCAGAGGGTGACTAGCACAACCATCACCTCCAGCGCCCGGCTGACCTGCTCCAGCACCTGTCCCACCTGTTTCAGGATCGCCCCGATATCTAACAGGCTGACGGTAGGAAACTCGCGGTTAAGCTGCGTTAACATGCCGTTGCCATTCTCCCAGCGAAAACTGGTCAACCAACTTTGTGGTTGCCCGTCCAGCGCCCCGGAAGGAAAAATGAAGAAAAAGTTGGGCCGCAGGCTTTCCCAGTCCACTTGACGCAGGCTGGTGACTTTAGCGCTAAATGCCTGGGTATCGCCCATAAAGGTTACGCTATCGCCGAGTTTGACGTTCAACCGCTTCGCCAGCCCCTCCTCCATAGAGACTTCGCCCGGTTTTGGCGGCCAGTGACCGGCGACCAGCGGATTATGCGCCGGGCGCGTATCCTGCCAGGTCAAATTCAGTTCACGGTTGAGCGACTCATCCTGCTGACCTTCCGTCGGATTACCGTTTATCCTGGTTAACCGCGCCCGCACAATCGGATAAAACGTCTGCGGAATCACCTGATGTTCCGCCAAAAAGGCGTTCAGCGGCGCGACCTGTTCTGAAGCAATATTGATAAGGAAATAGTTCGGACTTTCCGACGGGAGCTGCTGTTGCCAGCGATCAAGGAGGTCGCCGCGCAGCACCAGCAAGAGCGCCAGCAGCATAAACGAAAGCGAAAACGCCGAAAGCTGACTCAACGTTGACCACGGCTGACGCAGAAGTCGGCTGACGGCCAGACGCAGCGGTAGCGACGTCAACGTCATGCCGCGCAGCACGTTAAGCAGCATCCAGCCCACCAGACCGCACAGCAGCGCCAGTATCACTGCACCCGCCAGAACCGCCCACAACAGCATACTTCCGCCCATCAATCCGGCGAGCAGCGCCACCACGACGGCGCAGGCGACAGGCAAATAAATTTTTAACGGCCAGACGCGAGCGACAACATCGCGGCGCAGCACCCGTAGCGGCTGGGTCGCCAGCAACAATCGATAAGGCCGTAAACCGACCAGCAGAGAGATGACCGTCATCGCACCCAGCGCCCACAGCCAGGGCCACAGGCTGGCGGGCGGCAAATCGGCGGGCAATACCGGTTTTAGCAGCACCAGCAATATGTTTTCAAACAGTAACCCAATCGCGCCTCCCGTGACGGCGGAAAGCCCCAGCACCATCAACCACTGTCCGATGATAAGTTTACGCAACTGGGCCCGGCCCGCGCCCAACGTTTTTAAAATCGCCACCAGATCGTAGCGGCTACGGCAGTAATGGCTCATCGCCACCGCGACGGCAGCTACCGCCAGCAGTAGCGTTAATAACGCCGAAAGCAGCAAAAACTGCTGCGAACGTTCGAGCGATTTCCCCAATGCCCCGTCATCCTGCTCCAGTCCGTACCAGCGATGTTCCGGTTTAAGCTGCGGTAACAGCCAGCTTTCATAGCCAGCAAGCTGTTGCGGCGTTCCGCCGAATTTATACCGCCACATCACGCGACTCCCCGGCTGTATCGCACCGGTTTTTGCCACATCGGCCATATTCATCATCAGACGCGGCGCCATCTGAAAAGGGTTAAACCCGGAATCCGGCTCCTGCACCACTTCACCGGCAATACGCAAGGTCACGTCGCCGACATCAATGGTATCGCCCGTTTTCAAATTAAGCAGCGCCATCAGACGCGGCGCCAGCAGTACGCTACCCGGCTGCGGTTTCACTCCGCCAGGACGGGTTTGCAATTCGCCGTACATCGGATAAACGCTATCTACCGCCTTCACGCTGGCCAGTTGCGGCGTATCGCCGGCAAACGTCATGGTCGCAAAGGTTAACTGCTCGCCCACGTTAAGACCGCGTTTACGCGCCTCTTCAAGCCAGGCTTTCGGTACCTCTCGCGAACTTTGCAGCGTCCGATCGCCTGCCATAAACTCACGGCTTTGCTGACTTAACCCTTTTTCCATCCGGTCGCTGATACTGCCGAGCGCCAGTACGCAGGCCACCGCCAGACTCAACGCCAGCCAGACAATAATCAGCGACGGCGAGCGCCATTCGCGCCAGAACCAGCGAGCTATCATGCCTCCTCCTGTAACTGACCGTTGACCAACCGCAGCCGCCGGTCGCAGCGCGCCGCCAGCGCCGGGTCGTGCGTCACCAGAATCAGTGTGGTGCCGTGTTCGCGGTTAAGCGAAAATAGCAGGTCGGCGATTTTATCTCCGGTCTGGCGGTCGAGGTTGCCCGTCGGCTCATCGGCAAACAGCACATCAGGACGCCCGTTAAACGCGCGCGCCAGCGCTACGCGCTGCTGTTCGCCGCCGGAAAGCTGTGCCGGAAGGTGGTCAAGCCGTTTTCCCAGTCCCAGTTGTTCGAGCAGCGCTTTCGCCCCCGCCTTACTCTGACCGCTGTTTTCACCGCGTAGCAGGGCCGGTAGCTCAACGTTTTCCAGCGCGTTAAGCGTAGGAATAAGCATAAAGGATTGAAAAACAAAACCGACATGCTGAGCGCGAAGCTGCGCCCGCGCCTCTTCGTCCATCTGGTGAAGCGGTTTCCCCACCAGACTGACCTCTCCGCTACTGCCGTCATCCAGTCCGGCGAGAATCGCCAGCAGCGTAGATTTTCCCGATCCTGATTCGCCAATCAGCGCAATGGTTTCGCCGCGTTTGACAACCAGTTCAACTCCGGTAAGGATGGAAAGCTCATGCTCACCCTGACCGACGGACTTCCTGAGACGATGAACTTCAACACTGTTTTCCGCTGGCATTTGCCCTTCCTGTTTTTGATCCTGTTAACTTTCCGTGCCGCCGCCGCAGACACCTTATTAATTCTGGGCGATAGCCTCAGCGCCGGTTACCGTATGGCCGCCAGCGCGGCATGGCCGTCGCTCCTTAATGATAAATGGCAAAACAAAACGTCGGTCGTTAATGCCAGTATAAGCGGAGATACCTCGCAGCAGGGACTGGCGCGTTTGCCGGCGCTGTTGCAACAGCATCACCCGCGCTGGGTAGTGGTGGAGCTTGGCGGCAACGATGGCCTACGCGGTTTTGCGCCTGCGCAAACCGAACAGACGCTACGTAAAATCATTCAGACGGTGAAAGCCGCCGATGCCCAACCGTTACTGATGCAAATTCATCTGCCCGCTAACTACGGTCGCCGTTATAATGAATCCTTTAGCGCCATTTATCCTAAGCTCGCCAAAGAGTTCGATATTCCTCTGTTACCGTTTTTTATGGAAGAGGTATATCTGAAACCGCAGTGGATGCAGGATGACGGCATTCATCCCAACCGCGACGCCCAGCCGTTTATTGCCGACTGGATGGCGAAGCAGTTGACCCCTTTTCTCTCCTGAATAATTCGAGTTGCATGAGGGCGGCACGTAAGAGAATGTCCAGGAGCATAGATACCTATGTGACTGGAGTAAACGAACGCACAGGCAACTTGAAGTATGACGGATATAGTTAACCACGACTCTTAAATCAACGGAGATCCTGACAGGTAAAGTTATGCAAAAATCGGTCTTAATAACAGGATGTTCCAGCGGAATCGGTCTGGACAGCGCGCTTGAACTTAAACGCCAGGGCTTTCAAATCCTGGCGGGCTGCCGCAAACCTGATGATGTCGCCCGGATGAACAGTATGGGATTTACCGGCGTGTTGATCGATCTCGACTCCCCTGAAAGCGTGGATCGTGCCGCCGATGAAGTGATCGCCCTGACCGATAATCGTCTGTATGGGATCTTTAACAATGCCGGCTACGGCGTGTATGGCCCCCTTTCCACCATCAGCCGTGAGCAGATGGAGCAACAGTTTTCCAGTAATTTCTTCGGCGCGCATCAGCTTACTATGCGCTTACTTCCGGCCATGTTGCCGCATGGCGAAGGACGCATTGTGATGACCTCATCGGTGATGGGGCTGATTTCCACCCCAGGGCGCGGCGCTTACGCTGCCAGCAAATATGCGCTCGAAGCCTGGTCTGACGCGCTACGTATGGAGCTACGGCACACAGGCATTAAAGTGAGTCTGATAGAACCGGGACCAATTCGTACCCGTTTTACGGATAACGTTAACCAGACGCAGCGTGATAAACCGGTAGAAAATCCAGGCATCGCCGCACGTTTCACCCGCGATCCTGACGCGGTAGTAGCGAAAGTACGTCATGCTTTTGCAAGCGATAAACCCAGGCTGCGCTATCCCGTTACGCTGGTCACCTGGGCAGTGATGGCGCTGAAACGCCTATTGCCGGGCCGGATGCTGGATAAAATTTTACAAAGCTGAGTTGAAGCGCGCCCGTCAGCCCCCATGTAAACGTGACACAGACAAAAGAGAGCGACGCCATGTCCGTACAGAACATTGTCAATATTAATGAATCCAACCTGCAGCAGACCTTAGAGCAGTCCATGACCACGCCGGTACTGTTCTATTTCTGGTCTGAACGCAGCCAACACTGTCTGCAATTAACGCCAGTGCTGGAAAGTCTGGCTGCCCAGTACCACGGTCAGTTTATTCTGGCAAAGCTGGACTGCGACGCCGAACAGATGATCGCCGCTCAGTTTGGTCTGCGCGCCATCCCGACAGTCTATCTGTTCCAGAATGGCCAACCGGTCGATGGTTTCCAGGGGCCGCAGCCGGAAGAGGCGATCCGCGCTCTGCTGGATAAAGTACTGCCGCGCGAAGAAGAGCTAAAAGCGCAACAAGCGATGCAGTTAATGCAGGAGGGCAACTACATTGACGCGCTGCCGTTGCTCAAAGACGCCTGGCAGCTCTCTTCGCAGAACAGTGAGATTGGCCTGTTACTGGCGGAAGCGCAAATTGCGCTGAACCGCTCTGAAGAGGCCGAAGCGGTATTAAAAACTATCCCGCTACAGGATCAGGATACCCGTTATCAGGGGCTGGTTGCGCAGATCGAACTGCTTAAACAGGCGGCGGATACGCCGGAAATTCAGCAACTTCAGCAGCAAGTCGCGGAGAATCCGCAGGATGCGGCTTTGGCAACGCAACTGGCGTTGCAGTTGCACCAGGTCGGACGTAATGAAGAAGCGCTGGAATTGCTGTTCAGCCATCTGAGAAAAGATCTTGCCGCCGCCGAGGGACAGACGCGCAAAACCTTCCAGGAGATCCTTGCCGCGCTCGGCACCGGCGACGCGCTGGCGTCGAAATACCGCCGCCAGTTGTACGCGCTACTGTATTAATCCTCTCTTGCCTGATGGCGCGCTTATCTGGCCTACCTGTCGTCCTCAGGCCGGATAAGGCGCTTGCGCCATCATCCGGCAACTATCATGATTTCTTGAGCGGCATCACTACTAACTGATGACGCGAATTATAGAACTTCCGGTAGGTTAAATAGCAGGCAATGATGGTAGACAGGCTGGCTGTCGACAACAGCATAAACGTTACCATAATTTGATATTTAATCGCTTTTACCGGATCGATCCCGGCAAAAATCAGCCCGGACATCATCCCCGGCAGGCTCACCAGCCCAACGGTCTTTGCCGAGTCGATCGTCGGGATAAGCGATGCGCGGATGCTATCGCGGATAAGCCCGGCGGAGGCCATTTTCGGCGTTGCGCCCAAACTTAACTTTTCCTGTATTTGCTGCTGCTCGCTGTGAAAACGCAGCCCCAGTTGGTTGTAGCACAGCCCTACCGCCACCATCGCATTGCCGGCGACCATGCCAGCGATGGGAATCACCTGCATCGGCGCAAATTCAATCGAACCGGTAAGCACCAGTACCGTCAGCGTTAGTCCGGCGCCGACGGTGATGGCGATAAACGAGGAGAGAAATGCCTTATCGATATATTTACTGCGCTTTTGCGCGTTCCAGGCGGCGTTAAAACAGATGAACAGCACCATTAGCAGCGTCAGGGCGGCATGATTAACGCCAAAGATGTATTTCAGTACATAGCCGACAATAATGAGCTGTATCACCGCCCGGCATACGCTCCACAGAATATCTTTTTCCAGCGCCAGCT
The DNA here is from genome assembly GCF_046551535.1 of Salmonella sp. SAL04162. Taxonomy (NCBI): domain Bacteria; kingdom Pseudomonadati; phylum Pseudomonadota; class Gammaproteobacteria; order Enterobacterales; family Enterobacteriaceae; genus Salmonella; species Salmonella sp. SAL04162. The sequence goes on from NZ_JBGDVX010000002.1 coordinate 272,414, forward strand.
TTTCCTTGTGACTGATGAGCATCGCGACCACCACCAGTAGCATCGATAACGCCAGCGAGGTATTGGTAATATTATGCTCGTTCATAACGCGCCTCCTGCATCTCTCCGGCAGATGGCGTTAACGTTATCACCTTATCCGCGTGTTGAATTTCATCTTTATCATGCGTTACCCACAAGACAGCGACCTGCTTATCGCGAACATAGCGATGAATAATATCATTCACATTCCGTTTGTTATGTTCATCCAGCGCGCTGGTTATTTCGTCGAGTAACAGTATTTTCGGCAGAAACTGTAGATTACGAATTAGAGCAATACGCTGTTTTTCCCCGCCGGAAAGTGCGGCAATCGGTTTTTGCAGAATCGTCTCCGGCAGTTCAAAACGCGCCAAATCGTCTGCGAAGGCTGTCGGCTGCGGGCGCTGATGGCGAATTTGCCAGGGAAAAATCAGGTTATCGTAAACCGTATCGCCAAATAGCGCTGGCGTCTGAGCGCAATAAGAAACCTGCTGGCGATAGGCTTCCGGACTCAGAGTAGTAATATCCTGCCCCTCAAAAAGAATCACGCCGATATCAGGGCTTATTAGCGAGGCCACCATTTTCAACAACGTACTTTTTCCGCAGCCAGAAGGACCGGTAATTAACTTAAATTCGCCGCGTTGCAGCGTAAAACTGATGTTATTCACTATTTTTGTCGTCGCAGTCCGGTAACCGACCTGCTTTAACTCAAGCAACATGCTACGTTCTGTCATTTATTGCGCATCCGTTGTTCATATTTTTATAGCGATAGTGTATCCCTGTAATTAATAAGGGGGGAACATGCTTTACTGAATCAGGTATAATTCGCTTAATTCGTCAGCAAAATCGGTTTATGGACAACGCAACAGGAGGTTTAGCTATGCTCATTCTTATCCCTATTCTCATTTTCGTCGCGCTGGTGATCGTCGGCGCGGGCGTCAAAATCGTTCCGCAGGGATACCAGTGGACGGTGGAGCGCTTTGGACGTTACACCAAAACCCTGCAGCCGGGATTAAGCCTTGTTGTACCATTTATGGACAGAATTGGCCGCAAGATCAATATGATGGAGCAGGTGCTGGATATTCCGTCGCAGGAGGTGATCTCAAAAGATAACGCCAACGTCACTATCGATGCGGTCTGTTTTATTCAGGTTATCGATGCGCCGCGCGCCGCTTATGAAGTCAGTAACCTGGAACTGGCGATCATTAACCTGACCATGACCAATATCCGTACGGTGCTCGGTTCGATGGAGCTGGATGAAATGCTCTCCCAGCGCGACAGCATCAACACGCGGCTGCTGCATATTGTCGATGAAGCCACCAACCCGTGGGGAATTAAAGTTACCCGTATCGAAATTCGCGATGTCCGCCCTCCGGCGGAATTGATCTCCTCGATGAACGCCCAGATGAAAGCGGAACGTACCAAACGCGCCTATATCCTTGAGGCCGAAGGGGTACGTCAGGCGGAAATCCTGAAAGCCGAGGGGGAAAAACAGTCGCAGATTCTGAAAGCCGAAGGCGAACGTCAGTCCGCTTTCCTGCAGGCGGAAGCGCGCGAACGTTCCGCCGAAGCGGAAGCCCGCGCTACGCAGATGGTGTCTGAAGCCATCGCCGCCGGGGATATTCAGGCGATAAACTACTTCGTGGCGCAGAAATACACCGAAGCGTTACAGCAAATCGGCTCGGCGAATAACAGCAAAGTGGTCATGATGCCGCTGGATGCCAGCAGTCTGATGGGCGCTATCGCCGGGATCAGCGAGCTGGTTAAGGACAGCGCCAGCGAACGGAAAAAAGCATGATAGCGATGATTCTGGTACATCCGCATATCTTCTGGCTTAGCCTCGGCGGCCTGTTGTTGGCTGCGGAAATGCTCGGCGGTAACGGCTATTTGCTGTGGAGCGGCGTGGCGGCAGTGATTACCGGCTTAACCGTCTGGCTCTTACCGCTCGGCTGGGAATGGCAGGGCGTGCTGTTTGCGGCCTTAACGTTGCTGGCGGCCTGGCTTTGGTGGCGCTGGCTGGCGCGTCGCGTGCGGGAACAGAAGCCGACCGACAGCCGCCTTAACCAACGCGGACAACAACTGGTAGGCCGCCGGTTTATGCTTGATGCCGCGTTAGTTAACGGACGGGGTCATATGCGTGTCGGCGACAGCTCGTGGCCGGTATGCGCTGACGAAGACCTGCGCGCAGGTACGCATGTCGAAGTGATCGCCGTGGAAGGCATCACCTTACGCATTCGCGCCGTTTAATCAACGTGGCTTTTGCGCCTTGTGATGACAGCAGCCGGAAAGATTATCAATAATCGGGCAGTCGGCGCTGTCATCGCCGGGACAACTCTCCGCCAGCGCCAGCAATTGATCGCGCATTGATTGCAGCTCGCTGATATGGCGCTCGATCTCCGCGACCTTTTCCAGCGTCCGCTTTTTCACATCTGCGCTATGGCGTCGCGGATCGTTAAACAGATTGACCAGTTCGCCACACTCTTCCAGATTAAACCCCACCTGCCTCGCCTGTCGCAGCAACGTCAGCTCGTTTAAATGCTTCTGCGTATAGGTGCGATAACCATTTTCGCTACGTAATGGCGGCGTCACCAGCCCTTTCTCTTCATAAAACCGAATGGCTTTGCTGGTTAAACCGGTTTTTTTCGCCACATCGCTAATATTCATATTTCCCCCTTGACCTTAACCTTGCTGGAAGGTTTAACCTTTATCACAGTGAGTCACTACGATTACTAAGGTCAATGAATTGATGACCAATCATAAAGGAGTTTTTACTATGTCTCAAACTATCGACCTGACCCTGGACGGTTTGTCCTGCGGTCATTGCGTTAAACGCGTGAAAGAAAGTCTTGAACAACGTCCGGATGTTGAGCTGGCGGACGTCACCGTAACCGAAGCGCACGTTACCGGTACCGCCAGTGCGGACGCGTTAATTGAAACCATCAAACAAGCCGGGTATGGCGCGACGTTAAGCCACCCAAAGGCTAAACCGCTGACGGAGTCATCAATCCCGTCGGAAGCACTGGCAGCGGTTCCTCATGAGCTTCCGGTAGCGACGGCCGATGAAGAAAGCCAACAGTTGCTGTTAAGCGGCATGAGCTGCGCCAGTTGTGTCACCCGCGTACAACATGCGCTACAAAGCGTACCGGGCGTCACGCAGGCACGGGTAAACCTGGCGGAACGCACTGCGCTGGTGATGGGCAGCGCGTCCGCCGCTGATTTAGTGCAGGCGGTGGAAAAAGCCGGCTACGGCGCAGAGGCGATTGAAGATGACATCAAACGCCGCGAGCGCCAGCAGGAAACCGCCATCGCCACCATGAAACGTTTTCGCTGGCAGGCCATCGTCGCTCTGGCGGTCGGTATACCGGTCATGGTCTGGGGGATGATCGGCGATAACATGATGGTGACCGGCGACAACCGCAGCCTGTGGCTGGCTATTGGCCTGATCACGCTTGCGGTGATGGTCTTTGCGGGCGGTCATTTTTACCGTAACGCGTGGAAAAGCCTGCTGAACGGCACGGCGACGATGGATACGCTGGTGGCGCTCGGCACCGGGGTCGCCTGGCTCTACTCCATGAGCGTCAACCTGTGGCCGCAGTGGTTCCCGATGGAAGCGCGGCACCTTTATTACGAAGCCAGCGCGATGATTATCGGTCTGATTAATCTCGGACACATGCTGGAAGCGCGCGCCCGTCAGCGTTCCTCAAAAGCGCTGGAAAAATTACTCGATCTCACCCCGCCCACCGCACGCGTCGTGACAGAAGACGGCGAAAAAAGCGTCCCGTTGGCGGACGTTCAGCCAGGGATGCTGTTGCGGCTCACTACCGGCGATCGCGTGCCGGTGGATGGCGAAATTACCCAGGGCGAAGCGTGGCTTGATGAAGCCATGCTGACCGGCGAACCCATTCCACAGCAAAAAGGCGAAGGCGATAGCGTTCATGCCGGCACCGTCGTCCAGGACGGCAGCGTCCTGTTCCGCGCCAGCGCGGTGGGCAGTCATACCACGCTGTCACGCATTATTCGCATGGTACGCCAGGCGCAAAGCAGTAAACCGGAAATTGGCCAACTGGCCGATAAAATCTCCGCGGTATTCGTTCCCGTCGTCGTGGCCATTGCGCTGTTCAGCGCCGCTATCTGGTATTTCTTCGGACCGGCGCCGCAAATTGTTTATACGCTGGTCATCGCCACCACCGTACTGATTATCGCCTGCCCTTGCGCATTAGGCCTGGCGACGCCAATGTCGATTATTTCCGGCGTAGGCCGCGCTGCCGAATTCGGCGTGCTGGTACGCGACGCCGATGCCCTGCAACGCGCCAGTACGTTGGATACCCTCGTTTTTGATAAAACCGGGACGCTGACGGAAGGCAAGCCGCAAGTGGTGGCGGTAAAAACCTTTAACGGCGTTGAGGAAGCTCAGGCATTACGTCTGGCAGCCGCGCTCGAACAAGGCTCCAGCCACCCGCTGGCCCATGCGATTCTGGAAAAAGCCGGCGACGATAAACTGCCTCAGGTGAACGGTTTCAGAACGCTGCGCGGACTGGGCGTCAGCGGTGAAGCGGAAGGTCATCAACTGCTTCTGGGGAACCAGGCGTTGCTGAACGAACAGCACGTCGCCACGGATGACATGACGGCGGAAATCACCGCGCAGGCCTCGCAAGGCTCTACTCCGGTCCTGCTGGCGATTGACGGTAAAGCGGCGGCGTTACTGGCGGTACGCGATCCATTGCGCAGCGATAGTATTGCCGCGCTTGAACGCCTGCACAACGCCGGATACCGTCTGGTAATGCTCACCGGGGATAACCCAACGACGGCTAACGCGATTGCCAAAGAAGCGGGTATTGATGAAGTGATTGCGGGCGTTCTGCCGGATGGCAAAGCCGATGCGATTAAACGTCTGCAAAGCCAGGGTCGTCAGGTTGCGATGGTCGGCGATGGTATCAACGATGCGCCCGCGCTGGCGCAGGCGGACGTCGGTATCGCGATGGGCGGCGGCAGCGATGTGGCGATTGAAACCGCGGCGATTACGCTGATGCGCCATAGTCTGATGGGCGTGGCGGATGCGCTGGCCATTTCGCGCGCGACGTTGCGCAATATGAAGCAAAACCTGCTTGGCGCATTTATCTACAACAGCATTGGTATCCCGGTGGCCGCCGGTATTCTGTGGCCGTTTACCGGTACCTTGTTAAACCCGGTAGTAGCGGGTGCGGCAATGGCGCTGTCTTCCATTACCGTCGTGAGCAATGCCAACCGGCTATTGCGCTTTAAACCGAAAGCGTAAAAAGTCCTATCAGGCAGCATTAGCTGCCTGATATATTATTAAGCCATCAGTAATTTACCGTATCAATATATAAAAATTTAACCGCACATCCTGTAGAAAAATAAAAAACAACATTTTATAATGTTTTTTTGAATCATAAGGATGTGTTATTTATGTTTAGAAAAGCAGTTACGCTTCTTTTCCTGCTTTCTCCCGCAGTTAGTTATGCAGGATTATTTGATTCCACTCCAGAGTTAAAATGTGGCAATGATAATGCAGTCACGGCGGCAAAAGAGTGGATTTACAATGAAGCATTAGGTCGTTTACAGCAAGACTATATTAAAGCGCCTTCCACGCTTTTCTTCGATATCCCCCAGACTCAGTACGAGCAGCAACTCCGGGCTATTCCTGTTCAATTCAGTGATGTAATAACGCAAAATCCTCAATCAGAAAATGCCAACCTACGAATTTGCTCGGCTACCGTCGCCATGGGTATTCCTCAGTCATTGTTTAAAGTAATTAAATACTTACCAGATACTCTATTCTATATTTCACAAGGGAATGGACAGGTAATAAACAATACGATGACCTGGAAAGAGGTTAACTACAATATCCAGCTTGCTGACAACAACAAAGATATTGTCGTCACCCCGGTGAAAAAAACCGATAAATTGGCGTGGTCTATTTATGTAATGGCAAGAATGACGGTATCTGGTGATAATCTCATAAAGAAAAAAAATAGCTCACTGATTGAAATCGCAGCAAAGAAATTTGAGAGTAGAGATCGCGAGCTTAATCAGGTCTGGAATTCACTACCCGCCTCTGCCCGAACGGCATTAAAACAAGAGCAGCGAGTCTGGGTGACCAAAAAAGAGCAGCAGTGCGGCAAACTTAGCGATGCAAAATCCGAGGCCTTACCTGCTGAAAAGCGCATCAGTATTTATACATGCCAGCTTGAAATGACCATCGCCAGAACGGCCTATCTCGACGGCAGCGAACTACCCGACTGATCGTTGACCTCCAGTCAGGGCGCATTGCGCCCTTTTCTCCAACGCGCTAGCATGAGCTTTTTCAAAGGGAGCGCGTATGGAGCTATTAAATCAACTTAAACGTTTATGGCGCGCGCTGCGTGGTACCTCAAATAGTTGGCCTGCTATCGATCTCTCCCTGCCCGGCGGTCGTCATCTGCATCTGGTTGGCAGTATTCATATGGGGACGCGCGATATGGCTCCTCTTCCAGCAAAGCTGGTGAAAAAGCTACGCCAGGCCGACGCGCTGGTCGTTGAAGCGGATATTTCCGGTAACGAAACGCCATTCAGCAATCTCCCCAAATGTCCGCCGTTGGTCGAACGTCTCAGCGCCGGGCAGCTAAGCGCACTGGAAAAACGGGTCAGCGAGTTGGGTATGCCGCTGATCCATTTTGATAATCAACCTTTATGGCAGATAGCTATGGTGCTACAGGCCACGCAGGCGCAACGGCTGGGATTGCGTCCGGACTATGGCATTGATTATCAGCTATTACAGGCTGCCCGCGAAGTGTCGCTGCCGGTGCAAGAGCTGGAAGGGGCGAAACACCAGCTCGAACTACTCTGCGATCTGCCCGATGGCGGGATGGCGCTGCTCGACGACACGCTGACGCACTGGCACACCAACGCACGGCTTTTGCAGGTGATGATCGGCTGGTGGCTTGAACAGCCGCCGACCAGCGTCGGCGCTTCGCTCCCCAGAACGTTTAGCCAACCGCTGTATGATGTACTGATGGTGAAACGCAATGAAGCCTGGCGCGACGCGCTGCTGGCACTGCCGCCGGGACGCTACGTGGTAGCCGTAGGGGCGCTACATCTGTACGGCGAAGGCAACCTACCGCAAATATTGAAATAAAAAAATGGCCAATATCGCTATTGGCCCGTCAAAGAGGAATTTCATCGTTATTATTATCCCGACGCTTTCGCTTCGGATCTTCAGATTGTCGCTCAAAGTTGCCGCAACTGCCAAGACCTAATGCACAAGATTATACTATTTTTTAGTCCGCTTTCGGGCGTATGCTGATGGCAAATCACGTCTGTAGTAAGAAGGAACGTTATGACACCCGCAGTTAAGTTACTCGAAAAGAATAAGATTCCGTTTAACATTCACACCTACGATCACGATCCGAATGAAACTAACTTTGGCGATGAAGTGGTGCGTAAGCTCGGGCTAAACGCCGATCAGGTGTATAAAACGCTTTTGGTTGCCGTAAATGGCGATATGAAGCAACTGGCCGTCGCCGTGACGCCTGTAGCCGGGCAGCTGGATTTGAAAAAAGTCGCCAAAGCTCTGGGCGCGAAAAAGGTCGATATGGCCGACCCGATGGTGGCGCAACGCACCACGGGATATCTGGTCGGCGGGATCAGTCCGCTGGGACAGAAGAAACGGCTGCCCACGCTGATTGACGCGCCAGCCCGCACGTTTGCCACTATTTATGTTTCCGGTGGTAAACGCGGGCTGGATATTGAACTGGCGGCTGACGATTTGGCCGCCATACTGGGTGCTAAATTCGCTGATATCGCGCGTCGGGATTAAGCCTGCGTAAAATACATTGCCGGATAGCGGCGCAAACGCCTTATCCGGCCTACAGCAGACATAATCCGTAGGCCTTAAGGCTGCGCGCCATCAGGCAGAAATGGCTATCCGTACCGCTACAGCCAGCTCACCTCACCCTTTGGTGTAAACGCTGCCGCATCCAGCGGTGAATTTTGCTGAATAAACTCTTTCAGCACTTCCGCGTCAATAAACCCGGTATTCACGTATCCCGGTTTGTTATCGATGCGCGGATAACCATCGCCGCCCGTGGCGTTGAAACTCAGCGTCGCCATGCGGTAGGTTTTGGCCGGATCAACAGGCTCGCCTTTGATTTTCAGATCGGTGAGCTTGCCCTCTTTGGCGACAAAGCTCACATTGGCGAACTGTGGATAAGCGCCGGAGTCCGGTTTCATCTGCGCTACGGCGGTGAGATAATCAACCACCTCTTTGCCACTCATATCGGCATACACCACAATGTTGCCGAACGGCTGTACCTTGAGCACGCTTTTATAGGTAATATCTCCCGCCTCAATCGAGTCGCGAATACCGCCGCCGCTCATCACGCCAAAATCGGCGCCGGTGCGCGCGATCTGCGCAGCCAGAATCACCCGTCCCATATTGGTCTGGACAAATCTGACCTTACTGCGATCGCCTTCAAGAAGGCCATTCACGCTACCAATTTTCACCTCCAGTTGCGCTTTACCTTTATTCTGGAACGGCGTTAATAACGAGAGCATTTGCGGATTTTCTGCGATTTCCGGCGTGTAAAGTACACGCTCGCTTTTCCCGTTATCCCAGGTCACTTTTTTCTTGAGATTTACCGGAATAAGCTGGTAGTTAACCATTTTCATCTCGCCGTTACGAAATTCGAAATCCGCGCGGCCCACATATTTACCCCACTCATGCGCCTGCACGATCCAGATACCATTTTGCTTATCCGGCGCGCAGGGCGTTCCCGGTACGTAATTCACCTGTTTTTTATTTTCCGACGCCATGCATACCGGGTCTTGTGAGTGACCGCCCACAATCATCGCCAGCGAACCGGCAGGCAGGCTACGCGCCATCTCAACGTCGCCCGGCGCATTCGAACCGTGATCGCCGTTGTCATAATGTCCCATATGCGTGGTCGCGATAATCACGTCCGGTTTTTCATTCATATTAAGTTCCTGAATCACCACGTTTGCTTCTTCAGCAGGTTTACGAAACTCAATATCGGTGAAATATTCCGGGTTGCCTATTTTCGCCGTGTCATCGGTGGTTAAGCCAATTACCGCGATTTTTATATCCTGGCGTGTAAAAATAGCCCACGGCTTAAACAGACGCTCGCCGGTACTTTTTTGATAAATATTGGCGGAAAGAAAGGGAAACTTCGCCCACTTTTCCTGCTGGCGCAATACGGTGAGCGGGTTATCAAACTCATGATTACCGACGGCCATAGCGTCGTAGCCAATCAGATTCATCCCGCGGAAATCGGGCTCCGCATCCTGGAGATCGGATTCCGGCACCCCGGTATTAATGTCGCCGCCGGATAACAACAGGACGCTTCCCCCCTCTTGCGCCACCTCTTTACGGATACTGTCCACCAGCGTTTTTTGCGCCGCCAGACCATATTCGCCATATTCGCTGCGCCAGAAGTGACCGTGGTGATCGTTGGTATGCAGGATAGTAATTTTATAGGTTTTATCTTTTTCGTAAGCCTGTGCAGGCTGAGTCGTCAGCGCGAACGCCGCCAGTAACGCCAGCGCCACACCCCGTTTCAAAAATTTCATCTTTCTCTCCCTGACTCAATATCAACCGCAGAAATTACCTTTCCTTGCAATAATAGACAAATATGTTTTCAGAATTGAGACTTCCTTCAAACACATTTCACAGGTATGTTAGGCAAGTAATAATTACACATCCTACTATCTCCAACATCGCATAAAATTTAAGTGACTTTCTATGGCCATGAGTGAACCAACCCAGCCGTTAGCCGGCGCGCCCGCAGCGGCCGCTAAAGCACGTACTTCGTTTGGTATTTTGGGCGCGATCAGTCTTTCCCATCTGCTGAACGATATGATCCAGTCGCTAATCTTAGCCATTTATCCCCTGTTGCAGGCGGAGTTTTCGCTGACTTTCGTCCAGATAGGTTTGATCACCCTGACGTTCCAGCTCGCCTCATCGCTACTGCAACCGGTCGTCGGCTACTGGACGGATAAGTATCCCATGCCGTGGTCGCTGCCTGTCGGCATGTGTTTTACCCTGAGCGGGCTGGTACTGCTGGCAATGGCGGGAAGTTTTGGCGGCGTATTGCTCGCTGCGGCGCTGGTGGGTACCGGCTCGTCCGTTTTTCACCCGGAATCGTCCCGCGTGGCGCGCATGGCCTCCGGCGGACGTCATGGTCTGGCGCAGTCTATCTTCCAGGTCGGCGGAAACTTCGGCAGTTCATTGGGCCCGCTGCTGGCCGCCGTGATTATCGCGCCCTATGGCAAAGGGAATGTCGCCTGGTTTGTGCTGGCCGCGCTGCTGGCGATCGTGGTGCTGGCGCAGATCAGCCGCTGGTATGCAGCCCAGCACCGGATAGCGAAAGGCAAGCCAAAAGCGATAATCGCTAACCCGCTGCCGCGCAATAAAGTCGTGCTGGCGGTCAGCGTGTTATTGCTACTCATTTTCTCGAAATATTTTTATATGGCGAGCATCAGTAGCTATTACACCTTTTATCTGATGCAAAAATTCGGATTATCAATACAAAACGCGCAGCTCCATCTGTTTGCCTTCCTGTTTGCGGTGGCTGCCGGGACGGTAATCGGCGGGCCGGTGGGCGATAAAATCGGCAGAAAATATGTGATATGGGGCTCTATTCTCGGCGTCGCGCCGTTTACCCTTGTTTTACCCTACGCCACGCTGTACTGGACGGGGATTTTAACGGTGATTATCGGCTTTATTCTCGCGTCGGCGTTTTCCGCCATTCTGGTGTATGCCCAGGAGCTGCTGCCAGGACGCATCGGTATGGTTTCCGGCCTGTTTTTCGGGTTTGCCTTCGGAATGGGAGGCCTGGGCGCAGCGGTGTTGGGGCTGATTGCCGACCATACCAGTATCTATTTAGTTTATAAAATCTGTGCTTTCCTGCCGCTTCTGGGGATACTGACCATATTCTTACCTGATAATCGACATAAAGCGTGATTTTATGGCGGTTAAAGGTACGCTTTAACCGCCTGTACATCCTGATGCCATCTTGCTTTGTCCATCCCATACTTATCACTTTTACGTTCCGTGCTCTTTTTGCCTTCAGATCGTATCTTTTTATAAAACACAACCATTTTTTATAAACATCCTGATTGAAATTGTCATAAACTATTACCCGGAGTTTTGGAGTCCAGCAACCAAAGGAGACGGAATGCATCACGCTACCCCGCTTATCACCACCATTGTCGGCGGCCTTGTGCTCGCTTTTATTCTCGGCATGATTGCCAACAAATTGCGTATTTCTCCACTGGTGGGATATCTGTTAGCGGGCGTTCTGGCGGGACCTTTTACCCCTGGTTTTGTTGCGGATACCAAACTGGCGCCGGAGCTGGCGGAGCTCGGCGTGATTCTATTGATGTTCGGCGTCGGGCTGCATTTTTCGCTGAAGGATTTGATGGCGGTAAAGTCTATCGCCATTCCCGGCGCTGTCGCTCAGATAGCGGTGGCGACGCTGCTGGGTATGGTGCTTTCCGCCGTGCTGGGATGGTCATTAATGACCGGCATCGTTTTTGGTCTCTGTCTGTCTACCGCCAGTACCGTCGTCCTGCTGCGCGCGCTTGAGGAGCGACAACTCCTTGATAGCCAGCGCGGACAAATCGCCATCGGCTGGCTGATTGTCGAAGATCTGGTGATGGTGCTGACGCTGGTCTTGCTGCCCGCCGTTGCCGGCATGGTGGAAAAAGGCGATGTCGGCATAGCCTCGCTGGCAGTCGATATGGGGATAACCATTGGTAAAGTGGTGGCGTTTATCGCCATCATGATGCTGGTCGGACGCCGCCTGGTGCCGTGGATTATGGCCCGCAGCGCCGCCACCGGCTCGCGCGAATTATTTACCCTTTCCGTACTGGCCCTGGCGTTAGGCATTGCGTTTGGCGCGGTAGAACTGTTTGACGTCTCTTTTGCGCTGGGCGCGTTCTTCGCTGGAATGGTGCTTAATGAGTCGGAACTGAGTCACCGGGCGGCGCACGATACGTTGCCGCTGCGCGACGCCTTTGCCGTCCTGTTTTTTGTTTCCGTCGGCATGTTGTTCGATCCGTTAGTCTTGATCCAACAGCCGCTGGCGGTGCTGGCGACGCTTGCCATTATCGTCTTTGGTAAATCGATCGCTGCGTTTTTCCTGGTGCGTATGTTCGGCCACTCGCCGCGAACCGCGCTGACCATTGCAGCCAGCCTGGCGCAAATCGGCGAGTTCGCCTTTATTCTCGCCGGACTCGGCATGGCGCTCAACCTGCTGCCGCAAGCGGGACAGAACCTGGTGCTGGCAGGCGCTATTTTGTCGATTATGCTTAATCCCGTACTGTTTACCCTGCTGGAGAAGTATCTGGCGAAAACCGAAACGCTGGAAGAGCAAACTCTGGAAGAGGCTATCGAAGAAGAGAAGCAAATTCCGGTGGATATCTGTAATCATGCCCTGCTGGTGGGTTTTGGCCGCGTAGGCAGTCTGCTGGGAGAAAAATTACTGGCGGCGGGGATTCCGCTGGTGGTTATCGAAACGTCCCGTACCCGCGTGGATGAACTGCGCGAACGCGGGATTCGCGCCGTACTGGGCAACGCCGCTAACGAAGAAATCATGAATCTGGCGCATCTGGACTGCGCCCGCTGGCTGTTGTTGACCATCCCCAACGGTTACGAAGCCGGTGAGATTGTCGCCTCAGCGCGGGAAAAAAGTCCTGATATCGAGATAATCGCCCGCGCGCACTATGATGATGAAGTGAAATATATTACCGAGCGGGGAGCTAATCAGGTAGTGATGGGCGAGCGAGAAATTGCCCGGGCGATGCTGGAACTGCTTGAAACGCCGCCGGCGGGTGAAGTCGTCGCCAGTTAAGGGTTTGCCGGACGGCCCGATGCGCGCAGCGCCATCGGGCAAGCCAGATTAGCGATCCCAGTACGACTCTTCCAGGCTGTCCTCACGCTCCGGCAGCCCGCGTGTCAGACGCGGAGAATGCTGGTTCAGTACCTGATAACTGACACGGTTAGCATATTTACACACCTGCGCCAGCGACGAATAGGTCAGCCAGGTGAATTTGTGCTTACTGGAGTTCGGTACGTTGCTACGATGGTAACTGTTCGCCGTAATATCGTGCAGCAGCGCCGCCAGCGCACCATCGCCCGCGCCGTTGGTGTTCATGATTTTTTCCGGCCCGCCCATATACGGCGCAATATGCGAATAAACGCGCAGCGGATTAATACAATCTTTATGGCGCATTGCCCGGCTAAATTCATACTGGTTAAATTCAGCAATAGCCCCTGGCAGCAGCGGATGCTGGGTTTTACGTTTTGCTTCCTCTTCGGTGAAGCCCGCCATATATAACCCTATCGGCCCGGCGGTGCATAACACCAGGTCGACCCAGTCCAGCGCCTTATCCGCCGCCAGCAGCGGGTCGTTTTCGCCGGTCAGCGCTTCCGCTTCTTCTTCGTTCATTGCCAGAATCGAGACATTCTCTTTGAGAAACGCCTGCCACCACTGCGGATTATCGGCGATCACAAATTTGGTGCCCAGCGTCATGACAACCGGCACGTTATGCTTTTTCGCGTATTCGATCGCTTTCATCGTCGCGTCAGGCATCGGTTCGCCAGGCTTACAGCGCACCAGATATGAGGTCAACACCAGCGCGGAAGCGCCAGCGATCACCGCTTCCGGAATACTTTCCGCCCGTAGCTGATTCATATGGCCGGGGCTGATAGCGAAGGTACGCTCGCCGGATTCGCCAATCAGCGTGAAACAGCGGCCAATCGGGCCATCTACCGCTTGCAGATAATTCAGGTCGGTACGGCTGGAAGTATTACACAGGTAGCGATAAGCGTAGCTGCCAATCTCAATATTGCTGCACATCACGCCCAGTAACACCGAACGGTCATCCGCCAGTACCGAGTAATTATGCATCGTATTGCCTATGGTGCCGCCAGCAAACTGATGGGTGATCAGATTTTCCCGCGTCAGTTCCTGATACAGCTTCTCCGCCACCTCGTCTTCTATCACCAGAGAATGCCCGGCGCTTAATCCATAGCGTGTAATAAAATCATCATCCACTTTCGCCTCAATATCCACCAACGTTTGGTCGATACCGACGACCCAGGAGGCGTTAGTTTCCTGTTCTGGCTGAATTTGTTGCAACAACGGGTCACGCGCATTGACGGGAAAATAGTGTTTGGATTTACGTTTACCGGGAAATTTCATGATTGTGCTTACGGATGAATAACGGAGCGCTGCATGGTAGCACATTCCCCCTGCTGCGCGCGACGGACGATGGCGTTTCAATATCGGACGACGAGATCGCAGTTTCTCCAGCCGCGTTTTTTACAATGGTTCACTTTCACAAGGAGCGTTTTATGAAGCCGGAAAATAAAATTCCCGTACTCACCCGACTGTCAGACGAAATGACAGCCGTCGTAAACTTCCAGCAACCAGACCTTCCTCCCTGGCCTGCCGATGGCGATATTGAGACCCAGCGTCAGTATTATCTTCTTGAGCGCCGTTTCTGGAATGCCGACGCGCCGTCCATGACCACCCGCACCTGCGTCGTCCCTACGCCTTATGGCGATGTAACAACCCGGCTCTACTCGCCGCAGCCGACCAGCCAGGCCACCTTATACTATCTGCACGGCGGCGGATTTATCCTCGGTAACCTGGATACGCATGACCGGATAATGCGTCTGCTGGCGCGTTATACCGGCTGCACCGTGATCGGTATTGATTATTCGCTGTCGCCGCAAGCGCGTTATCCGCAGGCCATTGAAGAAACCGTCGCGGTATGCAGCTACTTCTCTCAACATGCCGATGAATACTCGCTCAACGTAGAGAAAATCGGTTTCGCCGGGGATTCCGCAGGCGCCATGCTGGCGCTTGCCAGCGCGCTCTGGTTACGTGATAAGCACATTCGCTGCGGTAACGTTATCGCGATTCTATTGTGGTATGGGCTGTATGGGTTGCAGGACTCGGTAAGCCGCCGTCTGTTCGGCGGCGCGTGGGACGGCCTGACGCGTGAAGATCTGGATACGTACGAAAAGGCCTATCTGCGTAACGATGAAGATCGGGAATCGCCCTGGTATTGTCTGTTTAATAACGATCTCACGCACGATGTGCCGCCCTGCTTTATTGCCAGCGCGGAGTTTGATCCGCTCATTGATGACAGCCGCTTGCTGCACCAGACATTACAGGCGCACCAGCAGCCCTGCGAATACAAAATGTATCCCGGCACGCTGCACGCCTTTCTGCACTATTCGCGAATGATGACAATCGCCGACGATGCCTTGCAGGACGGCGCACGCTTCTTTATGGCGAGGATGAAGACGCCGCGTTAACGGTACGGTGCCGTGAGTTTCAGCATCATATCAATATGTTCCGGCGTCGCGTTCAGCGCCGGAATGTACGCATATTTTTTACCGCCCGCTTCAAGGAAAATCTCGCGGTTCTGTTCCGCTATCTCTTCCAGCGTCTCCAGACAATCCGCGGCAAATCCCGGACACATAACCTGAATATGACCAGTCCCCTTTTCACCCAACATTTTTAGCGTTTCATCGGTGTACGGCGTCAGCCACGGTTCACGGCCAAAGCGTGACTGGAACGTCATCATTACCTTTTCCGGCGGCAGTCCCAATGCGGAAACCAGTTCGCGCGTGGTATCGCGACAGCGCTGCGGGTAGTCATCGCCTTCATCCGCATAACGTTGTGGAATGCCGTGATAGGAGAGCAGAAGCACATCCGGCTCGCCGTGTCTGGCGAACGACTCACGCGCGCTTTTCGCCAGCGCATCGATATAAGCGCCGTCATCCGCGTAATCGCGAATAAATGAGATACCGGGAATACGACGTTTACGCGCCAGTATCCGCCCCAGTTCGTCCCAGACTGCGCCCACCGTTGAGCAAGAGTATTGCGGGTACAACGGCAGCACGACGATATGGTCGACGTCGCTTGCTAACAGTTCATCGACAGCGCTTTCCAGCGAGGGCGAGCCGTAGCTCATCCCCAGCGCGACGGGCGTGTCTGGCAACCGCGCGGCCAGCGCCTGTTGCTGTTCGCGGCTATATACCATGAGCGGCGAACCGCCATCCATCCAGATAGATTGATAGAGTTTCGCGACGCGCGGCGAACGCAGCGGTAAAATAACGCCACGCAGCAGCGGCCACCACAGCAGACGAGGAGTATCCACCACGCGTCTGTCGCTTAAAAATTGTTTCAGGTAGCGCTTTACCGCTTCGGGAGTTGGGGCATCTGGCGTGCCAAGGTTAGCCAGCAGGATACCGGTTTTCGTCTGACGCATTGCCGCCTCTTATCTATTCAAATTGTTGATAATTGTAGCGGAAAAGTGATAAAGAAGAACTAATTGCTGCGAGAGGTAAGACGAGAATTTGCCGAATGGCGCTAACGATACCAGTAGGCCGGATAAGGCGTTCAGGCCGCATCCGGCACCGATTGCCTGATGGCGTTACGCTTATCAGGCCTGCGGGATAATGGCAGGCCTGATAAGCGGTTCACTACGCGAAAAAATTAACCGAGGATTTTTTCCAGCGCTGCGCGCACGTCGGCAACGGCCTGCGTACCATCAACTTTAGCGTATTTGGTGTTGCCCGCTTCCGCTTCTTTCTGGTAGTAGCCAATCAGCGGCGCGGTCATCTGATGATATTCCACCAGACGTTTGCGAACGGTCTCTTCCTGATCGTCTTTACGGGTGGTCAGATCTTCGCCGGTGACGTCATCTTTGCCTTCCACTTTCGGCGGATTAAACTTTACGTGGTAAACGCGGCCAGAGGCGGCGTGTACGCGACGACCCACAATACGGTCAACGATCAGTTCGTCCGGTACGTCGAATTCCAGCACGTAATCCACGACAATACCCGCTTCTTTCATCGCGTCAGCCTGCGGGATCGTGCGCGGGAAACCGTCCAGCAGAAAACCGTTACGGCAGTCTTCCTGGGCGATACGCTCTTTAACCAGCGCAATCACCAGTTCATCGGTCACCAGTTTACCGGCGTCCATGATATCTTTCGCCTGTTTGCCCAACTCGGAGCCTGATTTCACTGCGGCGCGCAGCATATCGCCAGTGGAGATTTGCGGAATACCATATTTCTCCATGATGAACTGAGCCTGAGTTCCTTTACCCGCGCCCGGAGCGCCAAGCAGAATAATACGCATTACGAAAATCCCCTCAAAGGTTGTCGATATTTTTTAAAAAGCGCTAAACGATACCACCATCACGCATTTCGCTCAAGGAAGCCGCCTGATGCTGAAACGGTTAACGAAGAGAAATCCAGAAAAGAGAAGGTATTATAAAAAATGCCGGATGGCGCTGGCGCTTATCCGGCCTACAAACAGTACTCGTCCGTAGGCCGGATAAGCGCCAGCGCCATCCGGCAGTCACAAAACAGTACCCGCCGTAGGCCGGATAAGACGCTTCGCGTCGCCATCCGGCAGTCACAAAACAGTACTCGCCCGTAGGCCGGATAAGACGTTTCGCGTCGCTATCCGGCAATCAGATGAGCGTTATCAGGACACCAGCAACTGGTTCATACGGCGGATAAACTGGTTCGGATCTTCCAGCGTACCGCGTTCAGCGAACAGCGCCTGATCCAGCAGCAGCTCGACCCACTCTTTAAACTGCGCTTCATCCTCGGTATCGGCAGTGCGTTTGACCAGCACATGATCCGGGTTGAGCTCAAAGATGTATTTCACTTCCGGCACGGACTGACCGGCCGCGGCGAACAGTTTCGCCATCTGGGTGCTCATTTCATCCGCATCGGTGGTGACAATCGCCGGCGTGTCGGTTAAACGGTGCGTCAGACGCACCTCTTTCACGCGATCGCCCAGCAGGGTTTTGACACGCTCCACGAACGGCTCAAGCGCCTTTTCCGCTTCTTTCGCGTTTTCGTCGACTTCATCCGCCAGTTTTTCGATGGACTCATCGGCTTTAGCGACCGACTGGAATGCTTTACCGTCAAACTCGGTCAGGTAGTTCATCATCCACTCGTCGATGCGATCGGAGAGCAGCAGCACTTCGATGCCTTTCTTACGCAGCAGCTCCAGGTGCGGGCTGTTTTTCGCCGCCGCATAGCTGTCTGCGGTGATGTAGTAGATTTTTTCCTGCCCTTCTTTCATCCGGGAGACGTAATCTTCCAGCGACACGGTCTGGGCGGAAGAGTCGGTATGGGTGGAGGCAAAGCGCAACAGTTTGGCGATCGCTTCCTGGTTGGCGTGATCTTCCGCCGGGCCTTCTTTCAGCACCAGACCGAACTGTTTCCAGAAGGTTTGATATTTTTCCGCGTCGTCTTTCGCCAGTTTTTCCAGCATTTGCAGAACGCGTTTGGTCAGGGCGCTGCGCAGATTACGCGTTACCGTGCTGTCCTGCAGGATTTCACGGGAGACGTTCAACGGCAGGTCGTTAGAATCAATCAGGCCGCGCACGAAGCGCAGATAGTTCGGCATGAACTGCTCGGCATCGTCCATAATGAACACGCGCTGTACGTACAGCTTCAGACCATGTTTGTGATCGCGGTTCCACAGATCCCACGGCGCCTGCGACGGGATATACAGCAGGCTAGTGTACTCCTGCTTACCTTCCACGCGGTTGTGGCTCCAGGTCAGCGGATCGGTGAAATCATGCGCGATGTGCTTGTAAAACTCGTTGTACTCGTCGTCTTTAATTTCCGACTTGTTACGGGTCCACAGCGCCTGGGCCTTGTTGATTTTCTCCCAGGAAATCACGGTTTCGCCGTCTTTTTCTTCCCGTTTTTCAATCTCTACCGGCAATGCGATGTGATCGGAATATTTACTGATAATCGAGCGTACGCGCCAGTCATCGAGGAATTCATCTTCGCCTTCACGCAGGTGTAAGGTGATTTCCGTACCACGGTCATTTTTGGTGATATCGGCAACGGTGTATTCGCCTTCGCCTGCCGATTCCCAGAACACGCCATTTTCCGGCTTGTCGCCTGCCGCACGAGTACGTACGGTCACTTTATCGGCCACAATAAACGCGGAATAGAAGCCTACGCCAAACTGACCGATGAGCTGGCTATCTTTCGCCTGATCGGACCCCATTGATTCGAGGAAAGATTTGGTGCCGGACTTGGCAATGGTGCCTAAGTGGTCAATCACCTCATCACGATTCATCCCCACGCCGTTATCGGCAATGGTCAACGTACGCTTATCTTTATCGAAAGAGACGCGCACACGCAGCTCGCCATCTCCTTCATACAGGTCCGGGTTTGACAGAGCGCGGAAACGCAGCTTATCCGCCGCATCTGAGGCGTTAGAGATGAGTTCACGCAGGAAGATTTCTTTATTGGAATAAAGAGAATGGATCATCAGGTGCAGAAGCTGTTTAACTTCTGACTGAAAACCACGCGTTTCTTGTCCTTTCATGTGGATAGACCTCAACAATGCCATTTTTAATGGTAAAAATACGTTGAGGGTGAGATGGGGACAAGCGGGTGTGATTTCAAGCGGAGGCCGCGAATGCCGCCTCCGTTTGTTCAGAAAATAATCTTATGGCGTCCCGCCAGCGAGTGGGACAGCGTCGTACCGTCGACCATCTCCAGTTCGCCGCCAACCGGCACGCCGTGGGCGATACGGCTGGCTTCGACGCCGGCCTCCGCGCACAGCTCGGCAATATAGTTCGCGGTAGCCTCCCCTTCAACCGTCGGGTTGGTCGCGAGGATCAGCTCACTGATTTTTTCTGACGCCAGCCGCTGTTCCAGACGATCGAGACCGATATCATCCGGCCCGATGCCGTCCAGCGGCGACAGGTGGCCCATCAGCACGAAATACCGCCCGGAAAATTGCCCGGTCTGCTCAATGGCGTAGATATCCGCAGGACTCTCCACCACGCAAATCTGGCCGTTTTCCTGACGCCGCGGGTTCGAGCAGATATTACAAACATCCTGCTCGGTAAAGGTGCGGCAGTCGGCGCAGTGGCCGATTTCCGACATCGCCCGGGTCAGCGCCTGCGCCAGGCGCATTCCGCCGCTGCGATCGCGCTGCAACAGGGTAAACGCCATCCGCTGCGCCGACTTAGGGCCGACGCCCGGAAGGCAGCGCAACGCTTCCATAAGCTGAGTTAACAGCGGACTGGTTTGCATCAGAATGGCATCTTAAAGCCTGGCGGCAGTTGCATACCGGAAGAGACGGAAGCCATCTTCTCTTTTTGCGTCTCTTCAATGCGGCGCGCCGCATCGTTGAAGGCCGCAGCGACCAGATCTTCCAGCATCTCTTTGTCATCTTCCAGCAGGCTTGGGTCAATTTCCACGCGGCGGCAGTTATGCGCGCCGTTGATGGTAACCTTCACCAGACCCGCGCCGGATTCGCCGGTCACTTCCAGCTGCGCAATCTCTTCCTGCATTTTCTGCATTTTTTCCTGCATCTGCTGGGCCTGTTTCATCAGATTGCCCAGACCGCCTTTTCCAAACATAAGCTCTCTCTCTTGATGGTTCACAATCGCAAGCCAGGCTTACGATCAAATGGGGCGGATACTCTCTTCATCCAGCTCGGCGTCGAAGAATCGACGCAGCGTCTGAATGTTATTATCCGCGATAATTGACTCACGCGCTTGCGCGAGTTTCTCTTCATAAATAGCCTGACGCCATTCCAGCGGCGTACGCACCGCGGGATTATCATCTTCAACGATGGTCAGTTCAACCGTCTCTCCCGTCAGATCGCTGAGCGCTTGCGCCAGCTTTTGCTGCGCGCCGCTGGAATTGAGGTGCCGCTGCGTCGAACGCAGATGCAGACAAACCGCGTTGCCGTTCTGCTCCTTCCAGGCATTGAGCGCCACCTGCTCCACCAGCTTAGGCAAAGAAAGCTGGCTTACCTGCGCCGCCCACGGATCGCGCTCAATCGCCTCCGCCGCCAGTTTAGCCGCCAGCTCCGGCGTTTTTTCATGCTCCAGAGCTTTCTTAAGCGCTTTTGGCGTAGCCACCACTTCTTTGGTTTGTACTACCGGCGTGGTGGCCTTCCAGCGATAAGCCTCTTTCTTTACTGGCGCCGTTTCCAGCGCAGACGGCGCCGGGCGCGCCTGTACGCGCTCCGAAACCGAGGCCAGCCGCTCCAGCGCAGAGTTATTCACCGGCCGCGCGCGGGATGCGGCTGCCGGTTCACTCTTTTTTGTTTTGGTTACTCCCTGCGCGCGCTGTAGCTGATTGCGCGCCGCCAGCACCTGACTGGTAGACGCCGGCAGCGGCGCTGGCGATGTCTGCGGCGCGGGCGCCGACTGCTGCTGCACCTGTGGCGGCGTCATTACCGCCGTTGGGGCCACAGCCGCAAAAGACTGCCGCGGCGTTTCAGGCTCCGGCAAGGGCATACGCGGGTGAAACGCCAGCGCACGCAGTAACGTCATTTCAACGCCCATCCGCCGGTCCGGCGCCCAGGGCAATTCTTTGCGACCAATCAACAACGTCTGATAATAGAGCTGAAGGTCGCCGGGAGGCACCGTCCGGGCAAGTTCGCGCATCCGTTGCTCGATAGCCGCCATATCGCTGCCTAACGCGGCAGGCGAAAGTTGCACCATCGCAATACGGTGCAGCAGGCTAAGCATTTCGACCAGCAGCGATTCCCATTCAATACCGCGCGCCGCCGTCTCGTTGATAAGCGACATGACGCGTTCGCCGTTAGCGTCAACCACTGCCTCGACTAATGACAAAGCCTGGTCGTCGTCCAGCGTACCGAGCATGGCGCTTACCGCCTGCGTCGAAACCTGCCCGTCGCCGCTGGCGATCGCCTGGTCAGTCAGACTTAATGCATCGCGCAGGCTGCCGTCAGCCGCACGTGATAACAACTGCAACGCGCGGGGTTCGTGAGCGATATGTTCCTCATTGAGAATATGCTCAAGCTGATGGCGAATCTGTTCAACATCCAGAGCTTTGAGATGAAACTGTAGGCAGCGCGACAAAATGGTCACCGGCAGCTTCTGCGGATCGGTGGTCGCCAGTAAAAATTTCACATGCGCTGGCGGCTCTTCAAGCGTTTTAAGTAACGCATTAAAGCTGTGGCGCGACAGCATGTGGACTTCATCGATCAGATAGACTTTAAAGCGACCGCGCGCAGGCGCGTACTGGACGTTATCCAGCAGGTCGCGGGTGTCTTCGACTTTGGTACGCGATGCGGCGTCAATCTCAATGAGATCGACAAAACGCCCCTGCTCAATTTCCCGACAATTATCGCAAACGCCGCACGGCGTCGCGGTAATACCGGTTTCGCAGTTCAGCCCCTTCGCCAGCAGTCGGGCGATAGAGGTTTTACCGACGCCGCGCGTGCCGGAAAAAAGATATGCGTGATGAATGCGCCCTAACGACAAGCCGTTCGCCAGTGCGGTCAGCACATGTTCCTGGCCGACGACGTCAGCAAAGGTTTGTGGGCGCCATTTTCTGGCTAAGACCTGATAACTCATTGGCAGGCTCTGAAACGCTGGAAGGTGGATTCATAGAAGGGTAATGCTAACACAACCTCGCCGATACAGCGAGGTTGTCTCTCTGGCTAAAATAGCAGTGCGGATAGCCTGAATCAATGCCCTGGAAACGGCACCAGGCTATAACAGGTAATCCCCTGCTTTTCCAGACGCTGCTCGCCGCCCAGATCGAACAAATTGATGATGAACGCCGCATCGGTGACTTTCCCGCCCAGACGACGGATCAGCTTCACGGTCGCCTCAATGGTGCCGCCAGTCGCCAGCAGATCATCCACGACCAGCACGTTGTCGCCAGGTTTAATCGCGTCGACATGGATTTCCAGCTGATCGGTGCCGTACTCTAATTCATAGGTCTCGGCAATAGTTTCACGCGGTAATTTGCGCGGTTTACGTACCGGAACAAAACCAACGCCCAGCCCAAGCGCAACCGGCGCGCCAAACAGGAAGCCACGCGCTTCGGTGCCGACCACTTTGGTGATACCCGCATTTTTATAACGCTCAACCAACAGTTCAATACTGAGCGCGTAGGCTTTCGGGTCTTCCAGTAAGCTGGTGACATCACGGAAAAGAATGCCCGGTTTCGGGTAATCCTGAATGCTTTTGATGCTGTTTTTGAGAAACTCAAGCTGCTGTGCAGTCGCGGTCATGGATATATGCCTGCTAAGTACGGTGTTACTCACGGCGCAATACTTTTCAGTCAGGGGTAACGCTCGGTTACTCTTTGACCGCCTGCGCCTGTGCTCGAAAACGGTCGAATTTACTGGCTGTGAACGACAATTGCAACAGCGATTCGTGTGCTTCAGCGCTTTTGTTGCTTTTCATCAATCACCGGTATCCGCCACATAAAAATCAGCAGGCAGGCCAAAATAACCAACAGCAGCACCCGCACCCACATCATATTCACCAGCCACAGCGAGATACCAAAGGTCAGCAATATCAACGCGATCGCTCGCGGTTTCGCTCCCGGCGGCATGGCCCGATAGCGCTGCCAGTGGCGCAGATAACCGCCAAACCATGAGCGGTATAACAACCAGGCATGGAAACGCGGCGACGAGCGGGCGAAACACCAGGCCGCCAGTAAAATGAACGGCGTTGTCGGCAACAGGGGCAAAACCACGCCCAATGTCCCTAATACTACCGCCAGCCAGCCAATGATGATTAAAATAGTACGTTGCATAATGCGAATCGTTATCAAACAGAAGGCTACTGTAGCACAGCCTGTCTTATTTTCATCGGGGTGTTGAATTGAAAACCGCTATGCTGTTACAGACGCTGGAAGAGAGGCTGGCGACGCTACGCCAACGCTGCGCGCCGCTGGCGCAACATGCGACGTTAAGCGCGCGCTTTGACCGACATCTTTTCCGTACCCGCAGTACTCTGTTGCAGGGATATCTGGAAGAGGCTGACGCCAATCTCGCCGCGTTGCGTCAGGCGGTAAAACATGAGCAACTGCCGCAAGTCGCCTGGCTGGCGGAACATCTGGCTTCGCAACTGGAGGCGATATCGCGTGAAACCGCCGCCTGGTCGCTGCGCCAGTGGGACACCGCCGCGCCAGGGCTTGGCCGTTGGCAGCGCAGACGAATACAGCATCAGGAGTTTGAACGTCGACTACTGGCGATGACACAGGAGCGCAAAATTCGTCTGGCGCAAGCGACCAGCCTTGTCGAACAACAAACGCTGCAAAAGGAAGTCGAGATCTATGAAGGACGGCTGGCGCGCTGCCGACATGCGCTGGAGAAAATAGAAAACGTACTGGCGCGTTTAACCCGTTAATCCTGGAGAAAGTATGTCGCTTGAAAATGCCCCTGATGAAGTCAAACTGGCCGTGGATTTAATTGTGCTGCTTGAAGAGAATCGCTTACCGGCACGAACGGTGCTACGCGCGCTGGAAATAGTTATGCGTGATTATGAAAACAAGTTAAAAAGTACGGAAGACGACTCGCAAACAGAGTAATTGCCCTCTGGTTTGTCCTCGTTGTCGCTGACAGAGTGGTCGCTACAGTCAGGCAACAAGGGACGGGTCATGGAACGTCTACCCACCACGCCGCACGATGCGGTATTTCGACAGATGCTGATGCAAAAAGAGGTCGCCCGCGACTTTCTGGCTATCCACTTGCCAGAAGACTTTCTTGCAATCTGCGATCTGGATTCACTGAAGCTGGAGTCAGGGAGTTTTGTTGAAGACAATTTACGCAGCCGCTATTCAGATATCCTCTACTCTCTGCATACCCAACACGGCCCCGGGTATGTTTACGCGCTCATTGAACATCAGAGCAAATCAGACCGGCTGATGGCTTTTCGCCTGATGCGTTACGCCATTGCCGCCATGCAGCGTCATCTGGATGCCGGTCATGATACCTTGCCGCTGGTGGTGCCAATCCTCTTTTATCACGGTCCGGAAAGCCCGTGGCCCTATAGCCTTAACTGGCATAATATGTTTGTGAAACCGGATATGGCGAAGGCCTTATACAGCTGCGAATTTGCGCTGGTCGACCTGACGATAATGCCGGATAATCAGCTTTTGCAGCATCGGCGGATAGCGATGTTAGAGCTCCTGCAAAAACATATTCGTCAACGCGATTTAAGCGAACTGCTCGACCCCCTTATCACGCTTTTAACGCAGGATCATTTGACGGACACGCAGCTCAGTGTGCTGATCAACTATATGTTGAAAGCAGGAAACGCCGCAGAACCCGGGGCGCTGATTCGTCAACTGGCGCAGGGCGCGCCGCAGTATAAGGAACAACTGATGACAATAGCGGAATGGCTGGAAGAAAAAGGCCGAACGGAAGGGTTGCAAAAAGGCCTGCAAAAAGGGCTTGAGCAAGGTTTAGCACAAGGCCGTGAGGCCGAAGCGCGCGCTATTGCCCGCAAAATGCTTGCCAACGGGCTGGAACCCGGGCTCATCGCCAGCGTCACCGGCATTACGCCGGAAGAGCTTTCTACGCTTTCGCATTAGCGGCGCCGCGCGCACTCATAAAGCGCGCGGCCCACCGCCTTTTAGCTTGCCGTAGGCGCCAGATCGCCGCCGTTGAGATCGCGCTTCACTTCAGTGACTTCGTCGCCCTTCGCGTTATGCAGATGCACCTCAAGCTGGTTAAAGGCGATATTGATATCATTTTCACGGCACAGTCGATCGATCGCGCGGTTCAGTTCATCCACCGTATGGCTACGATCGCGCAATTCACGCACATACAGACGCAGTTCATGATCCAGAGTGCTGGCGCCAAAGGTGGTGAAGAATACGGCAGGTTCCGGATCGTGCATCACCTTCGGATGCTCCATCGCCGCCTGTAGCAGGACTCTTTTCACTTTCTCCAGATCCGAGCCATAAGCCACGCCAAGCCGGATAACCAGACGGGTCGTGGTATCGGAGAGGGACCAGTTAATCAGCCGCTCCGTTACGAACGCTTTGTTCGGAATGATCACTTCTTTACGATCAAAATCGGTAATAGTGGTGGCGCGAATACGAATCTTACTGACCGTGCCGGAATAGGTGCCGATCGTTACCGTATCGCCAATGCGTACCGGACGTTCGAAGAGGATGATTAAACCCGAGACAAAGTTACCGAAGATCTCCTGTAGCCCAAAACCGAGACCCACCGACAACGCCGCCGCCAGCCACTGGAGTTTATCCCACGAGACGCCGAGCGATCCGAATACTGTCATCGCGCCAACAGCGATAATGACGTAGTTAAGGATCGTGGTGATCGCATACGAAGCCCCCTGGCGCATATTCAGGCGTGAAAGCACCAGCACTTCCAACAGGCCGGGTAAGTTGCGGATGAGCGCCCAGGCCACCATCGCGGCAATAATGGCGAATAACAAGCTGCCCATCGTCACGCTTTTCACCACCGCAGCGCCAGCTTCGGAGCCGTTGTAGTGCCACAGCGTGATGCTATCAAGGTAGCTGAATACGGTGATCAAATCGGACCAAATCGCCCAGAACATAACGCCGAACAGGGCAAGCATTAGCAGCATCGTGATACGTAATGTTTGCTGGTTAATTTGCTCCAGCGCGATGGCGGGTTCCTCCTGTGGCTCCGCGCCTTCCGCTCCCTCTTTTACCAGGTTCTGACGACGAGCCAGCGCGCGTCGCCAGGCAATCCGGCGTGCCGCTACGCTTAACCCGCGCAGCACCGTTTGATAAAGCAGGTTCCAGATAATGACCAGATAGACGGTTTCAATCCAGCGTCCCGCCAGGCGCAGCGTGGTATAGAAATAGCCGGTCGCCGTTAATACCATTAACGCCACCGGAATAATGGAAAGAATCGTCACGGTCACCAGTCGAATGCCGTGAGATTCTTTATCGCGCCAGCTTTCCCGGCACAGTGGCCACACCAGCAATGTTATGACCAGCAGATTGAGGAAAATAACCGCCTGCCCCAGCACGTCATCCATCAGATTCAGCGGCGACAACTCCGCCACCACAGACCAAAAGTGCAGCGGCAGCAATGCGAGGCTAATGCGTACAATCTGGCGACGCCAGTGGCTGGTCAACTGCGCCGGCATACCAAAATGGCGTATCGCCACGCCCTCTTTTTCCAGCACCTTCCAGCACAGTCCAAAGACCAGCCAGAACATCGCGAGCTTTTTACTAAAGGCCCAGAGCAGATCGCTGATATTTAGCTGCATGGTCAGCAAGATCAGTCCAAGCGCGAGGATAATCAGGCACACCGGCAGCGCGCGGATCAGATCGATCAGAATAGCTTTTGGCGTATTGAGCTGACTATCGTTACGCAGCGATCCCACGGCGGCGGCCAGCTTCTGTTGATACGCTTTTAACCATTTCAGACGCCAGCGGATTAAACCGGCGATGAGCAAGAGCGGCAACCCGGCCAAAAAAGCAATAAATACCGCGGGCCAGGCTTTTTGCCAATTCACCGTGATTTTCATGGCGCTGAATTGCTCTTTTAACGTTTGGGGGAACGCTTTAAGCCAGTCCCAGTCCATAGGGCGGTTACTGTTCACCCAAAAAATCTGCTGCGTCAGAATGGCTTTCAGATTTTTCGAGACGCTCATCAACTGCTGCTGGTTAACTTGCAGGTTAATCGCCATCATCAGCTGGTTACCCAACTGTTTATTTAGCTGATCCAATAGCTCACGGCGCATCTCCACCACCTGAAGCAACGCATCATGAACTTCATCATTCACCTCGCTGGTATGCCCCTCCTCCAGCTTGTCGACAAAGGCATCGCTTTGGAATAAGGCATCACGCTGCTGGTTGATTTCAAACTGCTCCAGACGCAAATCCGCAATACGGTTGGTCATATCTTCGAGTTCGTCGGCGGAGGGCAGGGTTTGCTGCTGTTGATAAAGAATACGCGACAGCAACAGGCTGCCTTTTAAGACGGCAATCTGTTCTTTGATATTTCTTTCCGACTGCAGCGCGCGATCGAGCCAGTTTTTCACTTTAATGTTTTGCTGCATCAACATATTGCCGTTTTCGGTCGCGACAATCAGACGCTGGCTGAGTTGATGGTTAATATCCAGTTCCTGTTTTACCAGCGGGTTCGCCTGGATACGCGCCGTTTCGTCCGGCGAAATGGCCTCCTGGGCCGTTTTTTCCGTTAGCGTAAGTCGTTTACTGTTGACCGCCTCCTGTAAAAGTTGAAGCTGATGTTCAAGGCGATTACTGTTGGCCGTCACGTAATCGCGCTGTTTTTGCAGGGTGTCCTGCAAAACGGTATTCCCTTCAAGACTCTTACGTTGCTGGTCGATCTGCGCATTAAGCAGCGCCTGTTTTGCCTGTAATAACACCTGTTGGCTGGGGCGAAGCGCGGCTTCCCCGACGTTATTGCCGTCCAGACGGTTACGGATTTGCTGTATTTGCTGCGAGGCGGTATACATGGCGTTTTGCACGCGCTCAGGCTGGGTCTGTAGCGAAACAAGCTGGCTGTTATAAGCGGCAAGATCGTTTTGCGAATTTTGCAAATCATCCAGTACCTGCGCCACACGCAGCTCAAGCTGACGTAACGAAAGCGCACTCAGCGTTTTTCGCATTTCATCATCATTATCGACATCGCTCAGCGCATTCAACGCAGCCGTCGCCTGGCGCATTTTTTCAGGCGCCTGCGCCACCTTCTGCCGTAGCTGTACGGTCTCCTCTTTTACCCGCTCGATTTTCTCCAGCGTAGCTAACGTATCAATAAGGTCCTGCTGGACGAGCTTATCCTGGGCGGAGAGATCTTTTTGCTTATTCAGCGTATCCAGCTGGTTTTGCACATCCGCTTTTGACGGCAGGTCGCCATTCGTTTGCCCCCGGGCAAATGCCAGAGACTGACAGGACAGCAGGATAATAAGGACGCTAATTGTAATAAAAACAAAATGCTGTGAACGTTTATAAAGCTGCAACATAGTCATGTGAATGAAGTGTCTGAACCGGCAAGCAGACCGGAAATAATTGAGTCGCAAGAATATCACGCCTGTAACAAACAGAATAGCGACACAGAAAATGTCCAGGAGTTTTCCTGGAATATTATCAGGGGGAGCCGGTGACCGTCGACGCGCGCAGCGTCGGACACAATTGATACATCTCCAGCAGGATCGTGACGTAGGCGCGAGCTTCTTTTTTTAAATCAAACGATTGCGGAGCAAATAACCAGTTTTCCATGAGCCCTGAAATAAAGCTGCGCATCAGTATCGCCGCACGACGGGTCAGCAGATTTTCAGGCAGCATTTTAGCATTAATACAATGTTTTAACGTTTGTTCAATCCGATCGTAACTTTCCAGACAAAGGCTACGTTGCGCCTGTTGAACCACAACCATTTCTCCGACAAACTCACATTTATGGAATATAATCTCCATCAATAAGCGGCGTCGTTCTTCTGTTACAGTAGCTTCAAGAATATGAACTAAAATTTCTCTTAATACAGATAGTGGATCGTCGGGGAATTTTGCCTGATACTCAATCTCAAGCTCACCAATATTGGATTCTGATAGCTCCCAGATCTCACTGAATAAATCCGACTTATTTTTGAAATGCCAATAGATTGCGCCGCGCGTCACGCCAGCAGCGTTCGCAATCTCCGCCAGCGAGGTTGCCGATACGCCTTGCTGCGAGAACAAACGCAGGGCCACATCCAGGATGTGTTGTCGTGTCTCCAGCGCTTGTTGTTTGGTTTTTCGTGCCATATGTCGGTGAATTTACAGGCGTTAGATTTACATACATTTATGGATGTATGTACCATAGCACGACGATAATATAAACGCAGCAATGGGTTTAAGGACCTTTGACCATTGACCAATTTGAAATCGGACACTCGAGGTTTACATATGAACAAAAACAGAGGGTTAACGCCTCTGGCGGTCGTTCTGATGCTCTCAGGCAGCTTAGCGCTAACAGGATGTGACGACAAACAGGACCAGCAAGGCGGCCAGCAGATGCCAGAAGTTGGAGTTGTCACACTAAAAACGGAACCACTGCAAATCACAACTGAACTTCCGGGTCGTACCGTTGCTTACCGTATCGCCGAAGTTCGCCCACAGGTAAGCGGCATTATCCTGAAGCGTAATTTCGTTGAGGGAAGTGATATCGAAGCGGGAGTCTCTCTCTATCAGATTGATCCTGCGACCTACCAGGCGACTTACGACAGCGCTAAGGGCGATCTGGCAAAAGCGCAGGCTGCCGCGAATATCGCTGAACTGACGGTGAAGCGTTATCAAAAGCTGCTGGGTACGCAGTACATCAGTAAGCAGGAATACGATCAGGCGCTGGCTGACGCACAACAAGCGACTGCCGCCGTTGTCGCAGCAAAAGCCGCCGTTGAAACCGCACGTATCAACCTGGCGTATACCAAAGTCACCTCACCGATTAGCGGTCGTATTGGTAAGTCGTCCGTAACGGAAGGCGCGCTGGTACAGAACGGTCAGGCGTCGGCGCTGGCGACAGTGCAGCAGCTGGACCCTATTTATGTCGATGTGACCCAGTCCAGCAATGATTTCCTGCGCCTGAAGCAGGAGCTGGCAAATGGTTCGCTGAAGC
This sequence comes from Salmonella sp. SAL04162, assembly GCF_046551535.1. Taxonomy (NCBI): domain Bacteria; kingdom Pseudomonadati; phylum Pseudomonadota; class Gammaproteobacteria; order Enterobacterales; family Enterobacteriaceae; genus Salmonella; species Salmonella sp. SAL04162. The sequence goes on from NZ_JBGDVX010000002.1 coordinate 302,854, forward strand.
AGGAAAACGGCAAAGCGAAGGTCGATCTGGTGACCAGCGACGGTATCAAATTCCCGCAATCCGGTACGCTTGAGTTCTCCGACGTGACCGTTGACCAAACCACCGGATCTATTACTTTGCGCGCCATCTTCCCTAACCCGGATCACACCTTATTGCCAGGAATGTTCGTTCGCGCACGTCTGCAGGAAGGGACAAAACCGACGGCATTACTGGTTCCACAACAGGGCGTTACCCGTACTCCACGCGGCGATGCCACGGTGCTGGTGGTTGGCGCTGATAACAAAGTGGAAACCCGCCAAATCGTCGCAAGCCAGGCGATCGGCGATAAGTGGCTGGTGACTGACGGGTTGAAAGCGGGCGACCGCGTAGTTGTCAGCGGGCTGCAAAAAGTACGTCCTGGCGCACAGGTTAAAGTGCAGGAAATTACCGCGGATAACAAACAGCAAGCCGCAAGCGGTGATCAACCTGCTCAGCCCAGGTCTTAACTTAAACAGGAGCCGTTAAGACATGCCTAATTTCTTTATCGATCGCCCTATATTTGCGTGGGTGATCGCCATCATCATCATGTTGGCAGGGGGGCTCGCGATCCTCAAATTGCCGGTAGCGCAATATCCGACGATTGCGCCACCAGCAGTGACGATCTCCGCAACCTACCCTGGCGCTGATGCGAAAACGGTACAGGATACCGTCACGCAGGTTATCGAACAGAATATGAACGGTATCGATAACCTGATGTATATGTCCTCCAACAGTGACTCCACGGGGACCGTGCAGATCACGCTGACCTTTGAATCCGGCACCGATGCGGATATCGCGCAGGTTCAGGTTCAGAACAAGTTGCAACTGGCAATGCCGTTACTTCCCCAGGAAGTACAGCAACAGGGCGTGAGCGTTGAGAAGTCCTCAAGTAGCTTCCTGATGGTAGTGGGCGTCATTAACACCGACGGCACCATGACCCAGGAGGATATTTCGGATTACGTTGCCGCCAATATGAAAGATCCGATCAGCCGTACCTCTGGGGTGGGCGACGTCCAGCTGTTTGGTTCGCAGTATGCAATGCGTATCTGGATGAATCCGACAGAGCTGACCAAATACCAACTGACGCCGGTCGACGTGATTAACGCGATCAAAGCGCAGAACGCCCAGGTCGCGGCAGGTCAGCTCGGTGGTACGCCGCCGGTAAAAGGCCAGCAGCTTAACGCATCGATTATTGCCCAAACGCGTCTGACCTCAACGGATGAGTTTGGCAAAATCCTGCTGAAGGTGAATCAGGATGGCTCTCAGGTTCGTCTGCGGGATGTAGCGAAAATTGAGCTTGGCGGCGAAAACTACGACGTCATCGCGAAATTTAACGGTCAGCCAGCGTCAGGTCTTGGCATCAAACTGGCTACCGGCGCCAACGCGCTGGATACCGCTACCGCTATTCGCGCCGAACTGAAAAAAATGGAACCGTTCTTCCCGCCAGGGATGAAAATCGTCTACCCGTATGACACCACGCCGTTCGTGAAGATCTCTATTCATGAAGTGGTAAAAACGCTGGTCGAAGCGATTATCCTCGTGTTCCTGGTGATGTACCTGTTCCTGCAGAACTTCCGCGCGACGTTGATTCCGACTATTGCGGTTCCGGTGGTGTTGTTGGGAACCTTTGCCGTGCTTGCGGCATTCGGTTTCTCGATAAACACGCTGACGATGTTCGGGATGGTGCTCGCCATCGGCTTGCTGGTGGATGACGCCATCGTGGTGGTCGAGAACGTCGAACGTGTTATGACGGAAGAAGGCCTTCCGCCGAAGGAAGCGACGCGCAAATCCATGGGCCAGATTCAGGGCGCATTGGTGGGTATCGCGATGGTACTGTCGGCGGTATTTATTCCGATGGCCTTCTTTGGCGGCTCAACCGGGGCAATTTATCGTCAGTTCTCTATCACCATCGTATCGGCGATGGCGCTGTCGGTGCTGGTCGCGCTGATCCTGACGCCCGCGCTGTGCGCGACGATGCTCAAACCCGTCGCCAAAGGCGATCATGGCGAAGGGAAAAAAGGCTTTTTCGGCTGGTTTAACCGCCTGTTCGATAAGAGCACGCATCACTACACCGATAGCGTAGGCAATATTCTGCGCAGCACCGGGCGTTATCTGCTGCTCTATCTCATTATCGTCGTCGGTATGGCTTATCTGTTCGTTCGTCTGCCAAGCTCTTTCTTGCCGGATGAAGACCAGGGCGTATTCCTGACAATGGTCCAGCTCCCCGCCGGCGCGACGCAAGAGCGCACGCAAAAAGTGCTGGATGAGGTCACGGATTACTATCTGAACAAAGAGAAAGCCAACGTTGAATCGGTATTTGCCGTCAACGGCTTCGGTTTTGCAGGTCGCGGTCAGAATACCGGTATTGCATTCGTGTCGTTGAAAGACTGGGCCGATCGTCCAGGCGAAAAAAATAAGGTTGAAGCGATTACCCAGCGGGCAACCGCAGCGTTTTCACAAATTAAAGATGCGATGGTCTTCGCCTTTAACCTGCCGGCGATTGTTGAACTGGGCACCGCAACCGGGTTTGACTTCGAGTTGATTGACCAGGCGGGACTTGGTCATGAAAAACTGACCCAGGCGCGTAATCAGTTGTTCGGCGAGGTGGCGAAATATCCTGATCTGCTGGTAGGCGTTCGACCTAACGGCCTGGAGGATACGCCGCAGTTTAAAATCGATATCGACCAGGAAAAAGCTCAGGCGCTGGGCGTGTCTATTAGCGACATCAATACCACGCTGGGCGCAGCATGGGGCGGCAGCTATGTAAACGACTTTATCGATCGCGGTCGTGTGAAGAAAGTTTACGTGATGTCCGAAGCGAAATACCGCATGTTGCCGGATGATATTAACGACTGGTACGTTCGTGGTAGCGATGGTCAGATGGTGCCGTTCTCCGCATTCTCCTCTTCCCGCTGGGAATATGGTTCGCCGCGTCTGGAACGCTATAACGGTCTGCCTTCGATGGAAATTCTGGGTCAGGCGGCGCCAGGCAAGAGTACTGGTGAAGCGATGGCGATGATGGAAGAACTGGCCAGCAAGCTGCCGTCAGGCATTGGGTATGACTGGACCGGGATGTCCTACCAGGAGCGGTTGTCCGGCAACCAGGCCCCTGCCCTGTATGCTATCTCGCTGATCGTCGTCTTCCTGTGTCTGGCGGCATTGTATGAGAGCTGGTCTATCCCGTTCTCCGTAATGCTGGTTGTTCCGCTTGGGGTTATCGGCGCGCTGCTGGCCGCGACCTTCCGCGGACTGACTAACGACGTTTACTTCCAGGTGGGCCTGCTCACAACCATTGGGTTGTCGGCGAAGAACGCGATACTTATCGTCGAATTCGCCAAAGACTTAATGGATAAAGAAGGGAAAGGTCTGGTAGAAGCGACGCTGGAGGCCGTCCGGATGCGTTTGCGCCCGATTTTGATGACCTCGTTAGCGTTCATGCTGGGGGTTATGCCGCTGGTTATCAGTTCCGGCGCGGGTTCCGGCGCGCAGAATGCGGTAGGTACTGGCGTACTGGGCGGGATGGTAACGGCAACCGTACTGGCTATTTTCTTCGTACCGGTCTTCTTCGTGGTGGTACGCCGCCGCTTTAGCCGTAAAAGCGAAGATATTGAGCATAGTCATTCGACAGAACATCGCTGATTTGCTCACTGTAGATAAGGCCGCGCAAGCGGCCTTTTTTACGCAAAAATCATAAAATACGCTTATTGTTAGATTGATTATTTTTTGCCATATTAATAAAAGGTATAATCCTTACTGCGTTAAAGGCTTTTCTTAGGAAAGTTGGCCATTTCTTAATTCAGCCATTAATTAAGAAATATTAAGAATATTCCTGGCTATTTTCTCCTGTCAGAGTCTATTGTTTTAGCCTGAAAAGCTAAAAAACGTTAACCCAATGATTACACAAACAATAAAACTGGTTCCTTTTTAGGCGACCGACGATCACTGTTAAAATTCGAAAAAGTATGGCAACACGCGGCTTTCACGCAATTGTAATTTTTCGTAATATGACGATGAAAAGTTTTTTAGAGTAGATTATAGTTAAATCATAAGGTGACGTGGGAAGTACCAGGTTAGTTAGTTGTATCCATCCCGAAGGTGTTCGGTTAGTTTAAGCCACTAAAAAGGGGATGCATTATGGACGAATACTCACCCAAAAGACATGATATAGCACAGCTTAAATTTCTTTGCGAAACCCTGTATCATGACTGTCTTGCAAACCTTGAAGAAAGCAACCATGGCTGGGTTAATGACCCGACCTCAGCAGTCAACCTGCAGCTCAATGAGCTGATAGAGCATATTGCAACTTTCGCTCTTAATTATAAAATTAAGTACAATGAAGACAATAAATTGATTGCGCAGATAGATGAATACCTGGACGACACCTTTATGTTGTTCAGCAGCTATGGTATTAATACGCAGGATTTGCAAAAATGGCGTAAATCGGGCAACCGCCTGTTCCGTTGTTTCGTCAACGCCACCAGGGCTAATCCTGTTAGTTTGTCTTGTTAAAAATTATTACAATCATAGGTAGAATTTATGTCTGATAAACCATTAACTAAAACTGATTATTTGATGCGTTTACGGCGCTGTCAGACAATTGACACTCTGGAGCGCGTCATTGAGAAAAATAAATATGAATTGTCCGACAATGAGCTGGCTGTATTTTACTCAGCTGCGGATCACCGTCTTGCAGAATTGACAATGAACAAACTCTACGACAAGATCCCCTCTTCAGTATGGAAATTCATTCGTTAATCACGCTACATTACTTTTTAGAGAACACGCAGGTGTTATCTGCCTCCTCGTTCTGGCTAATAACACTACGGGCTATTATAGAACAGTGATATAGATCACATACCAATAGCAGGGAACGTTCCCTCTAATACTTTATTATTGCTTCTATTGCGATAATATCCACCAAGGGGAGCGCGCGATGAGTGACGAAAAACAAAAAATGATCGCTGGGGCACTGTATTGCCCGACCGATGAAACTTTATGCCAGGATCGACTGCGGGCGCGTCAACTCATCCATCAATACAATTATACTACGCCTGATGAAATAAATAAGCGTCAGGCGATTTTACGCGACCTGTTGGGTCGATGCGAAGACGCCTATATTGAACCTTCCTTCCGTTGCGACTACGGCTATAATATTTTTCTTGGTCACTCCTTTTACGCTAACTTCGACTGCGTCATGCTTGATGTTTGCCCAATTCATATTGGCGATAATTGTATGCTCGCGCCAGGGGTACATATCTATACCGCCACGCACCCGCTGGACGCCGTCGAACGCAACAGCGGCAGAGAATTCGGTAAACCCGTCACTATTGGAAATAACGTCTGGATAGGCGGACGAGCCGTCGTTAATCCTGGCGTAACCATCGGCGATAACGTCGTCGTCGCTTCAGGCGCTGTGGTGACAAAAAACGTACCGCCAGACGTCGTGGTAGGCGGAAACCCGGCGCGAATCATTAAAAAATTGTAGCCAAAATGATAACTGTTATGCTAATTCGGGGCTAATCTGTTACTTTTTTCACGTTACACCTCCCTTTAAAATGGGCTGTTATTACCTCCTATGTCGCAGAAATCATGAAGGCAAAAGATGACAGAGATACAGCGCCTGCTTAGCGAAACTATTGATGACTTAAACGTCCGTGAAAAACGCGATAACAGGCCGCGTTTTAGTATCAGTTTTATCCGCAAGCATCCTGGGTTATTTATCGCGATGTATGCGGCCTGGTTTGCGACGCTGGCGGTCATGCTGCAATCAGAAACGCTGGTGGGGTCAGTGTGGCTGTTAGTGGTGTTATTTATCGCATTTAATGGCTTCTTCTTTTTCGACATCGCCCCGCGTTATCACTATAACGACATCGATGTGCTGGACCTCCGGGTCTGTTACAACGGCGAATGGTACAACACCCGCTTTGTTCCCCCCACGCTCATTGAGACGATTCTTCAATCTCCACAGGTGGATAATGAACATAAAGTCCAGCTGCAAAAAATGGTTGCCCGTAAGGGCGAACTTTCCTTCTACGATATTTTTACGCTGGCCCGCGCAGAAGCCAGCCGGTAATAAAAAAGTGCGCACCCTCCCTGGTACGCACTGCTTTCCCTGAACTGTTGTTTTTTTAACGCCTTTTTTTACGCCCCTGAACCGCCTTAAAACGCGGATTTGTTTTACAAATCACGTATAAGCGCCCTTTGCGTTTGACTATCTGGCAATCCGGATGCCGTTGTTTTGCATTGCGAAGTGAGTTTAACACCTGCATTTCATTTACCCCCTTTTAGCGCCGATAAAATGACCGAAACGTTTCTGGAAGCGTGCGGCGCTACTTTCGCTATCAAACGTTTTCTGTCTACCGGTATAAAAAGGATGCGATTTTGATGACACATCAATAGTGACATACGGATATGTCACGCCGTCCAGTTCGATTTCACGTTCAGTTTTGATAGTTGATCCCACTTTCACATATTCATTTGCGCTGGTGTCGTGAAATACGACGGTGCGGTATACAGGATGAATATCAGGTTTCATTGCGCCCTCTCAATTATGTTATAACATAACAATAAAATACGCTATCAACGCTCCTTTTTCAACCGGTAAACATTCACGATCTCTTCCTGGCGGCAAAAGCAACGTGGCGTAACGCGTTAGTCTGGCCCCTGTATCTGTAAAATCGATAAAATAGCTTTATCATTCAAGGGCGCGATTTACGATCGGATATACTTTCTCTACGCTGTGTTTATAAGGACATCACTGTGACAACACGACATCTGGTCAGCCTGGTAACGGGAGTGCTTATCCTGTCTGTCCTTTTCCCGATAGGATTGAGCCTGTGGCTGGCGCACCGTCAAGTTGAAAAAAGGTTTAATGAAGAGCTGGATATCTTCTCGTCCCGGGTAGCGCTACGTACAGAAAGGGTCAGTGACCAGGCAAAAGCCGCGTTAACGCATATTGCCTCCTTTAAAGGCGAGCCCTGCAGCAGCGCCCATTTACTCGCCATGCGCCGCGTGTCTTATAGCTTTCGGTATGTCCAGGAAGTTCTGTATCTTAAAAATTCGATTCCCGTTTGCTCCTCACTTGAAAAAGAGAGCCATATTCCCGCTTTCCCTCCGCCCATGAAAATCACTCGCGACGGTTATCGCGCCTGGTTTACGGCGCAAAACGATCTGGGTATAAAACGCTATATGGCGGCACTCGGGAGCGACAGCTATATCGTGATGATCGACCCGGCGTCCTTTATCGATGTGATTCCGTTTGGCGCATGGCCGATTGACGTCGCTATTATTGGCCGGGAACGCAATACTGTGGTTGCCAGCAGCGGTAACCTTGACCTCGCTATTCTTCCGCTCATTCACCATGAGACGCCCCTGCGGCTGGAAAACCGAGGCATTCAGTATGCTATTCACCCCTTTCCGGAAATGGGCATTACTATCGTAAGCTGGGCACCGACCGCTCCGCTGGAAAGGAGCTGGTATCGACAGGCATTTATCTGGCTACCGGCGGGCATCGTAACGGGTCTGCTGGCTGCGGCCTTTATTCTGCGTATTTTGCGTCGGCTACAGTCGCCCCGCCACCGTCTCCAGGATGCGATAGACAATCGCGAAATTAACGTACACTATCAGCCTATTGTCTCCCTGAGCAGCGGAAAAATTGTCGGTGCCGAAGCTTTAGCTCGCTGGCAACAGGCGGACGGCACCTTCCTTTCGCCGGAAATTTTTATCGCGCTGGCTGAACAAACCGGGCTCACAGAGCCGCTAACCCGGCTAATCATCGACACCGTTTTTGAAGACATGGGGAGTTGGTTAAAGTCCCATCCCGAACAACATATTTCAATCAATCTTGAGGCATCCGATCTGGCGTCGGAAACGTTGCCGACGCTGTTAAGCACGCTGCTGAACCGTAGACAAATTTCTCCGTCGCAAATCGCGCTTGAGTTAACGGAACGCGAGTTTGCCGATCCGAAAACCAGCGCGCCCATTGTCGCCAGATACCGTAACGCGGGACATTCCATTTATATTGATGACTTTGGCACCGGCTATTCCAGCCTCAGCTACTTACAAAATCTGGATGTGGATGTCCTTAAAATTGATAAATCTTTTGTCGATGCGCTGGAATATAAAAACGTCACGCCGCATATTATTGAAATGGCGAAAACGCTCAAACTTAAGATGGTCGCAGAAGGCATCGAAACGATCAGGCAAGAACAGTGGCTACGCCAGCATGGCGTGCATTATGGTCAGGGCTGGTTATACAGTAAACCCCTACCCGCTACGGCATTTATTCTTTGGGCGGAACAGCGGCTATAACGTCGCACAGCAGAAAAGAACAGTGTGGAGAGGCACAAATGGGTGGGGGCCCTGCCAGCTACATCCCGGCACACGCGTCATCTGCCTTGGCTGCTTCCTTCCGGACCTGACCTGGTAAACAGAGTAGCGTTGCGGGAGAACCAACAGAGCCCCCATTGAGAGCGTTGTGAACCAACGCGCAGGCGCATTATCACTGCTATATCGTGCAATTGCAACCCATCAGGCATCGGATGCTGGTTTCTTGCGCATCCGGGCTTTCCTCCCCCCTTATTCCAGATTATCCTGAAGCATTAACGCAGGATTCTATTATGGATATTCAGGACACTTTTCCTCAACGCGTCTGGCAAATCGTCGCCTCGATCCCGGAAGGATTTGTCACGACCTACGGTGATGTCGCCCGGCTTGCCGGTTCCCCTCGGGCGGCGCGTCAGGTCGGCGGAGTGTTAAAACGTCTGCCGGAAGGCAGCACTTTACCATGGCATCGGGTGGTGAACCGCCACGGCGCAATATCACTTACCGGGCCGGATCTACAGCGGCAACGTCAGGCATTACTGGCGGAAGGCGTGGTGGTGTCGGGAAGCGGACAAATCGATTTACAACGCTATCGCTGGGTGTATTAACCCTCTCCGTAACGGAGAGGGTTGGCGCAGGATTAATACTGGGTAGGCGCAGGAACGGCAGAAGACGGATTGACCTGGGTCGGCGAAGTCGATGGAACCGTCGTCGTCGCACCACCGCTGGCCTGCACAGGCACCGCCGTTTGCTGTACCGGTACCAGCGTCAGATCCGCTTTAGTGCCGCCATTGTTAATCACCGGTTTCACGCTATCGGTAATAAATACCAGCTTATTGTCAACGGTGATGGCCGCGCTCAGGAGAATACGCGCGTTAGGTTGAATATCTGATGGGTTAAACGGCAACACAAAACTGAAAGGCGCCTGTTTACCTTCGGTACGTACCGCTTTTTGCGACAGCACCTTAGACGGCGCATCAGCCAGCGAAGCATCTGAAAGCGTCACGGTCAGCACCGCATCTGGCGGCAGAGCGACCTTCTGGCGGATCCAGACGGTACCGGAAACATTGGGTTGCTGAATAGTAGACTGGTTAGCTGTAATCGACATGTTAGGGTTTGGCGCAGGCGTCTGGATATCAGCGCTTTTATCAGCGCAGGCCGCCAGAGATATCGCAACCGCTAAACCACTTACGATGTGCACGAGTTTCATTCAATTCTCCTTATCATCAATGCACCAGCAGGCCTTTCCCCCCGCCGGAAGAGTGGTTAACAGAAACATAACGTGATTAAGTGTGGCACATGTCACTCATTTTTGCCTGGAATTGGTCTGTTATTCAGACTTTTGTACCCATCGGACCACTTGCAAAATTGCGTTATACTCTGCCCTACCTCGCTTCGGCATCGTTGTCACCTGGAGAGTATGTATGAGTCAGACACTGAATAATTTGCTGACATTATTGAATCTGGAAAAAATTGAAGAAGGACTCTTTCGGGGCCAAAGTGAAGACTTAGGGCTGCGCCAGGTATTTGGCGGTCAGGTGGTGGGCCAGGCGCTCTATGCCGCCAAAGAAACGGTGCCGGAAGCGCGACTGGTGCATTCATTCCACAGTTATTTTCTGCGGCCAGGCGACAGCCAAAAACCCATTATCTATGACGTAGAAGTGCTGCGCGATGGGAACAGCTTCAGCGCCCGCCGCGTTGCCGCTATTCAGAACGGGAAACCCATCTTTTATATGACCGCCTCATTCCAGGCGCCGGAACCGGGTTTTGAACATCAAAAAACCATGCCGACGGCAGTCGGGCCGGAAGGACTACCGTCAGAAACGGAAATCGCGCAATCGCTGGCGCATTTACTGCCGCCGATTCTGAAAGAAAAGTTTCTCTGCGATCGCCCGCTGGAAATTCGTCCCGTCGAATTTCACAATCCGTTGAAAGGTCACGTCGCCGCGCCTGTGCGTCAGGTATGGATTCGCGCCAACGGCACCGTTCCGGATGACATTCGCGTCCATCAATATTTACTGGGATACGCCTCGGATCTGAATTTCCTTCCCGTCGCGCTTCAGCCTCACGGCATCGGTTTTCTGGAAAAGGGCATTCAGATCGCCACTATCGATCACTCTATGTGGTTCCATCGTCCGTTCAATTTTAATGAATGGCTACTTTATAGCGTGGAGAGCACTTCCGCCTCCAGCGCCCGGGGCTTTGTTCGCGGCGAGTTTTATACTCAGGATGGCGCGTTGGTCGCTTCAACCGTGCAGGAAGGGGTAATGCGCAATCACAATTAAAAAACATGCCGCTATGCGGCGTTAATGGCCTGATGACGCTGCGCTTATCCGGCCTACGGTAAACTGGATAAGCGCAGCGCCATCAGGCATGTTGCGCAATCACGCGTTATACGCATTCTCGCCGTGACTGTTCACATCCAGCCCCTCGCGCTCCTGCTCTTCCGGTACACGCAGTCCAACAAGGATATCCGCCAGTTTGTAACCAACAAACGCGACAACGCCGGACCAGACGACCGTAATAGCAATACTTTCCAGCTGTACCATCACCTGATGTCCCATCGTAACGCCGTCGACAAAGCCAACGCCGCCCAGCGAACTGGCGGCAAAAACGCCGGTCAGGATACAGCCGATTATTCCGCAAACGCCGTGAACGCCAAATACGTCGCACGGATCATCTACCCGTAACAGACGTTTAAGCATGGTGACTCCCCACAATCCCGCCAGACCCGCAATAACGCCGATAACCAGCGCGCCGCCAACGCCAACATAGCCACAGGCTGGCGTCACGCCGACCAGACCGGCAATCGCGCCGGAACACGCCCCTAGCAGGGAAGGCTTACCGCGTAGCGTCCACTCGCCGATAATCCACCCCAGAATCGCGGCGGCGGTCGCCACCACGGTGTTCACAAAGGCCAGCGCTGCTATCTCGTTTGCGCTCCCCGCAGAACCCGCGTTAAATCCAAACCAGCCGATATACAGAATCGCAGTACCGGTAAAGACCATCGGCAGGTTATGGGGTTTAAATGCTTCTTTCCCAAAGCCGACGCGTTTGCCAATTAAATAAGCCCCTACCAGCCCGGCGATAGCGGCGTTAATATGCACCACCGTACCACCGGCAAAATCCAGCGCGCCGTGAGCAGCCAGCAGGCCGCCGCCCCACACCATGTGCGCAATCGGAATATAAGAGAGCGTGAACCACACCACGACAAAAATCAGTACCGCCGAAAAACGAATACGCTCCGCCAGCGCGCCGACAATCAGCCCGACGGTAATACAGGCGAAAGATCCCTGAAACGCGACATGAATATACTGATAAATCGTACCCGTTACCGCCGTCAACGCGATATTCTTCAACATCGCCCCATCGGTATTACCGAAGAAATGATTCCCTTCGCCAAAAGCCAGCGAATAGCCGTACACCACCCATAAAATACAGACCAGCGCAAAGGTGACGGTCACTTGCGTTAACATTGACAGCACGTTCTTAGCGCGAATTAATCCGCCGTAAAACAGCGCGATACCCGGTATCGTCATGAACAGCACCAGCGCGGTGCAAATCATCATAAAAGCACTATCCGCTTTATCGGCAACCGCCGGCGCGGCTATCGTTAGCCCAGGCAGCAGCGCCAGTGAAGCCAGTGTGGTTTTTATCATCGCTATCTTCATTTTTTCATTTCCTGTTGCTGTGTGGCGGGTCTTACAGCGCTGCTTCGTCAGCTTCGCCGGTACGAATCCGAATAACGCGCATGAGCTCCGCGACGAAAATTTTGCCGTCGCCAATTTTTCCGGTATAAGCCGCTTTACTGATGATATCGATCACCTCTTCCAGTTGGTCGTCGGCGATAGCCACATCAATTTTGACCTTCGGCAGGAAATTCACGCTGTACTCCGCGCCGCGATACAGTTCGGCGTGTCCTTTCTGACGGCCAAACCCTTTCACTTCGGTGACGGTCAGTCCCTGAATGCCAATGGAAGAAAGCGCCTCCCGCACGTCCTCCAGCTTGAACGGTTTGATAATTACGGTAACCAGCTTCATAGAACCCTCCAGTCAGAATTAGGTAACGGCTGCCGCCGCGCATGGACTCTTCAGAATGGATATTGCAAAGGATGTGCCAGAAGCTGGCGAGCGAGGAAAAGCGCAGTTAGCGGCGCGTCTTTATATTGACGCGCCCCAAAATCGAAGCAGGGAAAGAAAAACGCACCACAACGGTGCATAATGGGCGAGGCTTTGCCCTGTGGCGCCAAACCTTATGCCGCAGGGCCGGGTTCTTCGTGTACGCTGGCGGCTAACTCCTCGCCAACTAACTGTAATTGATACATTTGCCAGTAGCGCCCTTGCGCCGCCAGCAATTGTTGATGCGTCCCGCGCTCCACCGCCTGGCCGCGATGGAGAACCAGAATGGTATCCGCCTCCACGATTGTCGATAGCCGATGGGCAATAACCACCAGCGTGGTGCGCTCGCGAATCGCCGCCAGCGCCTGCTGTATCGCCTGCTCAGTGCCGGAATCGATGCTGGCCGTCGCTTCATCAAGAATTAATATTTGCGGGGCGTCAACCAGCACGCGCGCCAGCGCCAATAGCTGTTTTTGCCCGACGGACAGCGTATTTCCCTGCTCGCCGAGATGCGTATGCAGCCCGTCGCTCAGGCCGCGCGCCAGGTCCGCCAGTTGTACCGTTTCCAGCGCCTGCCACACCTGCGCCTCGGAGACATCGCGCCCCAGCGTCACATTAGCCAGAAAGGTATCCGCCATCACTACCGGGTCCTGTTGAACCATCGCCACGCCCTGGCGTAAAACGCGATGATTAAGAGAGGCGATTTCTCGCCCATCCAGCCGAATTTCGCCTTGTGTCAGGGGGTAATACCCCATTAATAAGCTGGCGAGCGTGCTCTTCCCGCTGCCGGTGTGCCCCACCAGAGCCACAAAGCTACGGGACGGTACTGAGAGCGTAATGTCCTGTAAAACAAGATTATCGTCGCGGTAAGCAAACGACAGATGATCAATATCAATCGCCCCGCTTTGTAACGGCCTGTCGTCGCTGCCATAGCGCTGGCGCGGGCGATCCATCAGTTCAAAAACACGTTCTCCCGCCACAACCGCCTGCTGTAGCATGGATTGCTGGGTGGTCAGTTCAATGAGCGGCTCGTTCAGACGTGACAAATAGCTAATGAACGCATACAGCACCCCGACCTCAATCGTGCCGGCAGACGTAAAGCTGAAAAGCATCAACAAACCGCATAAAATGAGCGCGGAAAAGAGGCTAAGCAGCGGACGCAATAAAAAGCCGTCTAAGCGTAGCGTCTGCATCCGCGCCATGTAGTGCGAGCGGCTGGCCTCGCCCATGCGTTCGCCGAAGCGCGCCTGCTGGCGAAACTGCTGGATTACGCTCATCCCGTTGATGATTTCGTTAAAGCCGTCGTTAATATCCGCCAGGTATGCCCGCACGCGGCGTACAATCGGCGTGCTGTAGCGCTGATAAATGACCATCACGGTCAATACCGCCGGAAAAATCAAAATCGCCACCAGCGCCATCCGCCAGTCAAGGCTGAACATGGCGACCAGCATGGCGCCGATCAACGCCGCGCTACGTAATACCGTTGCGACGACCGTGACGTACAGATCGCGGATGACTTCCGTATCGTTGGTCACGCGTGAAATTAATTGTCCGACAGGCTGCGTGTCGAAGGCGCTTAGCGGCTGGCGCAAGGCGGCATCCATGACGTCCGTGCGCAAGGACTGAACCACGCCAACGGCCGCCCGGTTAAATAATAAAGACTGGGCGTAATGCAGACCCGCCGCCAGAAATTGTAGCCCCACATAGGCGGCCGCCAGCCCCGCGACCTTGCTCAACGGTAAATGGTGGCGGGCCACCATGTTATCAATGAAATAGCTGATCAGCAGCGGACCGCTAACCTCCGCCGCCGCCGCAATCCACAGCATCATCACCGCGACAGAGAGCGGTTTTCGCCATGGCGAGCCATACGCCAGCAACCGTTTCAGCGTCGGCCATAGCTGTCCAAAACTACGCATTCACCGCCTCCTCGCCGCGTTCCGGCGCGTCATCCAGAGCGGCCTCCAGTTGCTGATAGCGATACATATCGCGATACCAGCCAATCTGCTGCGCCAGTTGATCGTGATCGCCGCGCTGAACAACATGACCATGTTGCATAACGATAATTTCATTGGCGTCGGTCAGCGCGGATAAACGATGCGCGCTGATGATGACCGTACGCCCTTCGCCCCACTGGCGCAAATTATGCAAAATCTGATGCTCCGTGCGACTATCTACTGCTGAGAGCGCATCATCAAGAAGCAGAATTTCCGCATTCAACAGCAGCGCTCTGGCAATCGAGATACGCTGTTTTTGCCCTCCCGATAACATGACGCCACGTTCACCTACCTGCGTGTCGTAGCCCTGAGGCAAGCGGAGAATATCCTCATGTACGCTGGCTAAACGCGCCACCTGTTCAATCTCCTCCTGAGTCGCCTCCGGGCGTCCGAGCGCAATATTATTGGCAATAGAGTCCGAGAACAAAAACGGCGTCTGGCTGACGACCGCCAGTCGGCTACGCCAGCTATCCAGTTGCAGATGCGTCAACGGCATGTCATGGAATCGGATCTCTCCCTGCGTCACATCAAAATGGCGCTGGATAAGCGACAATATTGTGCTTTTCCCCGCGCCGGTCGGACCGCATATCCCCAGCATCTGACCCGGTTTAAGACGAAAGTTCACATTCTCCAGCGCCGGATGCGTCGTTTGCGGATAGCAAAACTCACGAATGGCCGCCGTCAGTTCGCCGCGCCCCGCCGGGACCGGCTCTTCGCCATCCTTAACTACCGGCGCTTCCGCCAGCATGGCGCGGATGCGGCTGTAAGCGGCGCTACCCCGCTCCACGATATTAAACATCCAGGCCAGCGCCAGCATCGGCCAAATCATCAACCCCAGATACATCATAAAGCTGGTGAGTTCGCCCAGCGTCAGGCTGCCGTTAACCACCATCCAGCTTCCGCCGCTAATCGCGAGCAGGTTCGCCATGCCAATGGCGATGTAAATGGTTGGATCAAAACGCGCGTCAATACGCGCCACGCGCATATTTTTCTTGCCGGTATCTTCGGCATCCGCCGCAAACAGCGAAGACTGGCGGTCCTCCAGACCAAACGCTTTGATCATGCGGATGCTGGTCAGACTCTCCTGCGTGCGGTCGTTCAGGCTGGAGAAGGCGGCCTGCGCCAGTTTGAAATAGTCATGCAGCCGATCGCCGTAACGTTTGATCATCAGCGCCATAATCGGCATCGGCAACAGCGCTAATAGCGTTAGCTGCCAGCTAATTTGCGTCGACATGACAATCAGTACCGCGCAGCCCATTACCAGCGAGTCAACCAGCGTCAGAACGCCCTCGCCCGCCGCAAATACGACGCGATCCACATCATTCGTCGCGCGCGCGATAAGATCGCCCGTCCGATGGCGCTGATAAAATTCAGGATGCTGACGACTCAGCTGGCGATAATAATCTTCACGCAGTTCGACGGCTAATTGATAAGAAGCGCCAAATAGCAGCACGCGCCAGACATAGCGCAACAAATAGACCACTACGGCGATCAGGGCAATGGTGCCAATCCACATCGCTATTCGGCCTGGAGTAAAATGCTGTGCGGTTACGCCATCCACGACAATCCCCACCACTTTGGGCGGGATCAGCTGAAGCATCGCAATAAGCATAAGCAGGGCCACCGCGCCAAGATAGCGACGCCATTCCCGGCGAAAGTACCAGCTTAATTGAGCAAATAATCGCACGCGTTATTTCCTGATATGATTTCCGGCAATACCGGGAGAATTATTCAATGGGCAGAGAGGTGGTGTACTTAATCTGTTCCATCGCAAAACTGGAGGTGACGTCTGACAGTCCTGGGACGCTATTGACCAGACGTTTATAGAAGTCGTCATACCGCTTCATGTCGGCCACCTGAACTCGCATCAGATAGTCGTATTCCCCCGCCATCCGCCAGAAGCCAAGCACTTCCGGCATCTCAGAGACGACGGTCACGAACCGACAGTACCATTCACTGCTGTGGTGCTGCGTTTTTATCAACACAAAAGCGGTTAACCCCAGCCCCAGTTTTTCCGGGTCCAGCAGCGCGACCCTGCCAAGCAGGATACCGTCATCTTCCAGGCGTTTAAGCCGCTTCCAGCAAGGCGTTGTCGTCAGATTAACGGCATCCGCCAGCGCCTGCAAAGAGAGGGTACAGTCCTGCTGCAATAAGCAAAGCAGTTTACGGTCAATTTTATCTAACATACCCACTCCATAGAGAATATTTTTCTCCTTATATTGTAATTTAAAGGTCAAATAGCAACAATTTTTTCCGTACTTTTCGCTACTCTTGGCACAAAATGATAAATGGATATTAATGATGAGTAGCAATTGGGTTAAAAATGCCATTAATGAAATTAACGCTGACCACCAGCGCTCAGCGGATACGCATCTTATTCGTTTGCCCCTGTCGGCATTTCCAGGTATCCAGCTTTACCTGAAAGATGAAAGCACGCATCCCACCGGTAGCCTCAAGCATCGCCTGGCGCGCTCGCTGTTCCTTTATGGGCTGTGCAATGGCTGGATTAAAGAAGGCACTCCGATTATTGAAGCATCATCAGGCTCAACGGCGATTTCCGAAGCCTGGTTCGCGCGTTTACTGGGACTGCCGTTCATCGCCGTCATGCCCGCCTGTACCGCAAAACGTAAAATCGAACAGATTCAATTTTACGGCGGCCACTGTCATTTTGTGGAGAGCGCCTGCGAAATTTATGCCGCCTCCGAGCGGCTGGCGCATGAACTGAACGGTCACTATATGGACCAGTTTACCTACGCAGAACGAGCTACCGACTGGCGGGGCAACAATAATATTGCCGACAGTATTTTCCGCCAGATGCGCAACGAACCCCATCCGGTACCGCGATTTATCGTCATGAGCGCCGGAACGGGCGGAACCTCTGCGACGATTGGGCGCTATATTCGCTGCCAGGGCTATGATACTCAGCTCATGGTGGTGGATCCGGAAAATTCCGTCTTTTTACCTTACTGGCAGGATCGCGACGCTTCATTACGCAGCCCGGTGGGCAGTAAAATTGAAGGAATTGGTCGTCCGCGAGTAGAGCCTTCTTTTATTCCGGATGTCGTAGATGAGATGCTGCGCGTGCCGGACGCCGCCAGCGTTGCCACCGCACACTGGCTGGAAACGCAGCTAGGCCGTAAAGTCGGCGCCTCTACCGGCACGAATATGTGGGGAGCGCTGCAGCTTGCGGCCCGGATGCGCGAGGCTGGAGAAACCGGCGCTATCGTGACGTTATTGTGCGATAGCGGCGATCGCTATCTGGATACCTATTACCATCCGTCCTGGGTTAGCGACCATATCGGCGATTTGACGCCGTGGTCAGCGGCCATCGCAAAATTACTTACCGGCGACTAGAAACCAAAAAAAAGCCAGACTGAATGTCTGGCTTGCTGGAAGAGATCTCTCATTCGGGGGAATAAGGTAGATGCGGATTGTCCAGCCAATGCGTCAAAAAGTGTGATACCGCTTGATTACCACAATGTCCGATAACCGAAAGGTGTGGCAGCGCGGCGATAAGCTGCGGCATGGCATTGCCCATAATGAGCCCCCGCCCGACGCTGCCCAGCATTTCCCGATCGTTCATCGCGTCGCCAAACGCCATGCAATCTGCCAGTGAAAGCCCTAAATGGTTGCTCAATACCGCCAGCGCCGATCCTTTATTGCACCCCAGCGGTAGCACTTCCAGGCAGTCGACGGCAGAGAAACAGAGGTGAGCGCGTTCTTCCAGCGCCTCATTGAGCTGAATGCGCAAACGGATCAGATCGTCATGATCGCCGCAAAAACAGATCTTCGTCACCTGATGGGCCGGAATGCTTTTTATATCGATAACCTGATAACGAAAGCCGCTGTAGACGTGCGCCTGGAGTAGCGCGGGGATCTCCTGGCCTGTAAACCAGCCGTTGTCATTAAACACATGCATACTGGCTCGGGTATCCCAGGCATGGTGCATCACCGTATCGGCAACCTGAGGATCGAGATCCTGACGATGCAGCACGTCGCCTTCCAGCGAGTGAATTCGCGTCCCGTTACCGGTAATAAGATAAGCATCCAGTGAAAGCGTCCCCAGAATATGCCGCATCTCCAGCACATGACGACCCGTAGCGAATGTCAGAGTGATATCGCGTTCGCGCAGACGCGCCAGCGTGGCGATCGTTTCTCTACCCAAATGGTGATCGGGCATTAATAACGTGCCATCCATATCAAATGCTGCCAGACGGGCCATCTCTTTCTCCACACTGTGACGCGGTTAACTTGTTGTTCAGTATTACCTGAGATATACGGAAGTAATAGTGAACAGATAAAAGGAAGTGTTCCGGGTTTTATGAGGCTACTGAATCGGCTTAATCAATATCAACGCCTCTGGCAGCCTTCCGCCGGGGAAACGCAACATGTCACCGTTAGCGAACTGGCCGAACGCTGTTTTTGTAGCGAGCGCCATCTGCGAACGCTGCTGCGTCAGGCCCAGCAGGCAGGTTGGCTAAGATGGGAGGCGCAGTCCGGGCGCGGGAAACGTGGACGGCTCCAGTTTCTGGTCACGCCGGAATCGCTCCGCACCGCCATGATGGAACAGGCGCTGGAAAAAGGGCAGCAGCTCAACGTACTGGAACTGGCGCAGCTGGCGCCTGGCGAGTTACGGGCGATGCTCCAGCCTTTTATGGGCGGCCAATGGCAAAACGATACGCCGACATTGCGTATTCCCTACTATCGTCCGCTTGATCCGCTGCAGCCGGGTTTCCTGCCAGGACGCGCGGAACAGCATCTCGCAGGGCAAGTTTTTTCCGGGTTAACGCGCTTCGACCGCGATAGCCAATATCCTTGCGGGGATCTGGCGCATCACTGGAAGGTTTCCGCCGACGGTTTACGCTGGGATTTTTATATTCGCTCCACGCTGCACTGGCATAATGGCGATGCGGTGGATACCGCGCAGCTACACGAACGCCTGGAAAGGCTGCTTACCCTACCCGCGCTAAGCAAATTGTTTATTAGCGTCGCACGGATCGAAGTAACGCATCCTCAGTGCCTGACCTTTCTCCTTCACCGACCTGATTACTGGCTGGCGCATCGTCTGGCGAGCTATTGTAGCGGTCTGGCGCATCCTGACCTGCCGCTTATCGGCACCGGCCCTTTTCGCCTGGCATTGTTCACGCCGGAACTGGTGCGTCTGGAAAGTCATGACCATTATCACCTCAGCCATCCGCTGCTGAAAGCGATTGAATTCTGGATCACCCCGCAACTGTTTGCCCAGGATCTGGGCACCAGTTGCCGCCATCCGGTGCAGATTGCCATCGGCAAACCGGAAGAGCTGGCGACGCTGAGTCAGGTAAGTAGTGGTATCAGCCTTGGCTTTTGTTATTTAACCCTCAAAAAGGGCTCACGGCTCAACGTACAGCAGGCGCGGCGTCTGATACATATTATCCATCATACTTCGCTGCTGAAAACCTTGCCGGTAGATGAGAACTTGATTATGCCAAGTCAGGGGCTGCTACCCGGCTGGACAATCCCGCAATGGCAGGACGTTGATGAAACACCATTGCCGAAAAAACTTACCCTGGCGTACCACCTTCCCGTAGAGCTGCATACGATGGCGGAACAGCTTCGACATTACCTGGCGATGCTCGGCTGTGAGTTAACATTGATTTTTCATAATGCCAAAAACTGGGATAACTGCCCTGCGTTGGCGCAAGCGGATCTGATGATGGGCGACAGGCTGATCGGCGAAGCGCCGGAATATACGCTGGAGCAGTGGCTACGTTGCGATCAGATCTGGTCACATGTCCTGGACGCGCCTGCGTTTTCCCATCTGCAGGCTACGCTTGACGCTCTGCAAATTCAGCCCAATGAAAAAGATCGCCGCGCCGCGCTACAACAAGTTTTTGCCAACCTGATGGATGACGCCACACTTACGCCGCTGTTTAATTATCACTATCGCATCAGCGCCCCACCGGGCGTTAACGGCGTTCGACTCACCCCTCGCGGCTGGTTTGAATTTAGCGAAGCCTGGCTTCCGCCGCCTTCGCCGTGAAGAAGCTGGTCGGGATTATCCGTACGCGTTACCATATTGGTTTTCGTCATTGATCAGGATAACTATGAAACGCGCCGTTGTTGTATTTAGTGGAGGTCAGGACTCCACCACTTGTCTGGCGCAAGCGCGGCATCAGTATGATGAAGTGCATTGTGTCACGTTTGATTATGGTCAGCGCCACCGCGCAGAGATCGATGTCGCGCGCGCGCTGGCGTTAAAACTTGGCGCACGCGCGCATAAAGTGCTGGATGTCACTTTGCTGAACGAACTGGCGGTCAGCAGCCTGACGCGGGATAGCATTCCGGTGCCGGACTATGAACCGAACGCTGACGGTATCCCCAATACTTTCGTACCGGGACGCAATATTCTCTTTCTGACGCTGGCGGCGATTTACGCTTATCAGGTCAAAGCCGAGGCGGTGATCACCGGCGTTTGCGAGACCGATTTTTCCGGCTATCCAGACTGTCGCGATGAGTTCGTCAAAGCGCTGAATCACGCGGTGAATCTGGGCATGGCGAAAGATATCCGTTTCGAAACGCCCTTAATGTGGATTGATAAAGCTGAAACCTGGGCGCTGGCCGATTATTGGGGCCAACTGGATTTAGTTCGCGAAGAGACGCTGACCTGCTATAACGGCATTAAAGGCGATGGCTGTGGTCATTGCGCAGCCTGTAATCTGCGCGCTAACGGCCTGAATCATTATCTGTCGAATAAAGCGGCGGTGATGGCGGCAATGAAGCAAAAAACCGGGTTAAGGTGATTGTTTTGCCGGATGGCGGCGCACGCACCTTATCCGTGCCTGGCGATATGCACCATGGTCAATATCGCCAGGCCGGACAAGTTCAACGCCATCAGACAGCGAGGCGTTATTGCACCATCTGTTCCAGCTTTTCACGCAATTCGCCTTCCAGCGGCAGCGCTTTTTGCGTTTTTAAATCAATACAAACAAACGTGATGAGCGCATCGGCCACCACCTGCCCTTCTGGCTCCAGCGTAATCGTCTGGCTTAATACGCCGCTTTTACCGTTAAGCTGTTGTACCTGGCTGGTCACGGTCAGTAGATCGCTCAATACCGCCGGGCGACGGTAATTTATGTTGATGTTTACCACCACAAAAGCAATATTGCGGGCCGTCATCCACTGAAAGCTGTCGCTGTTTTCCAGCCCATCCCAACGGGCCTCTTCCAGAAACTCCAGATAGCGGGCATTATTAACATGTTGATAAACATCAAGATGATATCCACGAACTTTGATTTGTGTTTGCATAGCGCAATAACCTTACGTTGTTGTTATAAGTAAACGACAAGTACAGAGGTCATAACTGGTATGACCTCTACAGTCTGGCAAATTTTTGCCACTGTGCAAGTGATTACAATGTTAAAACTGCCAGATTACGCTCCACCAGCGCGCTTCCCATTCCCGGCACCTGCTTTAAATCATCCACCGTTTTAAAAGGACCATACTCCTCCCGATAGCTCACAATAGCCTGCGCTTTTTTCAGCCCAACGCCGTTCATCACCCGCGCCAGATCCTCCGCAGACGCGGTATTAATGCTCACCCTGGTACCTTCATCATCGCTGGCTTTAGTAGGTAATGCCGCTTTGGCGGAGGATGAAGAAGGCGTATCCGCTTTTGTTTCCACCGCTGCATTTTTTGCGACAGGCGTCGCCGCCAGTGCGCTATGGGCCATGCCCGCGCAGGTTAAAGAAAGTGTAATAAGCAGTGCTTTAATTCCGTGTTTCATACTGTTTTCTCCTTGTTTGTTAACAGTGCAGCCACGATAGCGGGGCGGAGAAAAACGAACAAACGGCAATTCTCAGAAATGGAAAAGGCCGCGAAAGCGGCCTTTGTGGGATACAACGTTTTGCAATTTTTTGCGAAGCGCCTCGACGATTACTGCTGTTCCAGAGCGTCGCCGATTTTGATTTTCGCCTCTTTACGCAGATTACTCATCAGCGCTTCAAAGACAATTTGCGCATTGTTCTGCGTGATGCCCTGCACCATCGCTTTTTTCTGCGCTTCCGGCATGGCACCCGCTTTCACCTCGTCAAACGCCAGCAGAACGACGTTACCCTGCATATCGTTCGCCACGCCATAAACTGGCTTATCTTTCGTCGGAAGGCTTAATGCAAAGGCCGCCTGACTCACCGGATCCTGACTGGTACGACTTAACGTTTTAGGCTCGCCAAAACTCAGACCCGCCGCTTTCATCGCTTCCGCGCCTTTGCCCGCTTTCAGCTCGACCAGCAGTTTTTCCGCATCCAGCTTCGCCTGTTGTTCCGCTTTGTTATGCTTCACCAGGGCAGTGACCTGTTCTTTCACTTCTGCCAACGGCTTCACGGCTTCAGGTTTATGTTCGCTCACGCGTACAACAAAAGCCCGGTCGCCATCCACGGTGATAATGTCTGAATTCGGCCCCGGCGTACCGTTTTCGCCTACCAGACCGCCATTAAAGATAGCATCGGCTACCGGTTTGAAGTTCAGCTCTTCCGGTAAGGTGTCACGGCTAAACCAGCCGGTTTCAACGACTTTTACACCAGCGACCTGTTCAGCGCCTGCTAACGACTCATTGTCGTTGCTTGCCGCATCGCTCACTTTCTGCTGCAACGCATAGTAAGCATCCAGCGCTTTTTCTTGTTTCACTTTCGCGGCAATGTCGTCGCGAACCTCGCTTAACGGTTTCACTTTGGCAGGCTGAATATCATCCAGACGCGCCACCAGAAAACCGACAGACGACTTAATCACACCAGATATCTGGCCTTTTTCTTTTAATCCGGCGTTTTTCAGTTCCGGCACCGTGGCAGACTCTTCCAGCCAGCCCATATCGCCGCCATTACGCGCAGAGATGATATCGGTAGATTTCTCTTTCGCCAGCGTGGCGAAATCTTCGCCCTTGTTCAGCGCATCCAGTACCGCTTTCGCATCATCTTCCGTTTTGGTCTGAATAATGCTGTAACGAATGCGCTCCGGCTGAGTAAACTGATCTACATGCTGGTCATAATAGGCCTGAATATCCGCATCGCTGACCGGTGCCTGCATCGTCGCGGCATCCAGCTTGATATAGCTTACGCGGAACTGTTCCGGCGTCATAAAGCGGGCTTTATTCTGATCGTAGTAGCTGGACACTTCCTGATCGGTCACCTGCTGCTTCGCCGCCAGCGCGTTGACATCAATAACGGCTTCACGCACCACGCGCTGTTGAGAGACTAATGCCGCCAGTTCGTCGGTTTCCCCTTTCAGCATAAAATCAGTACCGGCCACGCCGTTGATCAGTTGCTGAGTGGTAAGCTGGTTACGCAGCGCCTGAGCATACTGATCGGCCGTCATTCCCATCTGATTCACAATCGCGTTATAGCGGTTGTTGTCAAACTTACCGTCCACCTGAAAAGCGGGAGTGGCGAAAATCGCCTGCTTTACCTGCTCATCGCTGATGCCCAGTTTCAGTTCGCGGGAATATTGATCCAACAGCGCTTCATCTATCAGACGATTCAGCACCTGCTGGCGCAGGCTTTTCATATAACCTTCGTTGGCCGCCAGTTCAGAATACCTGTCGCCCAACTGCTGCTGCATACGGTTACGTTCGTTATTAAACGCATTCTCAAACTGTGCCCGGCTGATTTCCTGGCCATTCACTTTTGCGGCGTAGTTATTGCTTCCGCCAATCAGGTAACCACTAACGCCGGTCAAAATGAACGATACGATAATGAGAACGAAAATAATCTTGAGCACGAGACTGTTTGCAGCCGTGCGTAAGCTGTCCATCATGGTGTAACCACACTCCGCTGTAGGTGACTTTACACTTTATCTTTCAGGCGGCTTCTCTGCTGGCTACCGAGTGATTCGCTCAGTTGCCGCGTCGACGCAACCTGAATGATTTGCGTATATAGACTTCACGCGCATCGCATTTTCTGAACGCGGCGCGCAAAAGCCTATTGTGACAAGAAACGAGGGCAATTGTCAGCCCGCAACGCGCAGAAAGTCCCGAATCGTCAATAAAAAAGGCACATCAGTTGATGCGCCCTTGTACTTTGTCACATCCCCCGAGGGGATCACGCTTAGTTTACCGCGTCTTTCAGCGCTTTACCTGCACGGAAACTCGGCACTTTGGCTGCGGCGATGGTGATCTCTTTACCTGTTTGCGGGTTGCGACCAGTACGGGCAGCACGCTCTTTAACAGCAAAAGTACCAAAGCCTACCAGTGCAACGTCATCCCCTTCTTTCAGAGATTCGGTAACAGAAGCAATAATCGCGTCTAACGCACGTCCAGCCGCAGCCTTAGAGATATCAGCCCCTGCAGCAATTTTTTCGATCAGTTGAGATTTATTCACTCTTCTCTTCCTCTTTATAATTTATATCGCACCTGAATCCTTCGAAGTACGACCGCGCAGCAGTTATATCAGGCCTGCCACGCCCTTACAACACCCGTTAATGGTGGCAGACCCAATCAACCATCTAAATTAGCTATACAAAAAAAGGCTGGCAAGTCCGAAATAGCCTGCCAGCCCTGTTTTTATTAGCGCTATTTGCGCGAGGTCACTATTTTGCGGTTACAACCTGCATTCCAGACGGTTCGTTTTGCAGAGCAAGCGTCAGAACTTCCTCAATACGCTTAACCGGGTGAATATCCAGATCGGCAATCACGTTGTCCGGAATTTCCTCCAGGTCACGTTTATTTTCGAATGGAATTAAGACCGTTTTAATCCCGCCGCGATGCGCCGCCAACAGTTTTTCTTTCAGGCCGCCGATCGGCAACACCTGACCGCGCAGCGTGATCTCACCGGTCATTGCCACATCTGCGCGCACCGGATTACCGGTCAGGCAGGAAACCAGCGCGGTACACATCGCGATACCGGCACTTGGACCGTCTTTCGGCGTTGCGCCTTCCGGCACGTGAACGTGGATATCGCGTTTTTCGTAAAAGTCCGGATTAATACCCAGTTTTTCCGCGCGCGCGCGCACCACGGTCAGCGCCGCCTGAATGGATTCCTGCATCACTTCACCGAGCGAACCGGTGTAGGTCAGCTTGCCTTTGCCCGGTACGCAGGCGGTTTCGATGGTCAACAGATCGCCGCCCACTTCCGTCCACGCCAACCCCGTCACCTGACCTACGCGGTTTTCGCTATCCGCGCGGCCATAATCAAAGCGCTGCACACCGAGGTAGTCGTGCAGATTATCGCCGTTAATTTCGATATGTTTTAACGACTTATCGAGCAACAGTTGTTTAACCGCTTTGCGGCACAGTTTGGAGATTTCACGCTCCAGACTACGCACGCCCGCTTCACGCGTGTAATAGCGAATAATACCGATAATCGCGCTATCGTCGACCGTCAGTTCGCCTTTCTTCAGCGCGTTACGCTCGATCTGCTTCGGCAGCAGGTGACGTTTAGCAATATTCAGCTTCTCGTCTTCGGTATAACCGGACAGACGGATCACTTCCATACGATCCAGCAGCGGCGCCGGAATGTTCATGGAGTTGGAGGTGGCGACGAACATCACATCGCTGAGATCGTAATCCACTTCCAGGTAATGATCGCTGAACGCCACGTTCTGCTCTGGATCCAGCACTTCCAGCAGTGCGGAAGCCGGATCGCCGCGCATGTCCGAGGACATTTTGTCGATCTCATCGAGCAGGAACAGTGGGTTTTTAACCCCCACTTTGGCCATTTTTTGGATCAGTTTGCCCGGCATAGAGCCAATGTAAGTCCGGCGATGACCGCGGATTTCCGCTTCATCACGCACGCCGCCCAGCGCCATACGGATGTATTTACGCCCTGTTGCTTTAGCGATGGACTGGCCCAACGAGGTTTTACCTACCCCCGGCGGCCCCACCAGACACAGGATCGGCCCCTTGATTTTATTTACACGGCTTTGAACCGCGAGATACTCAAGGATGCGGTCTTTCACGCGCTCCAGACCATAATGGTCAGTATCGAGGATTTCCTGCGCCTGACGCAGGTCTTTTTTGACCTTGCTACGCGCATTCCACGGCACCTGCACCATCCAGTCGATGTAGCCGCGCACCACGGTCGCTTCCGCCGACATCGGAGACATCATTTTCAGCTTCTGCAGTTCCGCTTCCGCTTTCTCTTTCGCCTCTTTCGGCATTTTCGCCGCGTCGATCTTACGCTTCAGCGCTTCGTTTTCGTCCGGCGCGTCGTCCATCTCGCCAAGTTCTTTCTGAATCGCTTTCATTTGCTCGTTCAGATAGTACTCGCGCTGGGATTTCTCCATCTGCTTTTTCACGCGGTTGCGAATGCGTTTCTCAACCTGCAGCAGATCGATTTCAGATTCCATCATCGCCATCAGATATTCCAGACGTTCGTTAACGTCGGACATCTCCAGTACGGACTGTTTATCCGCCAGTTTCAGCGGCATATGCGCGGCGATGGTGTCAGCCAGACGTGCAGGGTCGTCAATGCTATTGAGTGACGTCAGCACTTCCGGCGGAATTTTTTTGTTCAGCTTGATGTAGCCTTCGAACTGGCTGATAGCGGTACGCACCAGCACTTCTTGTTCTCGCTCATCAATGGCTGGCGAATCAAGGTACTCCGCCTTCGCGGAGAAATGTTCGCCGTTGTCAGACAGCGCGGAAATACGCGCGCGCTGTAACCCCTCGACCAGCACTTTTACGGTGCCGTCAGGCAGTTTCAACATCTGCAAAATAGAGGCCACGGTCCCGACGGTGAAAAGATCGTTTACACCCGGCTCATCCGTTGATGCTTCCTTCTGGGCGACCAGCATGATTTTTTTATCATGGTCCATAGCCGCTTCCAGACAACGGATAGATTTTTCCCGCCCTACAAATAAGGGTATGACCATGTGCGGATAAACCACCACATCGCGCAAGGGCAATACGGGGATTTCAATGCGTTCAGAACGCTCAGGATTCATAGAGCTCTCTCTTAGTTTAGTGTCCGCCAGGTAATCAGATAGTATAGCTGTGCTCCATACCACCTATAACATGTACGTCAGTATATGGGGATGTTTCCCACACATTCAACGGCGTGTTTACAGGAAAAACGAAAGGGGAGATAAAATCCCCCCTTTTTTGGCTAACTGATTGTATGAATGTTTAATTATTCGCCAGAAGCCTGCGCTTCCGGTTTGCCGTAAATCAGCAACGGCTTACTCTGACCGGCAATAACGGACTCGTCGATCACCACTTTTTCGACGTCTTCCATAGATGGCAAATCGTACATGGTATCCAGCAGCGCCGCTTCGACGATAGAACGCAGGCCACGGGCGCCGGTTTTACGCGCCATTGCTTTCCTGGCGATAGCGTCCAGCGCTTCGTCACGGAATTCCAGATCGACGCCTTCCAGGTTAAACAGCGCCTGATACTGCTTGGTCAGCGCATTTTTCGGCTCTTTCAGGATTTGAATCAGCGCTTCTTCGCTGAGTTCGTTCAGCGTCGCCACCACTGGCAGACGACCGATAAACTCAGGAATCAGACCAAATTTGATCAAATCTTCCGGTTCAACCTGCGACAACAGCTCGCCTTCGCTGGCTTTGTCGGACTTCGCTTTCACCGTCGCGCCAAAACCAATGCCGGAGCCGGTTTCAACACGGTTAGCGATCACTTTATCCAGACCGGCAAACGCGCCGCCGCAGATAAACAGAATCTTAGAGGTATCTACCTGTAAGAATTCCTGCTGCGGATGTTTGCGACCGCCCTGCGGTGGAACCGCGGCGACGGTGCCTTCGATCAGTTTCAGCAACGCCTGCTGTACGCCTTCGCCGGAAACGTCGCGGGTAATGGACGGATTGTCTGATTTACGCGAAATCTTATCGATTTCATCAATGTAGACAATCCCACGCTGCGCTTTTTGCACGTCGTAGTCGCATTTCTGCAACAGTTTCTGAATGATATTCTCGACGTCTTCACCCACGTAACCCGCTTCGGTCAGCGTGGTCGCATCCGCCATAGTGAACGGCACATCCAGCAAGCGCGCCAGCGTTTCCGCCAGCAGCGTTTTACCGGAGCCGGTCGGTCCAATCAGCAGAATGTTGCTTTTGCCTAACTCGACGCCATTGCTGGTATCGCCGTTACGCAGACGCTTGTAGTGGTTATAGACCGCCACCGCCAGCACTTTTTTCGCCTGCTCCTGGCCGATAACGTAATCGTCCAGGTGAGTACGAATTTCATGCGGCGTCGGCAGCGCACTACGTTCACGGTGCGGAGCAACTTCTTTAATTTCTTCGCGAATAATGTCGTTACATAAATCGACGCATTCGTCGCAGATATACACGGATGGACCGGCAATCAGCTTGCGCACTTCATGCTGGCTTTTGCCGCAAAAAGAGCAGTACAACAATTTGCCCGAGCCATCTTTGCGTTTATCTGTCATGAGTCAAAACCTCTTCTTTGTTCTTTGTGCCGCACACGACGACGCAAATGCCATTCTCAGGCGCAAGCCGCTAATCAGCGTTGTGCCGCCCTTCATTAGTATATACACAAAATCATTCGAGCTACATCAAGGCGGCAACTCAGCGACTCCGCAGCGCTTACATAAGTAAGTCACCGGGAGGCGCGCTGGCAGCCAACACCGAGGTAGCGTGAAGGATGAAGTGTATAGCGGCACACTTGCGTCCAGGGCATCAATTACGATGGGTCAAAATTGAGTCAACCAAACCGTACTCTACCGCTTCAGGCGCGGAGAGGAAGCGATCGCGCTCAGTATCACGTTCAATCTGCTCAAGAGATTGACCCGTATGGTGCGCCATAAGTTCATTCATGCGCCCTTTTACTTTCAAAATTTCGCGGGCGTGAATTTCAATATCCGTCGCCTGGCCCTGGTAGCCGCCCAGCGGCTGGTGGATCATGACGCGAGAGTTCGGCAAGCAGAAACGTTTGCCTTTCGCCCCGGCAGTCAGCAAAAACGCCCCCATAGAGGCCGCCTGTCCCATACAAATGGTGCTGACGTCTGGCTTAATAAACTGCATGGTGTCATAGATGGACATCCCCGCAGTAATTACGCCGCCAGGAGAATTAATGTACAGATAGATATCTTTTTCCGGGTTTTCCGCTTCCAGGAACAGCATCTGCGCCACGATCAGGTTAGCCATATGGTCTTCGACCTGGCCGGTCAGAAATATGACGCGTTCCTTAAGTAGACGAGAATAGATATCAAAAGAGCGCTCACCGCGTGAGGTCTGTTCAATGACCATCGGCACCAGCGCCATATGAGGGGCCAAATTATCTCGTTCTCCGCTGTATGACATTTCCGTCTCCTGGATAAAAATTGAAAAAACCTGCTGTACTGATTGTAACCTGATGGACGGATTATCAGCCAGTCCCTCTGTAATGGGTACGGCATCGCCATAATTCAAGCATAACAATCTTTTGCTCTAACGCTAACACTGAAACGCGGTTTTCGCACCCTTACCATGCAAAATGCGTGACAAAAAAAACCCGTCACTGAAAGGTGACGGGTTTTTGTGCAAATTTCGTGCTTTTAACGCGAAAAATTACGCCTGCTGGTTCATCAGCTCATTGAAGGAAGTGGCTTTTTCAGACACTTTCGCTTTTGCCAGAACCGCTTCAACAGCCTGTTCTTCCAGAGCGACGTTACGCATATTGTCCATCAGCTCTTTATTTTTGCTGTAGAACTCAATCACTTCTTTCGGATCTTCGTAAGCAGACGCCATCTCTTCGATCAGGCCTTTAACACGTTCTTCGTCCGCTTTCAGCTCGTTGGTACGAATGACTTCGCCGAGCAGCAGACCTACAACTACACGACGCTTAGCCTGTTCTTCGAACAGTTCGCGCGGCAGCTCCAGAG
Source organism: Salmonella sp. SAL04162 (assembly GCF_046551535.1). Taxonomy (NCBI): domain Bacteria; kingdom Pseudomonadati; phylum Pseudomonadota; class Gammaproteobacteria; order Enterobacterales; family Enterobacteriaceae; genus Salmonella; species Salmonella sp. SAL04162. Next base: position 333,110 of record NZ_JBGDVX010000002.1, read on the forward strand.
CCTGTTTCTCGTTACCACCAAAACGCTGCGCAGCCTGACGACGCAGAACGTCGATTTCGCTGTCGATCAGCGCAGACGGTACGTCGATGTCGTTAGCTTTTACCAGACCTTCGATCGCCTGAGACTTAACGCGGTTACGTACCGCGCCTTTCAGCTCGCGCTCCATGTTTTTACGCACTTCAGCGCGCAGACCGGCTACGGAACCATCTTCAACGCCGAAACGTTTGATGAATTCTTCGGTCAGTTCCGGCAGTTCGCGTTCTTCAACTTTCTTCAGGTTGATAACGAACTTAGCCGCTTTACCTTTCAGGTTTTCAGCATGGTACTCTTCCGGGAAGGTCACATCGATAGTGAACTCTTCGCCAGCTTTGTGGCCTTTAACGCCGTCTTCAAAGCCCGGAATCATACGCCCCTGGCCCATCGCCAGAACGAAATCGGTCGCTTTGCCGCCTTCGAACTCTTCGCCGTCTACAGAGCCGGTGAAGTCGATGGTCACGCGGTCTTCCGCATCAGCAGCGCCGTCTTTTTCTTTCCAGGTCGCCTGCTGCTTACGCAGGGTGTCCAGCATCACATCAACGTCAGCGTCGGTGACTTCAACAACCGGTTTTTCAACTTCGATGGACTCGAGGCCGGTCAGTTCAACTTCCGGATAGACTTCAAACTCGACGGAGTAAGTGAAGTCTTCACCCACTTTGTATTCGCCCGGAACATAGTTCGGCGCGCCTGCCGGGTTAATTTTTTCTTTGATGATCGCGTCAACGAAGTTGCGGCTCATCAGATCGCCCAGCACGTCCTGGCGAACAGAAGCGCCATAACGCTGAGCGACGATATTCATCGGTACTTTGCCTTTACGGAAGCCGTCAATACGTACTTTTTTCGCTACGTTGACCAGCTCGCTTTTTACAGCGGTCTCGATGCTGTCAGCAGCGATTGTAATCGTTACACGGCGGCCAAGGCCCTGAGTGGTTTCAACTGAAACTTGCATCTTGTTACCTCAAAAAATCACAGTGCTCGGTCAACTCTACTCCGCAAGCACGTGCTATTTGCTTCGCGGAACCGGGATGTTCTCATAATCAATCACATTCCCTGTCGTCAGAATCATCCCGAAGACGTTCATATATAAGACGGCGCATTATAGCGGCATCACTTTTGTGAGTCGAGAACGGTGATTGTGCGATGCTGCGGCGGTTTTCACAATTCTCGGCTAATTTTTGTCTGAATACTGTACGACATGCTCAAAATTCAGACAAAACAAAACGGCCCGCAGGCCGTTTTCACATAATTCTGTAGCAACATACTGGAAAAGCGGAGGTAGTTGCAAATCCGTTTTGCTACGCGATGCTTCCCGCGCCGCGACAAGGAGGCGACGCGAAGATAGTATCCTGCAATCCTTCCCACTCTTTGAGGGTATAAGTATGCAGTGCCAGCGCATGTACGGTTGTGGAAAGTTCCGCCGTTAACGTACCGTAAATCATCCGATGACGATTAAGAAAACGTTCGCCTGTAAAGCGATCGCTCACCAGCACGACCTTAAAATGGCTTTCCGATCCTGCTGGAACATTGTGACGATAGCTTTCATCCACAACTTCGAGAAACACGGGGTCGAACGCTGTCCTTAATTTTTCTTCTATTTGCTCACGTATCATCATGAAAATCTCCTCCGACAACGCTGTGATGTCACCCATCCCTTTAAATACTAGCCGCTTTTACCGTTTCCATTACAGCATGACAACAAAAATTTAGCTTTCGTCTGATTATTTCAGCCAAACGTATGAAGTTTACTGCCTTAATCATTCTTTTAGCGCTCAAAATCCCCGCTCGCGCCGTTATCAATACCAAATCGGACATTACGACGAATTTACCTGCGTTGACCACTTCCCCTCGCCGTTAGCGGTGTTATGATGGCGGGAATTTTTACCTATCACGTTTTAAGCGTCATTGAGAGCCTGAATATGTTAAAAAAACTTCTCTTTCCGTTAGTCGCTCTGTTTATGCTGGCAGGATGCGCCACACCGCCGACGACCATTGACGTCGCGCCGAAGATCACCTTGCCACAGCAGGATCCGAGCCTGATGGGCGTCACCGTTAGCATTACCGGCGCGGACCAACGCCAGGATCAAGCGTTAGCGAAAGTCACGCGTAACAACCAGCTGGTAACGTTAACCGCCTCCCGCGATTTACGCTTCCTGTTACAAGAAGTCCTGGAAAAACAGATGACGGCGCGGGGCTATATGATCGGGCCTAACGGCGCGGTTAATCTGCAGATTATTGTTAACCAACTGTATGCTGATGTTTCCCAGGGCAGCGTGCGCTACAACATCGCGACCAAAGCGGATATCGCGATTATTGCGACCGCGGCAAATGGCAACAAGATGACCAAAAACTATCGCGCCAACTACTCTATTGAAGGGGCATTCCAGGCCTCTAACCAGAATATTGCCGACGCGGTGAACAGTGTTCTGACCGATACTATCGCTGATATGTCTCAGGACACCAGTATTCACGATTTTATCAAGCAAAACGCCCGTTAATAGCAACAACAAGACCCGGCAGAAGCCGGGTCTGTAGATGCCTATGTCAAGTCAATATTTACGTATTTTCCAGCAACCGCGTTCAGCCATTCTGCTGATATTGGGTTTTGCCTCCGGCCTCCCGCTGGCGCTCACCTCCGGTACGCTACAGGCGTGGATGACCGTCGAGAATATCGATCTTAAAACGATTGGCTTCTTCTCGCTGGTTGGTCAGGCCTATGTGTTTAAGTTTCTCTGGTCCCCGCTGATGGACCGCTACACGCCGCCTTTTTTAGGTCGTCGTCGCGGTTGGTTACTCGCCACCCAACTGTTGTTACTGGCGGCGATTGCGGCGATGGGCTTTCTTGAACCCGGCACGCAGCTACGCTGGATGGCGGCGCTGGCGGTGGTGATTGCTTTTTGCTCCGCCTCGCAGGATATCGTGTTCGACGCCTGGAAAACCGATGTTTTACCCGCAGAAGAACGCGGCGCTGGCGCGGCAATCAGCGTGCTTGGCTACCGGTTGGGGATGCTGGTTTCCGGCGGACTGGCGCTATGGCTGGCCGATCGCTGGCTCGGCTGGCAGGGCATGTACTGGCTGATGGCGGCATTGCTGATCCCCTGCATTATCGCCACCTTACTGGCGCCGGAACCGACCGATAGTATCCCGTCCCCGAAATCGCTGGAACAGGCCGTCGTCGCGCCGCTACGCGATTTCTTTGGCCGTAATAACGCCTGGCTGATTTTACTGCTCATTGTGCTTTATAAACTGGGTGACGCCTTCGCCATGAGCCTGACCACCACCTTTTTGATTCGCGGCGTCGGCTTTGACGCCGGCGAAGTCGGCGTGGTCAATAAAACGCTGGGCCTGTTGGCGACAATCGTCGGCGCGTTATACGGCGGCATATTAATGCAGCGTCTTTCGCTGTTTCGCGCGCTGCTGATTTTCGGCATTTTGCAAGGCGCGTCCAACGCCGGTTACTGGTTGCTCTCCATTACCGATAAAAACATGTTCAGCATGGGCGCGGCGGTCTTTTTCGAAAATCTGTGCGGCGGGATGGGTACTGCCGCCTTTGTCGCCTTATTAATGACGCTATGTAATAAGTCGTTTTCCGCAACACAGTTTGCCCTACTGTCGGCCCTCTCCGCAGTAGGCCGCGTTTATGTTGGTCCTGTAGCGGGCTGGTTCGTTGAAGCGCACGGCTGGCCGACATTCTACCTCTTCTCGGTTGTCGCCGCCGTTCCCGGGCTGTTACTGTTGCTGGTCTGTCGGCAAACGCTGGAATATAGCTGGCAGAGCGAGCGTTTCATTCCCCGCACGCAATACCGTGGTGCCTACAATTTCGCGCTTTCAATCCTGCTCGCGGGCGTCGCTTTGCTGGCGGTCTGGGTACTCCTGCTGACCATGAACGCGGTGGATTACACTAACTTCTCATTCCTGTCCGGATTGCTTGAGACTGCGGTAGCGGTTGCCGTGTGCGGCATTGTCTTTGGCGGGTTACTGGATTACCTGGCGCTACGAAAAACACGCCTGCTCTAAAACATTATTTGCCGTTGTAATAACGACCCGGAATTATAACGGCTAAATAACCATCAATTGATAAAAAATATATTTGTCTTTTTGTGCGCAACAGAATTTTGGAAATTATTGGTAATTTCTACGCTACCTATTTTCTTTACACGATTCAGCCGATTAAATTTAAATTTCCGCCGTTGATTGTCCTTTTATTGATAATAAATTGTTAAGTAATTGTTTTATTTTTACATTGGTTATACCAATTATCCCTCAACATCCCACTTACAGACCTCATCCGTTATAACGCAAAGTTTCAACAGTGTCTTAAAGTTATTTCGACATACTTGGCAACATATGTGACATGCGCGGCAGAACTTGGTAACACAGAACCAATCATGTTTACAGTAATGTAACCTTACCGTAAAATGCCCCTACACTTTAAACGCCACCAGGTCCCGTGGAATTGAGGTCGTTAAATGAGACTCAGGAAATACAATAAAAGTTTGGGATGGTTGTCATTAATTGCAGGCACTGCATTACTCAGTGGCTGTAATTCTGCGCTGCTGGATCCCAAAGGACAGATTGGACTGGAGCAACGTTCGCTGATACTGACGGCATTTGGCCTGATGTTGATCGTCGTTATTCCCGCCATCTTGATGGCTGTTGGTTTCGCCTGGAAGTATCGTGCGAGTAATAAGGATGCGAAGTATAGCCCGAACTGGTCACACTCCAATAAAGTGGAAGCTGTGGTCTGGACGGTGCCTATCTTGATCATCATTTTCCTTGCCGTACTGACCTGGAAAACCACGCACGCGCTTGAACCAAGCAAGCCGCTGGCGCATGACGAAAAACCGATCACCATCGAAGTGGTTTCCATGGACTGGAAATGGTTCTTCATCTATCCGGAGCAGGGTATCGCCACCGTCAACGAGATCGCCTTCCCGGCGAACACGCCGGTTTATTTCAAAGTGACCTCCAACTCCGTGATGAACTCCTTCTTTATCCCGCGTCTGGGTAGCCAAATTTATGCCATGGCCGGTATGCAAACACGTTTGCATCTGATCGCCAACGAACCCGGAACCTACGATGGCATCTCCGCCAGCTATAGCGGCCCGGGCTTCTCTGGTATGAAGTTTAAAGCTATCGCCACCAAAGACCGCGCAGAATTCGACCAATGGGTCGCAAAAGCGAAGCAGTCTCCGAACACCATGAATGATATGGCGGCGTTCGAGAAAGTGGCTATGCCAAGCGAGTACAACAAGGTGGAATATTTCTCCAGCGTGAAACCAGATTTGTTCAAGGACGTTATTAACAAATTCATGGACCACGGTAAGAGCATGGACATGACCCAACCTGAAGGTGAGCACAGCTCGCATGAAGGAATGGAAGGTATGGACATGAGCCACGCGGAATCCGCCAACTCCAAGGGTTGAGGAAGATAAGATGTTCGGAAAATTATCACTGGATGCAGTACCGTTCCATGAACCTATCGTCATGGTAACGATCGCTGCAATTATCGTCGGGGGACTGGCGATACTGGCAGCGATTACTTACTTCGGTAAGTGGACCTACCTATGGAAAGAGTGGTTAACGTCAGTTGACCATAAACGCCTCGGCATCATGTATATCATCGTCGCGATTGTGATGCTGTTACGTGGTTTCGCCGATGCCATCATGATGCGTAGCCAGCAGGCGCTTGCCTCCGCCGGCGAAGCGGGTTTTCTACCGCCGCACCACTACGATCAGATCTTTACCGCTCACGGCGTAATCATGATCTTCTTCGTGGCGATGCCCTTCGTTATCGGTCTGATGAACCTGGTGGTTCCGCTGCAGATCGGCGCGCGCGACGTTGCGTTCCCTTTCCTGAACAACCTGAGCTTCTGGTTCACCGTTGTCGGCGTTATCCTGGTTAACCTCTCACTGGGCGTGGGTGAATTCGCGCAGACAGGGTGGCTGGCTTATCCGCCGCTATCGGGAATAGAGTACAGTCCCAGCGTCGGGGTCGATTACTGGATATGGGCGTTGCAACTCTCGGGTATTGGTACGACGTTAACCGGTATCAACTTCTTCGTGACGATCCTGAAGATGCGTGCGCCGGGTATGACAATGTTCAAGATGCCGGTCTTTACCTGGGCCTCTTTGTGCGCCAACGTACTGATCATCGCCTCTTTCCCGATTCTGACGGTTACCGTCGCGTTGCTGACCCTGGATCGCTATCTGGGCACCCATTTCTTTACCAACGATATGGGCGGCAACATGATGATGTACATCAACCTGATTTGGGCCTGGGGCCATCCGGAAGTGTACATTCTGATTCTGCCGGTCTTCGGGGTATTCTCCGAAATCGCAGCGACCTTCTCGCGTAAACGTCTGTTCGGCTATACCTCGCTGGTTTGGGCGACCGTCTGTATTACCGTACTGTCGTTTATCGTTTGGCTGCACCACTTCTTCACGATGGGCGCGGGCGCGAACGTTAACGCCTTCTTCGGTATCACCACCATGATTATCGCCATCCCGACCGGGGTGAAGATCTTCAACTGGTTGTTCACCATGTATCAGGGCCGTATTGTCTTCCATTCCGCAATGATGTGGACCATCGGCTTTATCGTGACCTTCTCGGTCGGCGGTATGACCGGCGTTCTGCTGGCGGTACCGGGCGCGGACTTCGTCCTGCACAACAGTCTGTTCCTGATTGCGCACTTCCATAACGTGATCATCGGCGGCGTGGTGTTTGGCTGCTTCGCGGGTATGACCTACTGGTGGCCGAAGGCGTTTGGCTTCAAGCTGAACGAAACCTGGGGTAAACGCGCCTTCTGGTTCTGGATTATCGGTTTCTTTGTAGCCTTTATGCCGCTGTACGTACTGGGCTTCATGGGCATGACCCGTCGCCTCAGCCAGCAAATTGATCCGCAGTTCCATACGATGCTGATGGTTGCCGCCGCCGGTGCCGCGCTGATTGCGCTGGGTATCCTGTGCCAACTGATTCAGATCTTCGTTTCTATTCGCGACCGCGATCAGAACCGCGATCTGACCGGCGACCCATGGGGTGGCCGTACGCTGGAGTGGTCAACCTCGTCTCCGCCGCCGTTCTATAACTTTGCCGTTGTGCCGCACGTTCACGAACGTGACGCCTTCTGGGAAATGAAAGAAAAAGGCGAAGCGTACCAACAGCCTGGACAGTATGAAGAGATTCATATGCCGAAAAATAGTGGTGCCGGTATTGTTATCGCCGCCTTCGCGACGGTATTTGGCTTCGCCATGATCTGGCATATCTGGTGGCTGGCGATAGTGGGTTTCGCAGGCATGATCATCAGCTGGATTGTAAAAAGCTTTGATGAAGATGTGGATTACTACGTGCCGGTCCCGGAAGTCGAAAAACTGGAAAACCAGCATTTCGATGAGATTACTAAGGCAGGGCTGAAAAATGGCAACTGATACTTTAACGCACGCGACTGCCCACGCGCACGAACACGGGCACCATGACGCAGGCCAGAACAAAATCTTCGGATTTTGGGTCTACCTGATGAGCGACTGCATTCTGTTCTCTATTCTGTTTGCTACCTATGCCGTTCTGGTGAACGGCACCGCTGGCGGCCCGACAGGTAAGGACATTTTCGAACTGCCGTTCGTTCTGGTTGAAACCTTCCTGCTGTTATTTAGCTCCATTACCTACGGCATGGCGGCGATCGCCATGCACAAGAACAACAAGAGCCAGGTTATCTCCTGGTTGGCGTTGACCTTCTTGTTTGGCGCCGGATTTATCGGGATGGAACTCTATGAATTCCATCACCTGATTGTTAACGGTATGGGCCCGGATCGCAGCGGCTTCCTGTCTGCGTTCTTCGCGCTGGTCGGCACGCACGGTCTGCACGTCACTTCCGGTTTGATCTGGATGGCGGTGCTGATGGTGCAAGTTGCCCGTCGCGGTCTGACCAGCACTAACCGTACCCGCATCATGTGTCTGAGCCTGTTCTGGCACTTCCTGGATGTGATTTGGATTTGCGTATTCACTGTTGTTTATCTGATGGGGGCGATGTAATGAGTCATTCTACCGAGAGCGGCGGCGCATCCCACGGCAGCGTAAAAACGTACATGACCGGCTTTATCCTGTCGGTCATCCTGACGGTTATTCCATTCTGGATGGTGATGACCGGCGCTGCCTCTCCGGCCGTTATTCTGGGATCTATCCTGGCAATGGCAGTGGTGCAGATTTTGGTGCATCTGGTGTGTTTCCTGCACATGAACACCAAATCTGATGAAGGCTGGAACATGACGGCCTTCATCTTTACCGTGCTGATCATCGCCATCCTGGTTGTGGGCTCCATCTGGATTATGTGGAACCTCAACTACAACATGATGATGCACTAAGAGCGGCGAGTATGATGTTTAAGCAATACCTGCAAGTAACGAAACCAGGCATCATCTTTGGCAACCTGATCTCGGTGATCGGGGGATTTCTGCTGGCTTCAAAGGGCAGCATTGACTATCCCCTGTTCATTTATACGCTGGTCGGGGTGTCACTGGTTGTGGCGTCGGGTTGTGTATTTAACAACTACATCGACAGGGATATCGACAGGAAGATGGAAAGGACCAAGAATCGGGTGCTGGTCAAAGGCCTGATTTCTCCTGGCGTCTCGCTGGTATACGCCACCCTGCTGGGTATTGCTGGCTTTATGCTGTTGTGGTTTGGCGCCAATCCTCTGGCCTGCTGGCTGGGGGTGATGGGCTTCGTGGTCTACGTTGGCGTGTACAGCTTGTACATGAAGCGTCACTCCGTTTACGGAACGCTGATTGGTTCTCTCTCCGGCGCAGCGCCGCCGGTGATTGGCTACTGCGCCGTAACGGGCGACTTTGACAGCGGCGCGGCGATTCTGTTGGCTATTTTCAGCCTCTGGCAGATGCCGCACTCTTACGCCATCGCCATTTTCCGCTTTAAGGACTATCAGGCGGCCAATATCCCGGTTCTGCCGGTGGTAAAAGGAATCTCAGTCGCTAAAAACCACATCACGCTGTACATCATTGCGTTTGCCGTTGCAACGCTAATGCTCACGTTGGGCGGTTATGCCGGTTACAAATACCTGGTGGTCGCCGCGGCGGTCAGCGTTTGGTGGCTCGGCATGGCGCTACGCGGTTACAAAGTGGAAGATGATAAGGTCTGGGCGCGCAAGCTGTTCGGCTTCTCTATCATTGCGATTACCGCGCTGAGTATCATGATGTCCGTTGATTTTATGGTGCCGAATTCGCAGAATCTGCTGACTTACGTCTGGTAAGTTCATCGTCACCTCTTCTATGCCGGATGGCGGCTTATGCCTTATCCGGCCTACAAAAGCACGTTACCTGTAGGCCGGATAAGCGACGTGAGTATCGCCATCCGGCATTTTTCGTCTCTCGTGGCCTACCCTCACCACCACAACATTTGTTAATAAAGCGCATATTTACCCAACCAACCTGGCGCTTTACACTAGGTGCGAATTTCATACAGAGGTGGCAATGAACGATTATAAAATGACGCCAGGGGAGCTGCGTGCCACATGGGGTTTAGGGACCGTCTTTTCGTTGCGTATGCTGGGCATGTTTATGGTTCTACCGGTACTGACCACATACGGTATGGCGCTACAGGGCGCCAGCGAAGCATTAATCGGCATTGCGATCGGCATTTACGGGCTGGCGCAGGCTATCTTTCAAATTCCCTTTGGGCTGCTGTCCGACCGCATTGGCCGTAAACCGCTGATTGTCGGCGGACTGGCGGTATTTGTCGCGGGCAGCGTCATTGCCGCGCTCTCCCACTCTATCTGGGGCATTATTCTGGGGCGAGCACTACAGGGGTCCGGCGCTATTGCCGCCGCCGTCATGGCGCTCCTGTCTGACCTCACCCGCGAGCAAAACCGTACCAAAGCGATGGCGTTTATCGGCGTCAGCTTTGGTATCACTTTCGCGATTGCGATGGTATTAGGGCCGATTGTTACCCATAGTCTGGGATTGAACGCGTTGTTCTGGATGATCGCTGCCCTCGCCACCCTGGGCATTCTTCTGACGATCTGGGTGGTTCCCAACAGTACCAACCATGTGCTGAATCGCGAATCCGGGATGGTCAAAGGCAGCTTCAGTAAAGTGCTGGCGGAGCCGAGGCTGCTCAAGCTCAATTTCGGCATTATGTGTCTGCATATTTTATTGATGTCCACCTTTGTCGCCCTACCCGGCCAGCTTGCCGATGCCGGTTTCCCTGCCGCCGAACACTGGAAGGTGTATCTGGCAACCATGGTGATCGCCTTTGCCGCCGTCGTGCCTTTTATCATCTATGCTGAAGTCAAACGGCGGATGAAGCAGGTATTCCTGTTCTGCGTGGGGCTCATTATCGTCGCGGAAATCGTGTTGTGGGGAGCGGGCCAGCATTTCTGGGAGCTGGTGATTGGCGTACAACTCTTTTTCCTTGCCTTTAATTTGATGGAGGCGCTGCTGCCTTCTCTTATTAGCAAAGAGTCGCCCGCGGGGTATAAAGGAACGGCGATGGGCGTCTATTCTACCAGTCAGTTTCTTGGCGTGGCGCTTGGCGGCTCGTTGGGCGGCTGGATAGACGGCACGTTTGATGGGCAAACCGTTTTTCTTGCCGGGGCCGTACTGGCGATGGTATGGCTGGCGGTGGCAAGTACCATGAAAGAGCCGCCCTATGTCAGCAGCCTGCGTGTGGAAATTCCAGCGGATATCGTTGCTGACGACAGGCTAAAACAGCGACTGTTGGCAATGAAAGGCGTAAGCGAAGCGCTGATCGTGGCGGAAGAGCATTCCGCTTACGTCAAAATCGACAGCAAAGTGACCAATCGCTTTGAAGTTGAACAGCTTATCAGCAAAGGATGAATGCAGCATTGCCGGATGGCGACGAAGCTCTATCCGGCATAACAACTTAATCGCGGAAGTTTTTGAACTGGAACGGCTGGCCCAAATCACCGCCGCGAACCAGCGCCATTACCGATTGCAGATCGTCACGTGATTTGCCCGTCACGCGAATCTCTTCCCCCTGAATTTGCGCCTGCACCTTCAGTTTGCTGTCTTTAATCAGCTTGACGATTTTCTTCTGCACGGCGCTTTCAATGCCCTGCTTCAGCTTCGCTTCCACATACCAGGTTTTACCGCTATGCACGAACTCGTCCGGTACATCCAGCGAAGCGCCTTCAATACCGCGTTTAAGCAGCTTGGCGCGCAGAATATCGAGCAACTGATTGACCTGGAAATCGGACTCGCTCAGCACCTTGATGGTTTTATTGGCATCGTTCAGTTCAATAGTCGCCTCTACGCCACGGAAGTCAAAACGAGACTCAACCTCGCGAACCGCGTTATCCACGCCGTTACGCGCTTCCTGCAGATCAACTTCAGAAACAATATCGAAAGATGGCATCTTTTCTTCTCCCTTCATTTTCGTTGCGTTGCATAATACCTGCAACGAGGCTTAACGAGAAGCTTAGCTGATGACGCTATAATTAGCGCCATAACACCTGGCGCTGTTGCAGGTGAGGAGGAACAATGAAAATTACTGTACTGGGATGCGGAGCCTTAGGACAACTTTGGCTTTCGGCACTGTGCAAACACGGACATGACGTACAGGGCTGGCTACGGGTGCCACAACCTTATTGCAGCGTAAATCTGATCGATACCGATGGTTCCTTTTTCAACGAATCACTGACGGCAAACGATCCGGATTTTTTGGCGAAGAGCGAACTGTTGTTAGTCACGCTGAAAGCGTGGCAGGTTTCCGACGCAGTACGAACCCTGGCGTCAACCCTACCGGTGACGTCGCCTATCCTGCTCATTCATAATGGAATGGGAACCATAGAAGAGCTGCAAAATATCCAACAGCCGATGTTGATGGGGACTATCACCCATGCTGCGCGCCGCGACGGTAATATCATTATTCATGTCGCTAACGGTACTACGCATATTGGCCCTGCGCGCGAGCAAGACGGCGATTACAGTTATCTCGCCGATATCCTGCAGGGGGTACTGCCCGATGTCGCCTGGCATAACAATATCCGCGCAGAGATGTGGCGCAAACTGGCGGTCAACTGTGTTATCAACCCGCTCACCGCGCTTTGGAACTGCCCGAACGGCGAGCTGCGCCATCATACTGATGAAATCAACGCGATTTGCGAAGAGGTCGCCGCCGTGATTGAACGTGAAGGCTACCACACATCGGCAGACGATTTACGCTATTATGTTGAGCAAGTGATTGACAGTACGGCAGAAAACATCTCATCCATGTTGCAGGACGTGCGCGCCATGCGCCATACCGAAATTGACTACATCACCGGTTATTTACTCAAGCGCGCCCGCGTGCACGGTCTCGCCGTTCCGGAAAATAGCCGCCTGTTTGAAATGGTAAAGCGAAAGGAGAGTGAGTATGAGCGCTCAGGCACTGGTATGCCTCGCCCCTGGTAGTGAAGAGACCGAAGCGGTCACCACTATCGATCTGCTGGTTCGCGGCGGAATCCACGTCACTACCGCCAGCGTCGCCAGCGATGGCAACCTGACGATTGTCTGCTCGCGCGGTGTAAAGCTACTGGCGGATGCGCCGCTGGTTGAAGTTGCCGACGGCGATTATGACATCATCGTGTTGCCCGGCGGAATTAAAGGCGCCGAGTGCTTTCGCGACAGCCCGCTGCTGGTCGAAACCGTAAAACAGTTTCACCGCTCCGGGCGCATTGTCGCAGCCATTTGCGCCGCAGCCGCTACAGTGCTCATGCCGCACGATATCTTCCCTATCGGCAATATGACCGGTTTTCCGGCGCTGAAAGATAAGATCCCCGCCGAACAGTGGCAGGATAAGCGTGTGGTGTGGGATGCGCGGGTAAAATTATTAACCAGCCAGGGACCGGGTACCGCTATCGATTTTGGCTTGAAAATCATCGACCTGTTGGTTGGTCGTGAAAAAGCGCATGAAGTGGCTTCGCAACTGGTGATGGCGGCGGGGATTTATAACTACTACGAATAAGAATGATTGCCGGATGGCGGCGTAAACACCTTATCCGGCCTACAAAACGGTACAGTCTGTAGGCCGGATAAGCGACAGCGCCATCCGGCAGTTATTTTACGGGCGTTCGCCCTGCGCCAGACGCGCATTAATATGCGCAATCACCTCAGGTAAATCCGCCAGTGAATCCACCACGTAATGCGCCCCGGCGGCGTACAGCTTGCTGGCCGCGTGCTCGCGGCGGACCGCAACGTCCTCTTTCGACATTGTCTGATAGGCGTCCCATGTTGCGCCGAATTCGTTACCCGATACCGCCAGCCCCACCGTCCACATCCCCGCGTTAAGCCCCTCGCTAATGCCCGGCGCGGCATCATCTACCTTCACACAGTGCGCGACCGCATCAATGCCCAGCGCAATCACGTTTTGCAGCGCCATCCACGGCCCCGGGCGACCACCCGCGGCCAGGTCGTCCGTTGCCACCCAATGATCCGGACGATAACCATGCTCGGCGGCGGCGGGAACCAGGCGCTCCATCACCGCTCGTGGGTAACCGGAGCAGGAGCCTATCTTGATACCCTCGGCTCGTAGCGCCGCGATCGTGTCGATAACTCCGGCAATAGGAGAAGAAAAATCGACAACTTTAGCAATCTGTAGCGGCATGAAGGCGGCATAGATGGCATCAATATCTGCTGCGCTCATGGAGCGGCCAAACTTTGCCTGCCAGCGCGCGTCAACAGCAGGTAATTTTCCCAGCGCTTCAATGTGTTGCCATTTACCCAGCCCCATTGGCACGCGTGCTTCGGCGAGGGTGATCTCCACATCAAATGCCTGACGGAACGCCTCGACGAAAATTTGCGTCGGCGCGAAGGAGCCAAAATCGACGGTGGTGCCCGCCCAGTCGAGAATAACAGCGTGAATACGGTTCATCATGGTTCCTTATTTCGTCCAGTACATGGCGGTACGAATGGCGGTCAGCAGGGCTGTGATATCGGCGGCATATACTTCGCCAATGTTGCCGATGCGGAAGCAGTCGCTTTGCGACACTTTGCCAGGATAGATAACAAAGCCCTGCTCTTTGAGGCGGCGATAAAATTCGCTAAAGCGATACTGCGGGTCTTCCGGTGAATAAAAGGCGGTGATAATGGGCGAGTGAAGTTCGTCATCCAGCAGCGTGTTAAAGCCCAGCGCCCGCATTCCGGCCACCAGGCTGCGCTGATTTTGCTGATAGCGTTGATGACGTGCCGCCACGCCACCTTCTTCCGCCAGCTCTTTCAACGCCTGGGCAAACGCCAGGACGGTATGAGTGGGCGAAGTAAAACGCCATTTGCCGTGGTTATCCTCCATGCAGCGCCACTGGGCGTAGAGATCTAACGACAGCGAGCGGGAACGCCCTTTGCACGCGGCCAGTTTTTGCTCGCGGGCAATCACGAAAGCAAAACCAGGCACGCCCTGAATGCATTTATTGGCGGAGCTGATCAGATAATCGATGTGTAATGCTGCAATATCCATGGGGATGCCGCCGAAGCTGCTCATGGCGTCAACGATGTAGGTTTTGCCATAGCGATGCGCCAGAGCGCCCACCTCATCAATGGGGTTGAGCATCCCGGTGGTCGTTTCGCTATGCACCATGGCGATATGGCTGATCGTCGGGTCGGCGTTGAGGATCGCGTCGATCGCCTGCACGTCCGGGCGCGCAACTTCGCCGCAGTCGTAAGCGTGATGGGCGATACCCATAAGGCCGGCCATCTCGACCATTCGTGCGCCGTATGCACCGTTGCTGACGATCAGCACCTTATCCTGCGGCCCCAATGCGCTGCCCAGTACGGCTTCCACAGCATAGCTGCCGCTGCCTTGCAGCAGTACGGAGGTGTAGCCTTCGGAGGCCGTTGCCAGTGCGGTCAACTGCTGGCGGATCTGTTCTACCACGCCGATATTGTAATCATCATCCCAGGTACAGCTATCGAACAACATCGCTTCTTTCACGGTGCGAGAGGTGGTGAGCGGGCCAGGAGTCAGCAGCAGATAGTTACGCGAAGTCATGTTATTTACCTTTGGTCTATACCAGATTGCATTTATCATGACGATCTTTGCCGCGACGGGTCAAAGAGAAAATCGCGCTGCAACAAAAAATTCATCTCTGCTTGTATAATGGCGGCAGGCAAAACGGAAGCGAGTAAGCATGAAATCTATCCCGGGCGATATCCCGCAGTACCTGTTGATCAAGGCGCAGCTTCAGGCGCGTATTCAGAGCGGTGCGTTGAAAAGCGGTGATAAACTGCCGTCTGAACGCGAACTGTGCGCGATCTTCAACACCACGCGCATTACTATCCGCGAAAGTCTGGCGCAGCTGGAGTCCAGTGGGCTTATCTGGCGCGCCGATCGTCGCGGTTGGTTCGTTACGCCGGAACGCCTGTGGCTGGATCCGACCCAGAACACCAACTTCCATAAGCTTTGCCGCGAGCAGGGGCGGGAGCCAAAAACCGCGCTACTGAGCGGCGTGTTAACCACAGTGCCTGTCGAGGTCATGGAGCCCCTCCAGCTCCAGCCGTTTGATCAAATCTATCTGCTGACCCGTCTGCGTTACGCCGATGGCCGCGCCGTGTGCTACTGCGAAAACCATTGTTTGCCCGCCCGCGTGCCTGAGCTGCTGCAGTACGATCTCAACGGCAGCCTGACCGAGGTATACGAGTCGCACTACAACCTCGTCTATACCAGCATGCATCTGTCGTTCTACCCCACCGCCATGCCTGCGCAGGCCGCACAGGCGCTGGGAGTTATGGAAGGACGCCCGGCGCTGTTGCTGCGCCGTCTGAACTACGATCAACACGGGCGAGTGCTGGATCTGGATATCGAATACTGGCGTCACGACAGCCTGCGTATTGAGGTAGATACCCACTAGCGGATGCGCCGGATGTTGGCTGCGAGCCTTATCCGGCCTGTCAATCGTATCGTCTCACGGCTATCCGGATAAGCGCAGCATCCTCCGGCGTGGACTGATTTATTTCTCTTTCATCGTTTTGTCACATAAGCCGTTTAGCGTAAAAAGCAAACCTGGTATAGGCCAGAAAATGCAACGTACGCTATGAGGCTATTACGATGAAACTTTCCCGACTTGCTCTGCTGTCTGTCTTCGCTCTCGCCAGCGCCCCGTCATGGGCGGAATCAGTGGTCACGGTGTACTCCATCGACGGGCTGCACGATGGCGATAACAGCTGGTACCAGGTGCAGTTTGACGCATTCACTAAAGCGACCGGCATTACCGTACGCTATGTTGAAGGCGGTGGTGGCGTGGTAGTGGAACGTCTGGCAAAAGAGCGTACGAATCCGCAAGCCGACGTGCTGGTAACCGCGCCGCCATTCATTCAGCGCGCCGCCGCCGAAAAGCTGCTGGCGAACTTTAACACCGACGCCGCATCGGCTATCCCCGATGCCAACAACCTTTATTCGCCGCTGGTAAAGAACTATCTGAGCTTTATCTACAACAGCAAGCTGCTGAAAACTGCCCCGGCGAGCTGGCAGGATCTGCTTGACGGTAAATTCAAAAATAAACTCCAGTATTCCACGCCAGGTCAGGCCGCTGACGGCACGGCGGTAATGCTGCAGGCTTTCCACAGCTTCGGCAGTAAAGATGCCGGTTTTGCGTATCTCGGCAAGCTGCAGGCCAATAACGTCGGGCCATCTGCCTCTACCGGCAAGCTAACCGCGCTGGTTAATAAAGGTGAAATCTACGTCGCTAACGGCGACCTGCAAATGAACCTCGCGCAGATGGAACGTAACCCGAACGTGAAAATCTTCTGGCCGGCCAACGACAAAGGCGAGCGCAGCGCGCTGGCCATCCCTTATGTCATTGGCCTGGTCCAGGGGGCGCCGCAGAGTGAAAACGGTAAAAAGCTGATTAACTTCCTGCTGAGTAAAGAAGCGCAGACTCGCGTCAGCGAACTCTCCTGGGGAATGCCAGTACGCAGCGACGTGACGCCGAGCGACGAACATTACAAGGCCGCCACTGCCGCGTTGGAAGGCGTGCAAAGCTGGCAGCCAAATTGGGATGACGTAGCCGTTTCGTTGTCGGCAGATATTAGCCGTTGGCACAAAGTGACCGAAAGCGAGTAAGCCTGATGCTGATGAAAACGACCGCCGTTCACGCCCCTGCATCGCAGGGGACATCGGGGATAGTCCTCGACTCGCTGCGCGTTGCGTATCACGGCAACGTGGTGCTTAAACCGCTCTCTTTGACGATTGAACCTGGCGAAGTGCTGGCGCTGATTGGCCCATCAGGATCTGGAAAAACGACGGTGCTGCGTGCGGTTGCGGGCTTTGTGCAACCTGCAGGCGGTCGTATTCTGATTGGCGATACGGACGTCACCCATCTGCCACCCTATAAACGCGGGTTGGCGATGGTGGTGCAGAACTACGCCTTGTTCCCGCATCTGAAAGTGGAAGACAACGTCGCTTTTGGTCTGCGTGCGCAGAAGCAGCCAAAGGCGCTAATTAATGAGCGTGTCACGCAGGCGCTGAAAACGGTTGGCATGAGTGATTACGCCACCCGTTATCCGCATCAACTTTCCGGCGGCCAGCAGCAACGCGTGGCCATCGCCCGCGCGATTGCCGTGCGCCCGCGCGTGCTGTTACTGGATGAACCACTGTCAGCGCTGGACGCACAGATTCGTCATAATATGGTGGAAGAAATCGCCCGTCTTCACCGTGAGTTGCCGGAACTCACTATTCTCTACGTTACCCACGATCAAACGGAAGCGCTCACCCTGGCCGATAAAATCGGCATTATGAAGGATGGCTCGCTGATTGCTCACGGCGAAACCCGCGCGTTATATCAGCATCCGCCCAATCGCTTTGCCGCCGAATTCTTAGGCCGCGCCAATATTCTCTCCGCCATTGCGCTGGGGATAACGGAGATTCCGGGGCTGGTGGACGTCAGCTGCGGCGGTGCGGTGATTCGCGCGTTCAGCCGGGGCAGCCACCACGGTTACAACAAACTGCTGTGCATTCGTCCTCAGCACCTCAGCCTGACGCCGCGTTCGGCCTACAGCAACCGCTTCAACGCCACACTGCAATCGGTGCACTGGCAGGGCGATTTAACCCATCTGTTGTGTGACGTTGCTGGCGAAACGGTGCGGATGGTGTTGACGCATGTCAATCCGCTGCCGCGCGTGGGCGACAAGCTGGCGCTGTGGTTCGAACCGGATGATGCGGTCCTGATTGAGGTATAACCATGTCACTCATTTTACCTCTGGAAAAACCGGCGCTTAACCTACGCCCGCTGCTGTGGCTGCTGCTCCCGTTGCTGGTGCTGGCGACACTGTTTTTCTGGCCTCTGTCGCTCATCGTTGAACAGGCGCTACGCGGTGCCAATGGCGAGATCGGGCTCGAGACCTTCCGCCAGGTGGTCGACTCGAAACGCTTTGTCGGCGCGTTGCTGAACACGTTGCAAATCGCCTTTTTCGCCACCGCCGGTTGCCTGCTGCTGGGCAGCGTGATGTCGCTGATTCTGGTGTTTATTCCTTTCCCCGGCAGCGAGTGGATTGGTCGGGTCGTCGATACTTTTATTGCGCTGCCGACCTTCCTGATTACGCTGGCGTTCACCTTTATTTATGGGTCAGCGGGTCTGCTCAACGGTACGCTGATGAGCCTGTTTGCCTTTGAGCTACCGCCGGTGGATTTTCTCTACTCGATGCAGGGCGTCATTCTGGCGGAGATCACGGTGTTCACTCCGCTGGTGATGCGGCCACTGATGGCCGCGCTGCGGCAAATTGATAAAAGCCAGCTAGAGGCAGCCAGCATTCTGGGGGCGCACCCGTTACGGGTGATTGGGCAGGTGATTTTCCCGGCGGCGCTACCGGCGCTGATGGCTGGTGGCAGCCTGTGCCTGCTGTTGACCACTAACGAGTTTGGCATCGTACTGTTTATTGGCGCGAAGGGAGTTAACACCCTGCCGATGATGGTTTACAGCAAAGCGATTCTGGAGTCCGACTATACGGTCGCCTGCATGATTGCGTTGATTAACATTGTCTTGTCGCTGGGACTGTTCTCCCTCTATCGCCTGGCGGCATCGCGTACCGGCGTAAGGAGCTAGCCATGCTAATTTGGTCACCTAAAGGACGCGCAGCGGCGGGCGTTGTGGCTAGCGCACTGTTTATCGTGTTCTTTTTCCTGCCGCTGGCGGTGATTCTGATGTCCAGCCTTAGCCAGCAGTGGAACGGTATTCTGCCGAGTGGCTTCACGCTGAACCACTTTGTTAACGCTCTGCACGGTGCGGCATGGGATGCCCTACTTGCCAGCCTCACGATTGGCTTTTGCGCCAGCCTGTTTGCGCTGCTTTGCGGCGTTTGGGCGGCGCTGGCGCTGCGTCAATATGGGGTGAAAACGCAGAAATGGTTAAGTATGGTGTTCTATCTGCCGAGTGCGATTCCGTCAGTGTCCGTGGGCCTGGGCATTCTGGTTGCTTTCAGCCAGGGGCCATTGCAAATGAACGGCACCCTATGGATTGTGCTGACAGCGCACTTTGTGCTGATTTCCGCCTTTACCTTCAGTAACGTGTCGACCGGACTGGCGCGAATTTCCGCCGATATTGAAAACGTCGCGTCGAGTCTGGGGGCATCGCCCTGGTATCGTCTGCGTCACGTGACGTTGCCGTTATTGATGCCGTGGATGATGTCAGCGCTGGCGCTGAGTTTATCGCTCTCCATGGGGGAGTTGGGCGCGACGATGATGATTTATCCGCCGGGCTGGACGACGCTGCCGGTGGCTATCTTTAGCCTGACCGACCGTGGAAATATCGCCGACGGCGCGGCGCTGACCATTGTGCTGGTGGCCATTACGCTGCTGCTGATGATGAAGCTGGAGCGCATTGCAAAACGGTTGGGGCAGAAATAAAACGGTAGGCCGGGTAGGACATAGCCGCCACCCGGCAAAGGAATTACGGGCGATACACCTTCACATTGGCAAACCCCTGCTCGCGCAGATAGAGCGCCTGCAGGCGACTCATTACGCCGCGTTCGCACCATAGCAGCCAGGTTTTGCTCTGATCGAGGTCGCCAAATTTAGTACTCAGCTTGTAGAAAGGCAGCGAAACGACGTCGACGCCTTCCACTTTCAGCGGCTTGTCATCCTGCTCATCGACAGAACGGATATCCAGAATCACATCGTTGGCGCCAAAACCGCTCACGGTTTCTACTTCCACCACCTCCTGCTGGGTCTGCTGGGCGATTTCACGAATATCGACGTTGTTCGCTTCTTCTACCACCTTATCGAGAATACTGAAGTCGAAATTTTCTTCTTCGGCTTCAATTTTCGCTTTAATGGCTTTCACCGTCGGACTTTTTGAAATCACGCCACAGTATTCCGGCATCGTACGGGCAAAATCTTCCGTACCAATCTGGCGCGCCAGGTTGATAATGTGCTCTTTATCGTAAGAGATCAGCGGGCGCAAGATCAGCGTGTCAGATACGTTATCGATCAAGCGCAAGTTGGTTAGCGTCTGGCTGGATACCTGGCCCAGCGCTTCGCCGGTCACCAGTGCCTGTACGCCGTAACGTTCCGCCACTTTCGACGCCGCGCGTACCATCATACGTTTGAGCACCACGCCCATCTGGCCGTCGTCAACTTTCTCCAGAATCTCGCCGACCACCGGTTCGAAGTTAATCGCCACAAAACGCACGCGATGGGAGCTGCCAAAGCGGTTCCACAGGTAATGCGCCACCTGGCGAACGCCGATTTCATGCGCCGCGCCGCCGAGGTTAAAGAAGCAGTAGTGTACGCGGCAGCCGCGACGCATCAGCATATAGCTGGAGACGCCGGAGTCAAAACCGCCGGAGATCAGCGACAGCACATCTTCCTGGGTGCCAATCGGGAAACCGCCAATACCTTCATAACGCCCTTTGATCAGCAGCAGGCGATCATCTTCCACTTCCAGATGCACCGTCACATCCGGGTTAGTGAGCTTCACGCGCGCCGATTCAATATGCTGATTTAATCCGCCGCCGACATAGCGCTCCACCTCAATGGAGCTAAACTCATGCTTACCGCGACGTTTTACGCGCACGCAGAAGGTTTTGCCTTCAAGCTGCTCGCGATACTGCGCCAACGCTTTCTCGAAAATGTCGTGCATATCGGTGAACGGCACATCTTCGACTTCAAGAATATGGTGAATTCCCGGAATGCGGGTCAGCGCGTCGCGAATCGCCAGACGCTGGTTTTCATCTTTGGCGCGAACTTCAATGTTATCCCAGTGACGGACAACCGCGAGGGTCTCATCGTAGTGCTTTAAAACGTTACGGATGTTCCCGGTTAAAATTTTTATAAAGCGCAAACGCACAGATTGGCTTTTGATAGTGATTTCCGGGAACAATTTAATGATAAACTTCATGGCGGCAATGGTTCTTTAGCAAGCTATCTAAGGCTTGTCGTGGAGAAATAGTACAGCAGCCCATACCTACGGCTGCATCCAGGCGCGGAAGTATATCACTATCACGGACATCTTGCGCATTTCCCCTTACCATTGCGCGTTATTTGCTTATCAGTGTGAGTCCGTTACCATAGACTTGTGCTGCCATTACAGAGAGTCAAACAGTCATCATGCCGAAGAAAAATGAGGCGCCCGCCAGCTTTGAAACTGCGCTGAGCGAGCTGGAACATATTGTTACCCGCCTGGAAAGCGGCGATTTGCCGCTGGAAGACGCGCTGAATGAATTCGAGCGCGGCGTACAACTGGCGCGTCAGGGGCAGGCAAAACTGCAGCAGGCGGAACAGCGCGTGCAAATTTTGCTGTCTGATAATGAAGAGGCTTCACCTGAGCCTTTTATCGCGGATAATGAGTAAATGGACTTTACGCAGCAGCTACAGGCTTGCGTAACGCAAGCGAATCAGGCGCTGAGCCGTTTTATCGCGCCACTGCCCTTTCAGAACACTCCCGTGGTCGAAGCCATGCAGTATGGCGCATTATTAGGCGGTAAACGCCTGCGGCCATTTCTGGTTTACGCCACCGGTCAAATGTTTGGCGTCAGTACGGCAACGCTGGATGCGCCAGCTGCGGCGGTCGAATGCATTCATGCCTATTCGCTGATCCATGACGACCTGCCAGCAATGGACGATGACGATTTGCGTCGCGGCCTGCCGACTTGCCATATTAAATTTGGCGAAGCCAACGCAATCCTGGCGGGAGACGCGTTGCAAACGCTGGCGTTTGCCATTATCAGCGACGCGCCGATGCCGGAAGTCGCCGATCGCGATCGTATCGCGATGATCGCCGAACTGGCGAACGCCAGCGGCATCGCCGGTATGTGCGGCGGTCAGGCATTGGATCTGGCGGCAGAAGGCCAGCGGATCACTCTGGACGCGCTGGAACGCATTCATCGCCATAAGACCGGCGCGCTCATTCGCGCCGCCGTTAGACTTGGCGCGTTGAGCGCGGGCGATAAAGGACGGAATACTCTGCCGATACTTGACCGCTATGCAGAGAGTATCGGCCTTGCCTTCCAGGTTCAGGATGACATTCTGGATGTGGTGGGCGATACTGCAACGTTAGGTAAACGTCAGGGCGCAGACCAGCAGCTTGGCAAAAGTACCTACCCTGCACTTCTGGGTCTTGAGCAAGCCCGGAATAAAGCCCGGGACCTGATAGAGGACGCCCGTCAGTCGTTACATCAGCTGGCCGCGCAATCACTGGACACCTCGGCACTGGAAGCGCTAGCGAACTACATAATCCAGCGTGATAAATAAACCCCATATCCAATGAGCTTGCGATGAGTTTTGATATAGCCAAATACCCTACCCTGGCATTGGTCGACTCCACCCAGGAGTTACGACTGTTACCGAAAGAGAGTCTGCCGAAACTCTGCGACGAGCTACGCCGCTACTTACTCGACAGCGTAAGCCGTTCCAGCGGGCACTTCGCTTCCGGGCTGGGCACGGTAGAACTTACCGTGGCGCTGCATTATGTCTACAACACCCCGTTTGACCAGCTAATCTGGGATGTTGGACACCAGGCTTATCCACATAAAATCCTTACCGGTCGTCGCGACAAAATCGGCACCATTCGTCAGAAAGGCGGTCTGCACCCGTTCCCGTGGCGCGGAGAAAGCGAATACGATGTGCTGAGCGTTGGGCATTCCTCCACTTCCATCAGCGCCGGTATCGGCATTGCCGTGGCGGCGGAGAAAGAAGGCAAAGATCGCCGCACCGTCTGTGTGATCGGCGACGGCGCCATCACCGCCGGTATGGCGTTTGAAGCAATGAATCACGCAGGCGATATCCGGCCCGACATGCTGGTCATTCTGAACGACAATGAAATGTCGATTTCGGAAAACGTCGGCGCGCTCAACAACCATCTGGCGCAGCTACTTTCCGGTAAGCTTTACTCTTCTCTGCGCGAAGGCGGAAAAAAGGTCTTCTCCGGCGTACCGCCAATTAAAGAACTGCTCAAGCGTACCGAAGAACATATTAAAGGCATGGTTGTGCCGGGCACACTGTTCGAAGAGCTGGGCTTTAACTACATCGGGCCGGTCGATGGTCACGATGTCATGGGGCTTATCAGCACATTGAAGAACATGCGCGACCTGAAAGGCCCGCAGTTCCTGCATATCATGACCAAGAAAGGCCGCGGCTATGAGCCCGCGGAAAAAGATCCGATCACTTTCCATGCGGTGCCTAAATTTGATCCTTCCAGCGGATGTTTGCCGAAAAGCAGCGGCGGTCTGCCAGGTTATTCAAAAATCTTCGGTGACTGGCTGTGTGAAACCGCCGCCAAAGACAGCAAGCTGATGGCGATCACCCCGGCAATGCGCGAAGGTTCCGGCATGGTGGAATTTTCACGTAAATTCCCGGATCGCTATTTTGACGTCGCCATCGCCGAGCAGCATGCCGTCACCTTCGCCGCAGGCCTGGCGATTGGCGGCTATAAGCCCGTCGTGGCGATCTACTCTACTTTCCTGCAACGCGCCTACGATCAGGTCATCCATGACGTCGCTATCCAGAAACTGCCGGTCATGTTCGCCATCGATCGCGCCGGTATCGTTGGCGCGGATGGACAAACACACCAGGGCGCGTTCGATCTCTCCTATCTGCGCTGCATCCCGGATATGGTGATCATGACGCCAAGCGACGAAAACGAATGTCGCCAGATGTTATTTACCGGGTATCACTATAACGACGGCCCGACGGCAGTACGTTATCCACGCGGTAATGCGCAGGGCGTGGCGCTAACCCCGCTGGAAAAACTGCCTATTGGTAAAGGCCTTGTGAAGCGTCATGGCGAAAAACTGGCGATTCTGAACTTTGGCACCTTAATGCCTGAGGCGGCGAAAGTCGCCGAAGCGCTGAACGCCACGCTGGTCGACATGCGCTTTGTTAAGCCGCTGGACGACACGTTAATTCTGGAGATGGCCGCGCAGCATGACGCGCTGGTGACGCTGGAAGAAAACGCCATTATGGGCGGCGCTGGCAGCGGCGTAAACGAAGTGCTAATGGCCCATCGTAAACCTGTACCTGTGCTGAATATCGGCCTTCCGGATTTCTTTATCCCGCAAGGAACGCAGGAAGAAGCCCGCGCGGAACTGGGGCTCGACGCCGCAGGCATTGAAGCCAAAATCAAGGCCTGGCTGGCATAATCCCCTCTTTGCTCCTGCTATGCTTGAAGAGTGACGGGTATAACAGGAGCGGAGTCATGCAATACAACACGTTAGGAAATACAGATCTTCGGGTATCCCGCCTTTGTCTGGGCTGCATGACATTCGGCGAGCCGAGTCGCGGCAATCACGCCTGGACGCTTCCCGAAGAGAGCAGCCGTCCCATCATCAAGCGCGCCCTTGAGGGCGGCATTAACTTTTTTGATACCGCCAACAGCTACTCCGACGGCAGCAGCGAAGAGATTGTCGGCCGCGCGCTGCGTGATTTCGCCCGGCGCGACGAGGTGGTGGTAGCGACGAAAGTCTTCCATCGCGTCGGCGATCTGCCGGAAGGATTGTCCCGCGCGCAAATCCTGCGCTCTATTGACGATAGCCTCACCCGTCTGGGAATGGAGTATGTCGATATCCTGCAAATCCACCGCTGGGATTACACCACGCCGATAGAAGAGACTCTGGAAGCGCTAAACGACGTGGTGAAGGCGGGTAAAGCCCGCTATATCGGCGCTTCCTCAATGCACGCCTCACAATTTGCCCAGGCGCTGGCGCTACAAAAACAACACGGCTGGGCGCCGTTTGTCACCATGCAGGATCACTATAACCTGATCTACCGCGAGGAAGAGCGTGAGATGCTACCGCTGTGCTGGCAGGAAGGCGTCGCCGTGATTCCGTGGAGCCCGCTGGCGCGCGGGCGCTTAACTCGCCCCTGGGGAGAAACCACGGCCCGCCTGGTCTCGGATGACGTGGGTAAAAATTTATACGCTGAAAGCGATAAAAATGATACGCAAATAGCGGAACGGCTGGCTGGCGTCAGCGAGGCGCTTGGCGCAACGCGAGCGCAGGTCGCGCTGGCTTGGCTGCTCAGCAAACGAGGCGTCGCCGCGCCGATTATCGGCGCTTCGCGTGAAGAGCAGTTAGATGAGTTGCTGAATGCCGTTGATTTAACGCTCAAACCGGAGCAGATTGCCGAACTCGAAACACCGTACAAACAGCATCCGGTGGTGGGATTTAAATAATCCGCCATTGCCCGATGGCGCGGCGCTTATCGGGCCTGTGAAATCGACATATTGTTCGGGGGTAGGCCGGATAAGGCGTTTACGCCGCCATCCGGCAAACCCTTTAAATAATACCGAGCGGCCAGTGATGACCGATAAAATACAGTATGCCGGCGGATATCACCCCGGCGACGATATCATCGATCATAATCCCCATGCCGCCGTGCACGTTGCGATCAAACCAACGGATCGGCCAGGGTTTCCACATATCCAGAATGCGGAAAATAACGAACCCGGCTGCCACCCACTGCCAGTCCGTCGTCGGCAACGCCATTAGCGTTATCCACATACCGATAAATTCATCCCAGACAATACTGCCGTGGTCGTGTACGCCCATATCTTTCGCCGTCTGATGGCAAAGATAAACGCCAATGCAGATCCCAAACATCACGACCAGCGAATAAAGCTGCCACGGCAGAAACGTCATCAAATACCAGAAGGGGATCGCCGCCAGCGAGCCCATCGTGCCCGGCACCACGGGGCTCAGCCCGCTGCCAAAGCCGGTAGCGAGCAGATGCCACGGATTGCGCAAATTCAGGCGGCTTTTCGCAACATCTTTATGGCGTGGCAAAATGGTCATATCCTTTCCAGTCAAAGGTGACAGGCATTCCGTCACGTACAAAATTCAGCCCTTCAATATCTGCGCTCATTTGACCTATGCAGGTAAAGGGAACACCCAGTTGACCAATGGCGACATCCAGCGCGCCACGATTCAGTTCCGGCACCGTAAAGCACAGCTCATAGTCTTCGCCGCCGGAAAGCGCCCAACGCAGCGCCTGCCCGTCATCAACATGGCGCATCATCGCATCGGATTTTGGCAGCGCATCAACATCTACTCTTGCCCCACAGCCGCTGGCCTTGACGATATGCCCCAGATCGGAAATCAAACCATCGGAAAGATCGATAGCCGCGCTGGCGATATCACGCAGCGCCTGGCCGTGTAAAATACGCGGCGTCGGGCGTAAATGCCGTTGAATTAAATAGTGAGCGTCTGTCTCCTCCGACACCTGTAGCCGGTTTTGCAAAACCGCCAGCCCGGCAGCGCTGTCGCCCGGCGTACCGGTGACATAAATCCAGTCGCCCGGCTTCGCGCCAGATCGCTTGAGCGCGCGCCCTGCCGGGATATAACCGTGGATACCCAGCGTCATCGACAGCGGTCCACGCGTGGTGTCGCCGCCAATGAGCTGCATATCGTAGTAATTCAATAGCGCAAACAGACTGTCGCTAAAAGCCTCCAGCCACGGCTCATCCACTTCCGGCAACGTTAACGCCAGCGTTAACCAGGCCGGGTCGGCCCCCATCGCGGCCAGATCGCTTAAATTCACTGCCAACGCTTTATAAGCCAGATCGGCAGGATCGATATCAGGGAGGAAGTGGTTGCCCGCCACCAGCGTATCGGTACTGATCGCCAGGGTCTGCTTTTCAGGAATATTCAGGAGCGCACAATCGTCGCCAATACCGGTTTCAACATCAAGACGAGAGCTTCTTACACGGTCAAAATAACGGGCAATCAGGGAAAACTCGCCACATGCCATACGTTATGCCTCAGCAGAAAAAAAGAAAAGGCCGGAGACGGCGGGTATCGATCGCCCGCTATCTTTCCGGCCTGTGAATCACTTTTTGTTAGGACGAATCACCGGAGCTGCTTTATCCAGTACGCCGTTGACGAATTTGTGGCTGTCTTCAGCGCCAAAGGTTTTCGCCAGTTCAATCGCTTCGTTGATGGCCACTTTATAAGGCACATCGCTGCGTTTTGACAGCTCAAACAACGCAATACGCAGCACGGCTTTTTCAACCTGTCCCAGCTCTTCAAGCAGGCGGGACAGATACGGTTTCATTAAACCATCCAGGTACGCGCTGTTAGTCGCCACCCCGGATAGCAGTTCACGGAAATAGAGAACGTCGACGTCTTTTACGTCCTGTTCCGCCAGGAACTGGTATTCAACATCAGCGATGTCGTTCTGGGACAACTGCCAGGAGTAAAGCGCCTGGACGGCACACTCACGGGCGCGGCGACGAGCAGCAGGTTTCACGGAATTCCCCTTACAAAAAATCAGGCCTTAATGGCTTTCAATACATTAATCATTTCAAGCGCGGTCAGCGCAGCTTCTGCGCCTTTATTACCGGCTTTTGTACCAGCACGTTCGATGGCTTGTTCAATACTCTCGGTGGTCAGAACACCAAAGGCTACCGGCACGCCACTGTCCTGGGCAACGCTTGCCAGGCCATTGCTGGCGCCGCCTGCCACATATTCAAAGTGCGCAGTCCCCCCGCGAATCACGGTTCCCAGCGCAACCACGGCGTCATATTTACCGCTTTTCGCCAGCGCATCGGTCGCCAGCGGCAGTTCATAGGCGCCAGGCACCCACACTACGGTAATATTATCATCTTTTACCTGACCAATACGCGTCAGGGCATCAACCGCGCCATCCAGCAGGCTGTCGTTGATAAACTGATTGAAACGCGCAATAGTGATGGCGACGCGAGCGTCAGGGGCTGCAACGTTAGCTTTAATAATGTTCATATTCTCTCTTCCAGGGTTCATTTGGCCCCGCAGGGGGGCGGATTTTATCATAATAATTTGAGCGCTGCTCCCCTTTCGACGGGAGAACTCATGCGCTCACCATATGCAGGCAAACATCCGGGCCGACATGTCGTATTTCGCTGAAGGTAAATTGCGGCGCGTCGGCGAGCTTCTCAAGCCCCGGCAATTCGCATAATCCCCGCGCCTGGGTTCCCAACAATTTAGGCGCGACATAGACAATCAGTTCATCCACCAGCCCGGCTTGCAGCAACGCGCCCGCCAGCCCCGGTCCGGCTTCAACCCATATGCTATTAATCTGCTGCCTGCCTAACTGCATCATCAGCACAACCAGATCCAAATGTCCGTTGTGCGCTGGTACGCTGATAGTACGAACCGCATCGGGCCACGTGCGGCTATCTTCCTGGGTACGCGCAATCCACGTTTCGCCAGGCTGCTGCACAATACGATGCGCAGGCGTTACCCGGTTTTGGCTGTCGATAACAATTCGCACCGGCTGGCGCAGATTTTCCTGCGGGTAAGACGCCTGCGTAGAGGCGTCTAACTCCGCCCAACGCACCGTCAAGGCCGGATCGTCAGCCAATACCGTCGCGCTACTGGTTAAGATAGCGTGGCTTTGCGCACGCAAGCGCTGAACGTCGCGCCGGGCCTGCGGCGAGGTGATCCACTGGCTTTCGCCGCTGGCCATCGCCGTCCGTCCATCCACGGAGGCGCCCAGTTTAAGCTGAAGATAAGGGAATCCGGTACGCATCCGTTTGAGGAAGCCTTTATTGAGCGCCTCCGCTTCACTCATCATTAACCCGTGGCTGACCGCAATACCCGCCTGTTGCAGACGATACAGTCCGCGCCCGGCGACCTGTGGGTTCGGGTCCTGCATCGCGGCGACCACGCGCGCGACGCCGGCCGCAATCAGCGCATCGCAACATGGCGGCGTTCGCCCATGATGGCTACAGGGTTCAAGCGTGACATAGGCGGTTGCGCCTTTGGCTTTTGCGCCCGCCATCCGCAGCGCATGGACCTCGGCGTGCGGCTCTCCGGCGCGCTGGTGATAACCTTCGCCGACGATGTCGCCATTGTTAACAATGACACAGCCGACATTAGGGTTCGGGTGAGTGGTGAAACGCCCACGCTGCGCCAGTTTGAGCGCTCGCGCCATGTAAAACTCATCCTGCATGGCTTAGTCCTGTAGGCGAGCGATTTCTTCGCCAAAGTCTTTGATATCTTCGAAACTGCGATAGACGGAGGCAAAGCGAATATACGCGACTTTATCGAGTTTTTTCAGCTGCTCCATGACCAGGTTGCCAATCATCTTGCTGGGAACTTCACGCTCCCCAGTGGCACGTAATTGTGACTTAATATGGTTCAATGCCATTTCAACATCATCTGCGCTGACGGGTCTTTTTTCCAGCGCTCTCAACATGCCGCTACGCAGCTTATCCTCATTAAAGGGTTCGCGCACATCGTTGCTTTTTATCACGCGCGGCATGACCAGTTCAGCCACTTCAAAGGTCGTAAAGCGTTCATTACACACCAGACACTGCCGACGGCGGCGCACGGACGAGCCCTCGCCTACAAGACGAGAGTCAATGACTTTGGTATCTACGGCGAAACAAAATGGGCAATGCATACGGCGTCCTGACCAGATGATTTAGAAAACACTATTTTACCCTGAACTGGCGCGACAACAAAGGCGGAGCGCTTTTGAGATAAAGGATCGGTGCCTTTGTGCGTATAGCGCACTACCATTACGCTATCGGACCACGAAGGAAATGATCGACATGACAAGACGTTACCTAAGAATTCTCCTGGTGGGAAGTCTCTTGAGCCTGACCGCCTGCGCGCCGCAGAGCGAAGTTCGCCAGATGCATCAAAGCATTAGCACCCTGAATAAAGAGATGACCCAACTGAATCAGGAAACGGTAAAAATTACCCAACAAAATAAGCTGAATGCGGAGTCAACCCGCGGCGTCTATTTGTTGCCTGGCGCCAATACGCCTGCCCGGCTGGAGAGTCAGATCGGTACGCTACGTATGACATTGCTGGAAATTACGCCTGTCGCAGACGGCGCTCACGCAACGTTACGCATTCAGGGCGAGTCCCGCGATCCGCTGCCGGCATTCAGCGCTACCGTAGAGTACGGGCAAATTCAGGGCACTACGGAGAACTATCAGGAGGTGAATGCACAGAGCCTTCTGGTAAATGCCCCTGCCAGCTTGCTGGCGCCCAGTGATGTCAATATTTCGTTACCGTTGAAGGGGATCACTCCGGCGCAGTTAGGCTTCATTCGCATCCATGATATTCAGCCTGTTAATCAATAAACGTTCTGGCGGAGCGTTTTGTGCGTTCCGCAACATCCCCCGCGCGACTTTTGTTGCCCTACTGACATTTTCGTCATTTATGACATAGATTGGTAATATTCATGAAAGACAGTACTGTCGCCGCACCTAAAATGCGCAAACGTGAACGCAATCGATTACGTAAATGATAGATATGTGAAACAAGACATATTTTTGTGAGCAATGATTTTTATAATAGGCTCCGCAGAAACACGAAATATTTAGAAACGCAAATTGCGTTCTTTTCACTCCCGTAAGGGATTTCAAACAGTGGCATACATATGAAAAAAACTTTACTCGCAGTCAGCGCAGCGCTGGCGCTCACCTCATCTTTTACTGCTAACGCAGCAGAAAATGATCAGCCGCAGTATTTGTCCGACTGGTGGCACCAGAGCGTAAACGTGGTAGGCAGCTACCATACCCGTTTCTCGCCGAAATTGAACAACGACGTCTATCTGGAATATGAAGCATTTGCCAAAAAAGACTGGTTTGATTTCTACGGCTATATCGATATTCCCAAAACCTTTGATTGGGGTAACGGCAACGATAAAGGTATCTGGTCCGACGGTTCTCCGCTGTTCATGGAAATCGAACCGCGTTTCTCGATTGATAAGCTGACCGGCGCAGACCTGAGCTTCGGCCCGTTTAAAGAGTGGTATTTCGCCAACAACTACATCTACGATATGGGCGATAACAAAGCCAGCCGCCAGAGCACGTGGTATATGGGTCTGGGGACCGATATCGACACCGGCCTGCCGATGGGCCTGTCGCTGAACGTGTATGCGAAATATCAGTGGCAAAACTACGGCGCGTCCAATGAAAACGAATGGGACGGCTACCGTTTCAAAGTGAAATACTTCGTCCCCATCACCGATCTGTGGGGCGGTAAACTGAGCTATATCGGCTTTACCAACTTTGACTGGGGATCTGATTTAGGCGACGATCCGAACCGTACCAGCAACTCCATCGCTTCCAGCCATATCCTGGCGCTGAACTACGATCACTGGCACTACTCGGTCGTTGCGCGTTACTTCCATAACGGCGGACAGTGGCAGAATGGCGCAAAACTGAACTGGGGCGACGGCGATTTCAGCGCGAAATCTACCGGCTGGGGCGGCTACCTGGTCGTGGGTTACAACTTCTAAACCTGCAAAAAAGGCCAGAGGTCGCCCTCTGGCCCGTTTCGGGCGCATGCTGCCATCCGGCGGCGAGTCGCGCCCACTTCACATTACTTCCGGCGATGCCACCAGCCTAAAAACAGACCTGTCGCAATCCCGACCAGCGTTGGTGCCGCCAGATCGTGCCAGATAGTAATGCTCAACTCTGTGAGCGTCATATTGCCGCCTTTGTTGCAATGGCAACGGTTCGCGGCTATCCTCAACTTGTCTAGGGTCAAGTTAGCCCCCGTAATGTTGCCGGTGAATACCGAACAATGTGCGGGGGTTTTCTCTTTCCAGCGACAAGGCCACCGGGGATCAAGCCCCCGCAACATTGCGCCTCACCGGGTTGCCCCGGCTTACCGCTGATTCTACTCTGCTCGCCAGTATCGGCATGAATTAAAAACAAAAAAATCCCAACCTTGCGATCGGGATTCCAGTGACAATGTATGCGTTACAGGACGTTTGGGGCTGGCGACAAACTCCGGGGCTGAAAAAATGTCGGATTGCATCCGACCTACGAAAACCAATAATTCATTTATATTGCGGATTCCGTTGGGTGGAGCGAAGCGTAACCTAACATTCAACAGCACCAACAGCTTTGTCAGCAGTCTGCTTATTTCTTTTTATTCATCATCGCTTTCAGATCGGCAAACGGGTTATAAGTCGCCTCGCCGACATCTTTTTGCGCATCTTCCCCGGCAATGACCGTCGAACCATACTGATCGGCTTCGGTATATTTGGAATGCTCGTGATCGTGGCAGTAGAGGCACAATAGCTCCCAGTTGCTGCCGTCTTCCGGATTATTGGTGTGGTCATGATCGATATGATGCACCGTCAGCTCACGCAGATTTGAATACACAAACTCACGGGAACAACGTCCGCACACCCACGGAAACAGCTTCAGCGCTTTTTCACGATAGCCGCTTTCCAGGCGCGCGTAGTTTTTTGGGATGATAGCCATGATAGTTCCTCATGCAATCGAGTTTATTCTGGATAATAAAAAGCCGCAGCACCCTGCGATGTTGCGGCTTTTTTCAGTCATGTTAACGCCAGCTTACGGCAGAATGGACGGCTGATCCGCCCCTTCTTTTTCGACTTTCTGCTGCAGCATATGCTCGCGCTTCATACCGAGTTTCAGCGCCAGCGCCGATGCGACATAGATAGAAGATGCCGTACCAATAGAGACACCGATCAGCATCGTCAGCGAGAAGCCTTCCAGTACCGGACCGCCGAAGAGGTACAGCATCAGAATTACCACTAACGTCGTACCGGAGGTAATCAACGTGCGGTGTAGCGTCTGGGTCAGCGACACGTTAAAGATTTCGTAAGGCGTCCCGCGACGGATTTTGCGGAAGTTTTCACGAATACGGTCAGAGACCACGATACTGTCGTTCAGCGAGTAACCGATCACCGACATCAACGATGCCACAATGGTCAGGTCAATCTCGATATGGAAAAGCGACAGTATCCCCAGCGTAATGATCACGTCGTGCGCCAGCGCGATGACCACCCCTGCCGCCAGTCGCCACTCAAAGCGGAAACCGACATAAACGAGGATAGAGATCAACGCCACCAGCAGCGCCATAGCGCCGGTTTGCGCCAGATCGGCGCCCACGCTTGGCCCCACGAATTCAATACGCTTCACGGCCGCGTTCTGGTTGGTGGCTTCATTAATGATCGTCACCACTTTGCTACCCAGTACCTGACCGCCGGTTTCACCTTCGGTTGGCGGCATACGCACCATAATGTCGTGACTGCTGCCAAAGTTCTGCAACTGCGGCTCTTCATAGCCCGCTTTTTGCAGCGCTTCGCGCATCACGTCCATTTCAGCCGGTTTTTCCAGCGTGATTTCAATTACCGTACCACCGGTGAAATCCAGCCCCCAGTTAAACCCGCGTACGCCCATAATGACAATGGCCGCGATCAGCAACAGCCCGGAGATGCCGAATGCCCAGAAGTCCCAGCGCATAAAGTCATAGACTTTACGGCCGTGGTTTAGTTGTTCAACAGTGTATTCCTGTGCCACATCGCACTCCTCAGATTGACAGCTTAGTGACGCGCTTGCCGCCATATAGCAGGTTTACGATAGCACGCGTACCGATAATCGCGGTAAACATCGACGTCGCCACACCGATACCGGTCGTAATCGCGAACCCTTTAATTGCCCCGGTACCGACAGCATACAGAATGATGACTTTAATCAGCGTCGTGATGTTCGCATCGAAGATGGAACTGAACGCGCCGGCATAGCCTTCGTTTATCGCCTGCTGTACCGTGCGGCCATTACTCAACTCTTCTTTGATACGTTCGTTAATCAGAACGTTGGCGTCGACCGCCACCGCAAGGGTTAACACGATACCCGCAATCCCCGGCATACTGAGCGTTGCCCCCGGCAACAGCGACATGATACCGACAATCAACACCAGGTTAGCCACTAACGCGCTGGTCGCAATCAGACCAAACTTCTTATAGAAGAAGATCATGAACAGGATGGAGACCACCAGACCGGCCAGACAGGCTTCCAGGCCCTGCTTAATATTTTGCATACCCAAAGTCGGGCCAATGGTGCGCTCTTCAACGATCTGAATCGGAGCAATTAGGGCGCCCGCACGCAGCAACAACGAGAGCTGACGCGCTTCGTTCGGGTTGCTGATACCGGTAATACGGAAGCTGTTACCCAGCCGAGACTGGATGTTGGCAATGTTAATCACCTCTTCCTGTTTCACCAGTACGGCGCGACCGTTAGCGTCTTTCTTACCGCTGTCTTTATACTCCACAAACAGGGTCGCCATCGGTTTGCCGATATTGTCCTTAGTGAAGTTAGACATGATATTGCCGCCTGCGCTATCCAGCGAGATGTTAACCTGCGGTTGGTTATATTCATCCTGGCTGGACGTCGAGTCGGTGATATGGTCGCCGGTGAGGATCACGCGTTTGTACAATACCACCGGCTGACCTTCGCGGGTCTGTTTCACTTCGGAATCACCCGGTACGCGCCCGGCAGCAGCAGCGGCCTGGTCAACGTTGGTATTCACCAGACGGAATTCCAGCGTCGCGGTCGCGCCGAGAATTTCTTTCGCACGAGCGGTATCCTGGATACCCGGCAGCTCAACCACAATACGGTCTGCGCCCTGACGCTGTACGACAGGCTCCGCGACGCCCAGTTGGTTAACACGGTTACGCAGAATATTAATGTTCTGCTGAACGGCGTATTCACGCGCTTCGCTCAGGCGCGCATCGGTCATTACCGCGCGAAGTTGATTGCCGCTCTGGCTGGAAATCACCAGGTCACGATGACGCGGCGTCAGATAGGCGATCGCCTCATCACGCGCTTTGCTGTCACGAAACGTGATGCTCAGCCCATAATTATTTTCTTTACGAACGGTGGTATAAGGAATGCCTTTTTCACGCAGATCGCTGCGCAGGCTATCGATATTTTGTTCCTGGAGTTTACCTAACGCGGTATCCATATCCACTTCCATCAGGAAGTGAACGCCGCCGCGCAGATCAAGACCGAGCTTCATCGGATCGGCGTGAATAGCCGCCAACCAGCGCGGCGTAGCCGGCGCAAGGTTAAGCGCCACGACATATTTATCCCCCAGCACGCTCATCAGCGCTTCACGGGCGCGTAGCTGGGTATCGGTGGTGTCGAAGCGCGCAAGAATAGCGCCCTCTTCCAGTGCCACAGACTTAGCGGGAATTTTTTCTTCTTGTAACGTTTTCTGGACCTGGATCAGCGTTTGCTCACTGGCGGCGACGCCGCGCACGCCAGTGATTTGAACAGCCGGATCCTCACCATACAGGTTGGGAAGTGCGTAAAGCAGGCCGACGATAATCACGACGACCAGCATGATGTACTTCCACAAAGGATAACGGTTTAACACGGCAGTTCCCTTTGGGAAAACGAAATATTACAGCGCCTTCATGGTGCCTTTCGGCAGAACGGCAGCTACGAAGTCACGTTTGATAACCACTTCCGTGGTGTCATTCAGCGCGATGGCAATGTAGCCGGCTTCCGCTACTTTGGTCACTCGACCGACCAGACCGCCATTCGTCAGAACTTCATCACCTTTCGCAATGGAGTCCATCAGCTTTTTGTGCTCTTTGGTGCGCTTCTGCTGCGGGCGCAGGATCATGAAATAGAAAATCAGACCAAACACCACCAGCATTAAAATCAGAGACATCGGGCTGCCCTGCGCCGGAGCACCTGTTGCCGCTACCGCATCAGAAATAAAAAAGCTCATTCAAATTCCCTCATTATTAAAATTAATCAACGTTCAAAGGTGGAACGGGTCGCCCCTGACGTTGGTAAAACTCGGTTACGAAGCTCTCTAATTTACCCTCTTCAATAGCCTTGCGTAAACCCGCCATCAAACGCTGGTAGTAACGCAAGTTATGAATGGTATTGAGACGCGCACCTAATATTTCGTTGCAACGGTCGAGATGATGCAAGTAAGCGCGTGAATAATTGCGACAAGTGTAGCAATCGCACTCGGCGTCAAGCGGGCTGGTGTCGCTTTTATGCTTTGCATTACGAATCTTCACCACGCCGTCGGTCACAAACAGATGACCATTACGGGCATTTCGCGTTGGCATGACACAGTCAAACATATCAATACCGCGTCGCACCCCTTCCACCAGATCTTCCGGTTTACCCACGCCCATCAGGTAACGCGGTTTGTCAGCCGGAATCTGCGGGCAAACGTGCTCCAGAATGCGGTGCATATCTGCTTTCGGCTCACCGACAGCCAAACCGCCGACAGCGTAGCCATCAAAGCCAATCTCTACCAGACCTTTCACCGAGATATCGCGTAAATCTTCGTAAACGCTGCCCTGAATGATGCCAAAAAGCGCATTCTTATTGCCAAGGCTATCAAAACGGTCGCGGCTACGCTTCGCCCAACGCAACGACATCTCCATCGAGCGTTTAGCATAGTCCCAGTCTGCCGGATACGGCGTACATTCATCAAAGATCATCACGATATCGGAACCGAGATCGTACTGAATCTCCATCGACTTTTCCGGATCGAGGAAAATCGGATCGCCGTTGATCGGGTTACGGAAGTGCACGCCTTGCTCGGTAATCTTACGAATATCGCCGAGGCTGAAGACCTGGAAGCCGCCGGAATCGGTGAGAATCGGCCCTTTCCACTGCATAAAATCGTGCAGATCGCCATGCAGCTTCATGATCTCCTGACCCGGGCGCAGCCACAGGTGGAAAGTGTTGCCGAGAATAATCTGCGCGCCGGTCGCTTCCACTTCTTCCGGCGTCATGCCTTTCACGGTACCGTAAGTACCCACAGGCATAAAAGCAGGCGTTTCCACTACGCCACGATCAAACACCAGACGACCGCGA
This sequence comes from Salmonella sp. SAL04162, assembly GCF_046551535.1. Classification (NCBI taxonomy): domain Bacteria; kingdom Pseudomonadati; phylum Pseudomonadota; class Gammaproteobacteria; order Enterobacterales; family Enterobacteriaceae; genus Salmonella; species Salmonella sp. SAL04162. The sequence goes on from NZ_JBGDVX010000002.1 coordinate 370,180, forward strand.
CGCGCGCGACCATCGGTGGTATCTAACTCAAATTTCATTATCACTCCTGCGTCAGAAAAACAGTCCGACGTTTAACGACTCGCTACGGAATGATTCCATAGCTAATAAATTCCCGAAGGCGTCATCGGCGCAGCCAGTTTGGGGTCGACCAGCGCACAGCCACCGGAGCGTACACGCAGTACGTGAGGATGGCGAGCACTGCCCGGCGTCAAAATGGCAAGTGAGATAGCCTTCTTACGGACGCTCAGAAATAGCCTGCGGATTGTACGTGATAAACATCGCGTCCCCGTAGCTAAAAAAGCGATATTTTTGTTCTACCGCAGTCTTATAGGCATTCATGGTGTGTTGATAACCGGCAAATGCGGAAACCAGCATAATCAACGTCGATTCCGGCAGATGGAAGTTGGTGATCAGCGCATCAATCACTTTGTATTGATAACCTGGATAAATAAAGATTTGCGTATCGCCGAAGAACGGCTCTATCAAATCGCTTTTTGCCGCCTGCGCCGCGCTTTCCAGCGAGCGTACCGAGGTGGTGCCGACCGCAATCACGCGGTTGCCGCGCGCTTTCGCCGCCAGCACCGCGTCGACCACCTCTTGCGGCACCTCAGCATATTCGGAGTGCATGATGTGATCTTCAATGGTATCGACACGCACCGGCTGGAAAGTGCCCGCGCCTACGTGTAGCGTAACAAACGCCATTTCGACACCTTTCTCACGAAGCGCCGCCAGCAGCGGCTCATCAAAGTGCAGCCCCGCGGTCGGCGCGGCGACGGCGCCCGGTTTTTCACTGTAGACCGTCTGGTACAGTTCGCGGTCGGCGTCCTCGTCCGGACGGTCGATATACGGCGGCAACGGCATATGGCCGATGGCGTTAAGAATATCCAGCACCGGACGCGGGTCATTAAACTCAACTTCAAACAGAGCGCCGTGACGCGCGGTCATGGTCGCGTGAATACTTTCGTCGTCGCCCAGCAGCAGTTCCGTACCCGGTTTTGGCGCTTTAGAAGCGCGAATATGCGCCAGGATGCGTTTATCATCGAGCATACGTTCGACCAGCACTTCTATCTTGCCGCCGCTGGCTTTACGGCCAAAGAGCCGCGCCGGGATCACGCGGGTATTATTGAAGACCAGCAAATCGCCAGGGTTGAGCTTATCGAGCAGATCAGTGAAAGTACCGTGCGTCAGCGCGCCCGTCGGCCCCTCTAATGACAGCAAACGGCAGCGACTGCGTTCCGGCTGTGGGTAGTGGGCAATCAGGGATTCGGGTAGTTCAAAGGAAAAATCGGTAACGCGCATGACTCTGACTCAGACTAAAATAAGAGGCGGGTAGTCTAGTGCCGGGGCGTTCCCGCTGCAACCGTTACCCGCTTTTTGGACAGAGAATCAATAATGAATTTTCTTGCTCACCTGCATCTGGCGCACCTTGCCGACAGCTCGCTTTCCGGTAATCTGCTGGCCGATTTTGTCCGCGGTAACCCGGCAACACATTATCCTCCTGACGTCGTAGAGGGTATTTATATGCATCGGCGTATTGACGTCATGACCGACAACCTGCCGGAAGTTTGTGAGGCGCGAGAGTGGTTCCGCCATGAAACGCGGCGCGTGGCGCCCATTACGCTGGACGTCATGTGGGATCATTTTTTATCGCGCCACTGGACACAAATCTCTCCTGATTTTCCACTTCAGGCGTTTGTCGGCTACGCCCATGCGCAGGTCGCGACGATTCTGCCCGATTCCCCGCCGCGCTTTGTCAACCTGAATGATTATCTTTGGTCAGAAAAATGGTTAGAGCGGTATCGCGATATGGATTTCATTCAAAACGTGCTGAATGGCATGGCGAATCGCCGTCCCCGGCTGGATGCCTTGCGTGATTCCTGGTACGATCTGGACGCGCACTACGACGCGTTAGAAGAGCGATTCTGGCATTTTTATCCGCGTATGATGGCACAGGCCGCCCGCAAAGCGCTGTGACGGTCTGATAGCGAGGGCGTGCGTCAGATCCGCCGTTGGCAGAAAGATGGTTCGCTGTCATAAAGGGGTCATCATTACGATTTATAATGACCCGATCGATAGGCAAAAGCTGTCTCATTGATTGTCAAGACCGCATTGTTTTGTCGCTTCGCCCTCCCTATACTGCCCGCGTTGCGTTCTAAAACCCTTAATATTGCAGGAGAATTATTATGGTACTGGTTACTCGTCAGGCCCCGGATTTCACCGCTGCGGCGGTACTGGGTAGCGGTGAGATTGTTGATAAATTCAACTTCAAACAGCACACCAATGGTAAAACAACCGTTCTGTTCTTCTGGCCGATGGACTTCACTTTTGTTTGCCCGTCTGAGCTGATCGCCTTCGATAAACGTTATGAAGAATTCCAGAAGCGCGGCGTTGAAGTGGTCGGCGTTTCTTTCGACTCTGAGTTCGTCCACAACGCATGGCGTAACACCCCTGTCGATAAAGGCGGCATTGGCCCGGTGAAATACGCAATGGTTGCTGACGTGAAGCGTGAAATTCAGAAAGCTTACGGTATCGAACATCCGGACGAAGGCGTTGCGCTGCGCGGCTCCTTCCTGATTGATGCTAACGGTATTGTTCGCCACCAGGTCGTAAACGATCTGCCGCTGGGTCGTAACATCGACGAAATGCTGCGTATGGTCGACGCGCTGCAGTTCCACGAAGAGCACGGCGATGTCTGCCCGGCGCAGTGGGAAAAAGGCAAAGAAGGCATGAACGCCTCTCCGGACGGCGTGGCTAAATACCTGGCTGAGAACATTTCCAGCCTGTAAGTCAGTGCATTGATAAAAGGCTCGCGAATGCGAGCCTTTTTTATGCGTGAGGTGTTACGAACCACCTCGCCTCAACGATTCATCCATACCGTCGCGGAAATCGCGGGTAAACTAAGTCTTCCCTCGCGGATGTCACCGCTTCCCGTTTTACATTGCCATCCGGCCACGTTCAGCAACGGCAACGCTTCCAGCGCCACTTCACAGGCTTCGCCCCGGTTAATCGCCACCAGCGCCCGCTGCTGCTGATAAACTCGCACGAATACCACTACGTCACCTTCGGCATACAGCGCCTGGCATCCGCCACGACGCAGCGCCAGACTGCGCTGACGCAGTTTCGCCATACGCTGGTACAGCGCCAGCAAGTTGCCGTCCTGCCTGCGTTCATCCCACGGGAACGGTTTGCGGCACATGGGGTCATTTGCGCCGTCCACGCCGACTTCATCGCCGTAATAAATACATGGCACGCCGGGCCAGGTAAACAGCCAGACCACCGCCAGCGGCAGGCGCGCCGCGTCTTTACCGAGCAAGGTTTTAAAGCGCGCAGTATCATGACTGTCGAGTTGATTAAACATGCGTAGTTGTTGCTGATGTGACAGCCCGGCGCGGTAGTTATCCATCCACACGATACAGGTCCGGGCATCGATATGCTGTGGTTCGTAAGCGATATCAGTATTGGCGAGAAATCCCCACAGCGGGAAGGTGAAGCCGCGATAATTCATGGCGGCATCTTCCGCATCGGCCTGTAGCCACTGCCGCGCATCGCCGAAATGTTCCCCCACAATATAGGCTTCAGGCTGCGCCTCTTTTGCCGCCCGGGTAATGCCGGCAACGTGCTGCAAATTATGGCGCGCCCCGCCCGCCTCGCCCAGCATATGTACGACATCCAGCCGCCAGCCGTCCATATTCCACGGAGCCTTTAGCCAGTGACGAACGATACTGTCCTCACCGCGATAGATCTCATCCACCAGCGTTTCTGATTGATAATCGAGTTTCGGCAGGCTCGGATAACCCAGCCAGTCCAGCGCCACGCCTTGTGGTGAAAAGGAGTACCAGTCGCGCCACGGCGAGTCCGGGTGATGGCACGCGCCGCCAGTGCTGCGGTTATGCCTGTCAAACCACGCATGCGAGTCGCCACTATGATTAAACACGCCATCCAGCACCAGTCTCATGCCCTGCGCCTGGGTTTCACGCCGCAGGCGTAGCAGCGCCCGATCGCCGCCAAATTGTGGATCGACATGGCGATAATCTTCCGTGTCGTACTTATGGACGCTCGGCGCGGTAAATACCGGATTCAGATATAGCGCTGTGGCGCCCAGTTTTTTCAGATACGGCAGCTTCTCACAAATGCCATTCAGACAGCCGCCGTAAAAGGTGGAACCGCCCGCCTGAGGAGTTAAAGGATCGTCCCAGTCGCGCAGCACAATCTCCTGACCTGCGGCATGATGGTAGTACACCCGGTCCTGATCGGCTTCACGCGTCGCGCTGCGGGCAAAACGATCCGGGAAGATCTGATAAAAAATTTGATCGGCGACCCACTGCGGGCCGCTATCCGGCGCATCAACGGCAAATTGTTCCAGACGCGCAGGCGGAAAACGGCTAAATCCCTGCGGCGTAAACCAAAGCTGGCGATCATGCCAAAGCAATTTAAAGCTGTAACGGCGACGGGGTTGCCCTAACGCGATATTGAGCGTCGCTCGCCACGCCGTCACGCCCGGCTGCTGCTGGCGGCGCTGTTTGCGCATCGCCAGTGAGATTTCTTCATTATCGAATTCTGAGCGCAACGTCACGCGAGACGGCGGATTTTCTCCGCTCAGCCACAGCGTAATGGTTAATTTGTCGTTATGTTGCTTCACAAATGGGGCAACCGGTAGGTGCCAGGCATTCAACATCTCGTATCCCCTCTACTGAAAATGGGGCCACCTTGCCATAGAGATTTAAAGGATAACTCATCATCCAGGGGGTTATTAGGGGAGGAGACTCCAGGAGGAGAAGCGGCTCCGCTTATCCGGTCTACCGTTGCCTGCAGACCGGATAAGGCAGAGAAAAACGACTACGCCTGCGCCAATTGACGGTCGCGACGGCGTTTAAATATCCAGCCAATCAACAGCAGAACTATCCAGGCGAAGCCCACATACAGTGAGATGCGGGTATCCGGATGGTAGCCGATAAGCGCAATAATGAAGACCAGGAAAATCAGCCCCGCTATCGTCGTGACGACACCGCCCGGCACCTTAAACTTCAGCGCTTTTACCTCTTCCGGCGGTAAACGACGACGGAAGGCGATTTGCGACAGCAGGATCATAATCCATACCCATACCGTCGCAAACGTCGCCAGCGAGGCAATCACCAGGAAGACGTTTTCCGGCATGATGTAGTTCAGGTAAACCGCAAACAGCAGCGCAATCGTCATCACCAGCACAGTGACCCACGGAATACCACGGCGTGACGTTTTGGCAAAGACTTTCGGCGCGCTCCCCTGCTCCGCCATACCATGCAGCATACGGCCTACACCAAACACATCAGAATTGATAGCGGAAAGCGAGGCGGTCAATACCACAAAGTTCAGAATGCTGGCGGCAAAGGTAATCCCCATATGCTGGAACGTCAGCACAAATGGGCTGCCGTTTGTGCCGACCTGATTCCACGGATAGATAGACATAATGACGAACAGCGTGCCGACATAAAATACCAGGATACGCATCGGTACTGAGTTAATGGCGCGCGGAATGGATTTCTCCGGGTCTTTCGCTTCCCCGGCGGTGATACCGATAATCTCAATCCCGCCGTAAGCGAACATCACCATTTGCAGCGACATGATCATTCCCAGCCAGCCATTGCTGAAGAAGCCGCCGTTGCTCCACAGGTTATGAATGCCGGTCGGCTGCCCGCCGTTGCCAATTCCCCACACAATGATGCCGATACCCGCGACAATCATGATAATAATGGTGGCGACTTTGAAGAAGGAGAACCAAAACTCCAGCTCGCCGAACACCTTGACGCTCATCAGGTTGATGGCGCAAATGATCAGCACCACGCTAAGCACCCAAATCCAGTGCGGCACGGCGGGGAACCAGACCCCCATATAAATGCCGAACGCGGTCACGTCGGCAATGGCGACGATCAGGATCTCAAAACAGTAGGTCCAGCCAGTAATGTAGCCCGCAAGCGGGCCGAGGTTTTCCTGCGCATAGCGCGAAAATGAGCTGGCGGCAGGGTTGTGAACGGACATTTCCCCCAATGCGCGCATAATGATATATGCCGCGACCCCGCCAATAATATAGGCCAACAGCACGCTCGGCCCCGCCATTTTGATGGCGTCCGCCGAGCCGTAAAACAGGCCGGTGCCGATTGCCGAACCTAATGCCATAAAGCGAATGTGCCGGGTGCTCAGCCCACGCTTTAGCTTATTATTGCTTTCCATCAATTTCTGACCTATCAACACAATAAAAAACCACGGGGCGTTAAGCCCCGTGGTGTACACATATGTCAGCGATTTTAGTGAGCGCTGGAGGTCACCTGCCGACCCGCCGCGCGATCCCAGATAATCGCCAGGATCACCATCACCACCGTTGGCATCAACCACGCCAGTCCCTGTTCCGCCAGCGGCAAACGCTGACTCCAGGCTGGCAGCATATCGCCAAAGGCAGATGCTTTGATGCCGTCAAGGATACCAAAAAGCAGACTGATAAACATGGCCGGCGCGATGATGCGGGTGGAATTATGCCACCATGAGCGGGTAAAACTTAATACAACCAGTGCGATACACGGCGGATAGATAGCCGTCAGCACCGGAATGGAGATTTGAATCAGATGGCTCAGTCCGAGGTTTGACACCACCATAGAGAAGCCGCCGAGAATAAAGACCAGCGTGCGGTAAGACAGCGGAATATACTGCGCGAAAAACTCAGCGCAGGCGCAGGTCAGCCCCACCGCCGTCACCAGACACGCGATAAAGATCAGCGCCGCCAGCAGGAAGCTTCCCGCGCCGCCAAAGGTATGCTGAACGTAGGCATGAAGAATCGCCGCGCCGTTCGCTGACTGATCGACCAGCGTCGCGCTATCAGAACCTAAGCGGAACAAGGCAAGGTAAAGCAGCGTCAGCCCCACGCCCGCCATCAGGCCGGCCCAGACCGTGTAACGCGTCAACAGGCGCGCTTCGGTAACGCCGCGAGAACGCGCCGCGTTCACAATAACGATACCAAACACCATCGCGCCCAGCGTATCCATCGTCAGATAGCCGTTCACAAATCCGTTAGAAAAGGCCGCATTCTGATAAGCGTCCAGGGCGTTGCTGATTGGACCGGCAGGCCAAACGATAGCCGCGACGGAAAGGATGACCAGCGCAATAATTTTCAACGGCGCCAGGAAATTCCCCACCGTATCCAGCAGCTTACCCGGATAGAGGGAAACCAGAATAACGATAGCGAAATAGACCACGCTGTAAATCAGCAACGGCATTGCAGAATCGCCGGTCAACGGAGCGATACCGACCTCAAACGACACCGTCGCAGTACGCGGCGTCGCAAATAACGGCCCGACGGCCAGATAGCAAACGGTCGCCAGCAGGAGTCCCGCCACTTTACCAATCGGCGTACTGAGGCTGTCTACGCCGCCGCCGACTTTCGCCAGCGCCACAACAGTAAGAACCGGTAGCCCTACGGCGGTAATCAGAAAGCCAATAGCGGCTGTCCAGACGTGTTCACCCGCCTGCAAACCGACCATAGGAGGAAAGATAATATTGCCTGCGCCAACGAACAGCGCAAATGTCATAAAGCCCAGGGCGATGATATCGCGCGATTTTAACTGATGGGTCATAAAGTCTTACTGCCTGTGGATGGTGATGTTGTAAACATTAAAATTTTTGCCTTTCCCGGAGGATTATAAAGCGGCGTTTTTTATCAATTTCAGCGGGAAAAGCTCCCGGACCGATGCGGCGAAGAATTGTTTTTCGATTTACCGCGCAAATGCAGTCGTAATGACAGCACCTGAAGCGCAATTTAAACGCTTATAACGTTTTAAAGCAAGGTGGGATCTAAAAACCAGATGAATATAGCGATATGAAATTTACAACCAGAATAAAACACCATTCTCATGAAAAAGTTATGGCTAATCATGCGAACAAAAAATCACCAAACGTTGAATGTTTCAACGAGCCCGTCTTAACTGCAAAGAAAATAAGCCAGCATCCGCTGGCTTATGGAAAGTTATACTTACGAAAGGCAATTAATCGCTATTTTTGGCAATTAAACGTTCCGGCAGCACAAAGCTAAATCGCGTTCCTTTGCCAGGCGAACTGTCGATTTCAAGGCGGCTTTCATGGTGATTCAACGCATGTTTCACAATCGCCAATCCCAGGCCGCTGCCGCCCGTTTGCCGCGAACGCGCTTTATCGACGCGGTAGAAGCGTTCGGTCAGACGAGGAATATGCTCGGCAGCAATCCCCGGACCGTTATCTTGAATGCAAAATTCAGCGCCATGCGCGGCACGTCGCCAGCTCACCGTAATATGCGTTCCCGCCGGCGTATGGTTTACTGCGTTATACACCAGGTTTGAGATCGCGCTACGTAGCTGCTCTTCATTGCCCAGAACGCTAAGACTATCGTCGACCTCAAACGTAAAGGTATGTTTCTGCTGGCTGAGCGTCTGCGCTTCACGCTCCACGACCCGCAGCATCATCGGTACATCCACTTTTTCATTTAATAACAGCGCCGGGGCCGCCTCAATTTTAGACAGCGTAAGCAGTTGTTTTACCAGCCCTTCCATACGATACGTTTGCTCGCGCATCGTATGCAGCGCTTTTTCTCGCGTTGCCCCTTCCAGCGCCTGTTCCTGCATCATTTCCAGATAGCCTTGCAATACCGTCAAGGGCGTACGCAACTCATGGCTAACGTTGGCGAAAAAGTTACGTCTGGCGCCTTCAAGCTGATGCATTTGCGTCACATCGCGCGCCACCATCAGGAGTTGTTTATCGGTATAAGGCATGACGCGGATCTCCAGATGCCGCCCGGTATTGAGCACCAAATGAAGCGGACGGGTGAAATCACGCGTTTTTAAATACTGGGTAAACTCCGGATAACGCAGTAGATTGAGAATATTCTGCCCGTTGTCATCCGGCCAGCGTAGCCCCAGTATCTGTTGCGCCAAACCGTTACACCAAAAAATACCGCCCTCTTCTGTGGTCAGTACCACGGCATCAGGCAGCGACTCCGCGCCGCTGCGAAAACGTTTAATCAGGTTCCCCAGCTCGCGGCGCCGCTTCTTATTTCGCAACTGCATCTGGTGTAAACCGTATAACAGCGGTTCCCAACTTCCCCGTCCCGGCGGCGGCGTCATACTTCTGTCGACCCAAAGCCACCAGGAGAGGCGTAATAAATTCCAGAAATGCCAGACAAGCAGTCCCGTCACCGCCACCAGTAAAAACCACGGCAGATAACCAAAAAAAGCGCTAAGGATAAGCGCGGGGATGCAACAGAGCACCAGCTCCAGCACCAGCCTTTTCCATGACAGCCGTTCCAGCACGCGTCATACTCCCTCAAGAATGGAAAGCCTTCTCCGCCAGAAACCTGTGATCAACTGGCGGAAAAGGCATTAAAAGCGGGTCGAAAAACGATACCCTGTCCCGCGTACCGTTTGCACCATCCGGTCGTGGCCGCTGTGCTCCAGCGCCTTACGCAAACGGCGAATATGCACGTCGACCGTCCGGTCTTCAACGTACACATTGGTGCCCCAGACATGATTGAGTAGCTGTTCGCGGCTGTAAACCCGTTCCGGGTGCGTCATAAAGAAATGGAGTAATTTAAATTCGGTCGGCCCCATATCCAGCGGGCTGTCGCCGGTCATCACGCGGTGAGAGCCGGGATCAAGGCTCAGTCCCTGCATCTCGATCACCTCTTCGACCGCCATCGGCGAGATGCGCCGCATAACGGCTTTAATGCGCGCCACCAACTCCTTGGGGGAAAACGGCTTGGTAATGTAATCGTCAGCGCCGGTTTCCAGTCCGCGCACGCGATCTTCTTCCTCACCTCTTGCGGTCAGCATAACCACGGGAATATCCCGGGTCATGGCTTCACGTTTGAGATGTTTAATAAACTGTAACCCTGACCCGCCGGGCAACATCCAGTCAAGAAGGATGAGATCCGGCCAGGGTTCATTAAGTTTATTCACCGCACTGTCATAATCTTCGGCTTCTACGGGCTGAAAGCCATTTTGTTCGAGCACGAAGCACACCATTTCACGGATCGGCGCCTCATCTTCTACGACCAGAATACGTCTCGCCATAATTTGCCCTGTTAGTCGTTAGTTATCAATGCCGCGCCATTATGCGTCAGATTTATGACAGATTTATGAAAAAAAAAGGCGGCATTGACAGCATGTTGATGATTTATGACACCGGTGAAACCGTGCATTACCGTGTACCGGCGGTAAATTGCGCCCAAAAATGGAGGGGATGACGTGTATAATCCCGTTCACGCTTTTTTTGCATGGAACTATTATGCGCATCCTCCACACCTCTGACTGGCATCTGGGACAAAACTTCTACAGTAAAAGCCGCGCCGCGGAGCATCAGGCTTTTCTGGACTGGCTGCTGGAGACCGCGCAGGCCCATCAGGTGGATGCCATTATTGTCGCTGGCGATATTTTTGATACCGGTTCGCCGCCAAGCTATGCCCGAGAACTTTATAACCGTTTCGTCGTTAATTTACAGCAAACGGGCTGTCATCTGGTGGTGCTGGCCGGTAATCATGATTCCGTCGCCACACTAAACGAGTCACGCGACATTCTGGCGTTTCTCAATACAACCGTGATCGCCAGCGCGGGCTATGCGCCGCAGCTACTTCATCGTCGAGACGGTTCTCCGGGCGCCGTACTGTGCCCCATTCCCTTTTTGCGCCCGCGCGACATTCTTACCAGTCAGGCGGGGTTATCCGGCAGCGAGAAACAGCAGCAACTTCTTCATGCGATTGCCGATTATTATCAACAGCAGTATCAGGAAGCGTGCTTGCTACGCGGCGAACGAAAGCTGCCGGTTATCGCGACGGGACATTTAACCACCGTCGGCGCCAGCAAAAGCGATGCGGTTCGCGACATTTATATCGGTACGCTGGATGCCTTTCCGGCGCAGCATTTCCCCCCAGCGGATTATATCGCATTAGGACACATTCACCGCGCGCAATGTGTCGGCGGCACAGAGCATATCCGCTATTGCGGCTCGCCCATCGCCCTCAGCTTTGATGAGTGCGGCAAAAGCAAATGCGTGCATCTGGTGACCTTCGAGCAGGGGAAATGGCAAAGCACCGAAAGTCTGGCTGTCCCCGTGACTCAACCGTTGGCGGTTTTAAAAGGCGACCTGGAGTCGATTACCGAACAGCTTGAGCAGTGGCGCGGCGTGGAGCAATCACCCCCCGTCTGGCTGGATATTGAAATCACCACCGATGATTATCTGCACGATATCCAACGCAGAATACAGACGCTAACGGAGTCGCTACCCGTAGAGGTATTACTGGTGCGCCGTAGCCGCGAACAGCGTGAGCGCTCGCTGGCGAACGAACGGCGGGAAACATTAAGCGAGCTTAGCGTGGAGGAGGTTTTTGCGCGGCGTCTGGCGCTGGAAGCGTTAGATCCCCCGCAGCGCGAGCGCCTGAATCAGCTCTTTTCCAGCACGCTCTACGCGTTGAATGAGGAGCATGAGGCATGAAAATTCTCAGTTTGCGTCTGAAAAACCTGAACTCGCTGAAAGGTGAATGGAAGGTCGACTTTACCGCCGAACCGTTTGCCAGTAACGGGTTATTCGCCATTACCGGCCCGACCGGCGCGGGAAAAACCACCTTGCTTGACGCCATCTGTCTGGCGCTGTACCACGAAACGCCGCGCCTGAATACGGTATCGCAGTCGCAAAACGATTTGATGACGCGCGATACGGCGGAATGTCTGGCCGAAGTGGAGTTTGAGGTAAAAGGCGAGGCCTGGCGCGCGTTCTGGAGCCAGAACCGAGCCCGAAATCAGCCTGACGGCAATCTCCAGGCCCCACGCGTGGAGCTGGCGCGGTGTTCAGACGGAAAGATCTTTGCCGATAAGGTAAAGGATAAACTGGAGATGATCGCCACGTTGACCGGGCTGGACTACGGGCGCTTCACCCGTTCGATGTTGTTATCACAGGGGCAGTTCGCCGCCTTTCTTAACGCCAAAGCGAAAGAGCGCGCAGAGCTTCTGGAGGAGCTCACCGGCACTGAGATTTACGGGCAGATCTCCGCACAGGTATTTGAAAAACATAAATCAGCCCGTCTCGAACTGGAAAAGTTACAAGCGCAGGCCAGCGGCGTCGCCCTATTGGCGGACGAACAGTTACAGCAACTGGAAGCCAGTTTGCAGGCGCTTACTGACGAAGAGAAACGCCTGCTGGCCGACCAGCAGGGACAGCAGCAGCACCTTCACTGGCTGACCCGAAAAAACGAGCTCCACACTGAATTACACGCCCGACAGCAGGCGCTGTACGCGGCACAAGAGGCGCGAGAAAAAGCGCAGCCGCAGCTCGCGGCGTTGACTCTGGCGCAACCCGCTCGCCAGTTGCGTCCGCATTGGGAGCGCATTCAGGAACAAACCCGCGCCGTTGAGCGTGTTCGCCAGCACAGTGATGAAGTGAATGCTCGCTTACAAAGCGCGTATCGCCTGCGCCAGCGTATCCGCGCCTGCGCGCATCGACAATTCACGCAACTGAACGCCACAGGGCAGCGGTTGAAGACATGGCTGGCGGAACACGACGGCATCCGCGTCTGGCGCAGCGAACTGGCGGGTTGGCGAGCATTGTTAACACAACAATCCCACGACCGGGCGCAACTGAGCCAATGGCAACAGCAGTTGCTGAGCGATACGCGTCAGCGTGATGCGCTACCGCCGCTCACGCTCGACCTCACGCCACAGGCGCTGGCGGAAGCCAGAGCATTGCATACCCGGCAGCGTCCGCTACGGCATCGTCTCGCCGCGCTTCAGGGGCAAATTATCCCGAAACAAAAGCGTCAGGCGCAGCTACAGGCAGCTATCGCGCGTCATCATCAGGAGCAGACGCAATACACCCAACGTCTGACGGATAAGCGACTGAGTTATAAGACTAAAGCGCAGGAGCTTGCGGACGTTCGCACTATTTGCGAGCAGGAGGCGCGCATCAAAGATCTGGAAAGCCAGCGGGCGCACTTACAGTCCGGCCAGCCGTGTCCGCTTTGCGGCTCGACGACACACCCCGCCATCGCCGCCTATCAGGCGCTGGAGCTGAGCGCGAATCAAACCCGCCGCGACGCGCTGGAAAAAGAGGTCAAAGCACTGGCGGAAGAAGGCGCGGCGCTGCGAGGACAGTTAGATGCCTTAACGCAACAATTACAGCGGGATGAAAGCGAGGCGCAGTCGTTGTTGCAGGAGGAGCAAGCGCTTACTGAGGAATGGCAAACGCTGTGCGCTACGCTGGGCGTTCAGCTCCAGCCGCAAGAAGACCTCGCGGGCTGGTTGACCGCCGCGGAAGAGCATGAGCAACAGTTGGATCAACTCAGCCAGCGTCATGCTCTACAAACGCAAATCGCGGCGCATACTGAACAAGTAGCGCGCTTTACCGCGCAGATTGCGCAGCGTCAGGCCTCGCTGACGGCTGATTTGGCGCAGTATACGCTTTCCCTTCCTGCGCCAGAAAACGAGGCTTCGTGGCTGAATGAGCGCGCCGACGAAGCGAAAATATGGCAACAGCGTCAGACAGAGTTCGCGGATTTGCAAACGCAGATCGACAGGCTTGCCCCGTTGCTGGAGACGCTACCGCAAACAGATACCGCGGATTCCGACGACGACGTGCCGCTGGATAACTGGCGGCAGGCGCATGATGAGTGCGTGTCATTACAAAGCCAGTTGCAAACCCTGCAGGAACAGACGACGCAGGAACAGCAGCGCGCCGCCGAGGCGATAGCGCACTTTGATGCGGCGTTAAAAAATAGCCCGTTTGACAGCCAGGCAACGTTCCTGGCGGCGTTGTTGGATGAAGAGACCGTGACCCGTCTGGAAAAACAACAACAAACGCTGGAAAGTCAGCTACAACAAGCGAAGGCGTTAAGCGCGCAGTCCGCGCAGGCGCTGGCTGACCATCAGCAACAGCCGCCCGCCGGTCTGGACCCAACGTGTACGGCAGAGCAGCTCGCGCAGCGGCTGGCGCAGTTGGCGCAACAACTGCGCGAGAACACGACACGCCAGGGGGAAATCCGCCAGCAAATTAAACAGGATGCAGATAATCGGCAGCGCCAACGCGCGCTGATGGCGGAAATGAAGCAAGCCTCTCAGCAAGTGGAAGACTGGGGCTATCTCAATGCGCTGATCGGCTCTAAAGAAGGTGATAAGTTCCGCAAATTCGCCCAGGGACTGACGCTGGATAATCTGGTCTGGCTGGCGAATCATCAGCTCACCCGCCTGCATGGCCGTTATTTATTGCAGCGCAAAGCCAGCGACGCGCTGGAACTGGAGGTTGTCGATACCTGGCAGGCCGACGCCGTGCGCGATACGCGAACGTTATCAGGCGGCGAAAGCTTCCTGGTCAGCCTGGCGCTGGCGCTGGCGTTATCAGATTTGGTCAGCCATAAAACGCGCATTGATTCTTTGTTCCTCGACGAAGGCTTCGGCACGCTTGATAGCGAAACGCTGGACGCCGCGCTGGATGCGCTCGACGCGCTGAATGCCAGCGGGAAGACCATCGGTGTGATTAGCCACGTGGAAGCCATGAAAGAACGTATCCCCGTGCAGATAAAAGTGAAAAAAATCAATGGGCTTGGTTATAGCAAACTGGACAAAGCGTTTGCCGTGGAGTAACACGAGTGTCATCCTGCGCACAGCATACCGTCATGACATAGCATAATAATGAATACACAAAGACGGATAAGGAATGGTATTACCTCGCGCTTATCCGCAAGCTATACGTTGATTGGCTGTGACAATTCACAGCCACAGCGCGCAACATGCGCCTTTATTTTCGGCAGGTGGTATGAAAAAAGTTATTTTTTCTTTGGCGCTGGGTACGTTCGGACTGGGGATGGCCGAGTTTGGCATTATGGGCGTGCTGACGGAGCTGGCACGCGATGTCGGGATAACGATTCCCGCCGCCGGGCATATGATCTCGTTTTACGCCTTCGGCGTCGTGCTGGGCGCGCCTGTTATGGCGCTCTTTTCCAGCCGCTTTTCGCTTAAACATATACTGCTGTTTCTGGTCACGCTGTGCGTGATGGGCAATGCCATATTTACCTTTTCCTCGTCATATCTGATGCTCGCCGTCGGCAGACTGGTTTCCGGCTTTCCGCACGGCGCCTTTTTTGGCGTCGGCGCCATTGTCCTGTCAAAGATTATCCGCCCCGGGAAAGTCACCGCCGCCGTCGCGGGTATGGTTTCAGGAATGACGGTGGCGAATCTGGTGGGCATTCCGGTCGGCACTTACCTGAGCCAGGAATTTAGCTGGCGCTACACCTTTTTATTGATCGCGGTTTTCAACATCGCTGTGCTCACCGCAATTTTCTTCTGGGTGCCGGATATCCGTGACAAAGCCCAAGGCAGCCTGCGCGAGCAGTTCCACTTCTTGCGTAGTCCTGCACCGTGGCTCATTTTCGCCGCCACGATGTTCGGCAATGCGGGCGTTTTTGCCTGGTTCAGCTATATCAAGCCATTTATGATGTACATCTCCGGTTTTTCGGAGACGAGCATGACGTTTATTATGATGCTGGTCGGGCTGGGGATGGTGTTAGGCAATCTGTTAAGCGGCAAACTCTCCGGCAGATATACTCCGCTGCGCATCGCGGTAGTGACTGACCTCATTATCGTGCTCTCTCTCATGGCGCTCTTTTTCTTCAGCGGATACAAAACGGCATCGCTGACTTTCGCGTTTATCTGCTGCGCTGGTCTGTTTGCGCTCTCTGCGCCGCTGCAAATCCTGCTGCTGCAAAACGCCAAAGGCGGCGAACTGCTGGGCGCGGCGGGAGGGCAAATCGCCTTTAATCTCGGTAGCGCGATTGGCGCCTGGTGCGGCGGACTGATGCTGACGCTAGGTTTTGCGTACCACTACGTGGCGCTTCCCGCCGCCCTGCTCTCGTTTTCCGCCATGTCGTCGTTGCTGGTATACGGACGTCTAAAACACAAGCAGCCATCGGTCACGCCGGTTGCCGGATGACGCCATCCGGCTAAAAACGTTACGCCAGCGGCCACAGCCAGGCCGCGCCGCGCACGCCGCTCGAATCGCCATGCCGCGCCTTACGTACCGGCGTCTCGCACTCGCCGCCAAAAACAAACGATTTCATCAGCGACGGAACCGTCTTGTACAGGCGCTCAACATTGCTCATACCACCGCCCAGCACAATGACATCCGGATCCAGAATATTCACGACATGAGATAATGCTTTCGCCAGCCGCAGCTCATAACGGCTTAACGCCAGTTCCGCCACGGCGTCCTGCGCGTCGACCAGACGAATAATCTCATCGCCTTTTAGCGCTTTACCGCTCAAACGCTGGTAATCCGTGGCAAATCCCGTACCGGAAATAAAGGTTTCGATACAGCCTTGTTTACCGCAATAACAGGGAATTTCTTCGCGGTAACGCAACTCATCGTCATCCATCCACGGCAACGGATTGTGGCCCCATTCACCTGCCGTACCGTTGCCGCCGATGTGCGCCCGGCCATTTAGCGCTACGCCCGCGCCGCACCCGGTACCGATAATCACCGCAAATACCGTTTGCGCCCCCGCTGCCGCGCCATCTACCGCCTCTGATACCGCCAGGCAATTGGCATCGTTGGCTAACCGCACTTCACGCTTCAGACGACGGCTCACATCGCTATCGAACGGCTGGCCGTTAAGCCACGTAGAGTTAGCGTTTTTTACCACGCCGGTGTAAGGCGAGAGAGAACCGGGAATGCCAATGCCGACGCTACCGGTCTGGCCGGTCGCCTGTTCCGCCATGTCGACCAGCGTAGCGATGGTTTCTATCGTTTGCTGATAATCCTCCCGCGGCGTAGGCAGACGATGGCGAAACCGCTGCTCTCCTGCATCATCAAGCGCAATGACTTCCGTTTTTGTGCCGCCTAAATCGATACCAATACGCACATACCGCTCCTCATTTTTTGGGAATATCAACAGGGTAGAATTCACCGTTCTGATTGGCAATGCAAGCCTGCCGACAATTCGTTACTATACCGCCTGGATTTAACGACAAGGCCGTGGAAATTATCATGCTGTGGTTCAAAAATTTAATGGTTTACCGTCTTAGCCGCGATATTACATTACGCGCCGAAGAGATGGAGAAACAGCTCACCTCAATGACGTTTACCCCATGCGGTAGCCAGGATATGGCCAAAATGGGCTGGGTTCCGCCGATGGGCTCTCACAGCGATGCGTTAACGCACACCGCCAATGGCCAAATTATTATTTGCGCGCGCAAAGAAGAGAAAATCCTGCCATCGCCAGTGATCAAACAGGCACTGGAGGCGAAAATCCAGAAACTGGAAGCCGATCAGGGACGCAAGCTGAAGAAGACGGAAAAAGATTCCCTGAAGGATGAAGTGTTGCATTCGTTGCTGCCGCGCGCGTTTAGCCGCTTCAGTCAGACAATGATGTGGATTGATACCGTTAACGGCCTGATTATGGTTGACTGCGCCAGCGCGAAAAAAGCGGAAGATACTTTGGCGCTACTGCGTAAAAGTCTTGGCTCGCTGCCGGTCGTCCCGCTGGCGCTGGAAAATCCGATAGAGCTGACGCTCACAGAGTGGGTGCGCTCCGGTACGGTCGCTCAGGGTTTCCAGTTGCTGGACGAAGCCGAATTGAAAGCGATGCTGGAAGATGGCGGCGTGATCCGCGCGAAAAAGCAGGATCTGGTCAGCGACGAGATCGCCGTTCATATTGAAGCGGGTAAAGTGGTCACGAAGCTGGCGCTCGACTGGCAGCAGCGTATTCAATTCGTCATGTGCGACGACGGCTCCATTAAGCGTCTGAAATTCTGCGATGAGCTGCGCGATCAGAACGAAGATATCGACCGGGAAGATTTTGCCCAACGTTTTGACGCGGACTTTATCCTGATGACCGGCGAGCTGGCGGCGCTGATTCAAAGCCTGGTGGAAGGATTAGGCGGCGAAGCGCAGCGCTAACCAGAGGGTCCCTCTCCGCCGGAGAGGGGACTCACCGTTACAAATAGCGGCACAGATACGAGGTGGGCTCAGCGACCTGTAGATGAAACTCGCTGTGGCCAGGCACGTTAAACACCTCACCGGCTGTATACACTTTCCATTCGACAGTTCCCGGCAACAGTACCTTCAACGCGCCGCTCACAACCGTCATCTCTTCGGGTTCGGCGGTGCCAAAGGTATACTCCCCTTCCGCCATCACACCAACGCTGGCCCGGCCGGTGCTACTGCTGGTAAATCCAATAGACTTCACTTTCCCGGAAAAGTATTCATTGCTTTGTAGCATAATCAGGCCCCGTCTCATTATTAAATTAACACCCAATATAGAGTCCTGACGTTCGGCCTGTCACGTAAAATTAGACAAGCAGTTCTGAAGCTAACCGCGCAATCAAAACATTAGAGAGTAAAACCGGCACATCCAGCGCCTGCTGTAAAATATCCCGATGACGCTGATGAAAACCCAGACAATCCAGCATAATGACGTCCGCGCCTTGATCCAGTAGCGCCTGTCCGGCATCAATTAACTGTTGCTCAGAACCGTGAACCGGATTCGCCAGCGAATACACCGGCGGCATTTGCAATACCTGCCATTTTTTCTCCTGGGCCGCCAGAAGTTCTGCAACAGGCACAATCACGCCCACCTGATGCCCATCCACAATAGAGGCGACAAGCGGTGGAATAATACGCAGCGGTTCAAGCAAAATAGAATTACGGGCTGCCATACTTTTAATCGCCGCGGTGCTCATCAGTATAATGACGTCATAACCCTGGTTATCCAGCACCTCGACAACGCTCTGTAAATCTCGCTCCACTTTCTGGCGGGAAACATGGGCTATCTGGTTATCATTCAGCAACGTCAAAAGCGGATCGTCGCCAGGCTCTACAGCGTAATCCGCCATAACGTCTTCCCGGCTCATTTTTCCCAGCAGGCTATGATGGGTGATGTGTTGTTCGTCGATGTATTCCGTCAGAAGCGGTAACACTTCGCTCATTGGCACAACGCCGATTGTGAGGATTGCCAACGACGCACTCATTTTTATTCCACCTTATTACTTCGTCGTAATTCCCGGGCAAATATTCACACGCTCACCGCGCTACCTGCCCTACAAATCTCAGAAAGCGTAGCAGCAGATGAGCAACGTATTGTGTAAAGATTCCAAATAACTCCAATATTGTATTGTTATCGCTTAATTTACGGTTTTAGTTGCCAGTATAAATGTTTCAAGAATGTGATGGAGATACAATTTAGGGGTACTCAGAATCCCTTCCGAGTGGTTCATGCGTCTATGATTTATCCGGATCTTCGTAACGTTTTTTCGCATCCATCGCTTCTTCTGCGGTCGGATGCTCGCTGATGAGCGAATCAGGTTTCGGATGGTCAGCCCGTAGCTGATACCACGTCACCGTCTGGCCCGGCGTGCCTTTTTCAATGGTGACGATATAAGCTTCCCGCGGATAAGGTGGTCTGGTTGGCATAGCGTTTCCTTTATTCTGGGTGAGCGTTAAGTATAGACATCTCCCTGTAACCGTTGCGTCGACGGCGGCAGCGCCGCAATAATTTCAGAAACGACCTGGGCCGGCGCTTTCGTCGCGTCAATAATGTAATGCGCCGTTTCGCGATACAACGCGTCACGCTGCTCAAGCACTTCCCGAACCTCTTCGCTCAACGGCTTGCCGGTGAGGGTCGGGCGCAGATCCGCTTCAGGTTCAGCCTCAAGCCGGTTAACCAACGTGGATACCGGCGCGCACAGATAAATCACTACGCCAACACGGTGCATATAACGTCGGTTATACTCCGTGAGAATAATACCGCCTCCCGTCGCCACGACAGTCGAAGGCGCGCTTACCGCCTCCAGGGCCGCGGTTTCCCGGGCGCGGAACCCTCCCCAGCCTTCTTTTTCAACGATATCAGCGACGCTCATCTGCACGTGCGATTGCAGCCAGCGGTCGGTATCTGCAAACCGAAAACCGGTTGCCTGCGCCAGCGCCATACCGATGGTGGTTTTCCCACAGCCCCGCGGGCCAACAAGATAAAGAGGTTGCATCATAGCAGGCGTTCCCCCAGGAACTGCGCATACGCAGGATTTGATATCAGCAATGTTATAATCATATCATCTAACTAGTACAACGCATGAATGTAAATAATAATTTACACAAAGGTGCTAAAGTCACAATATTAGTACTATAGCAAGAATCAGAAATGAATAAACTGTAAATTTTTCATTACACGATTTATTTTTTACGCTGGCTTTCCAGCCACCACTTATCCAGCTCGGCGGCAAAATGCTGACGATCGCGCGGCGAGAGAGTGTTTGGTCCCCCCGTTTGTACGCCGCTGGCGCGTAGCGTGTCCATAAAGTCACGCATCGTCAGACGTTCGCGAATCGTGGCGTCGCTATAGCGTTCTCCCCGGGGATTAAGAGCCGCAGCGCCTTTTTCCAGCACTTCAGCCGCCAGCGGAATATCCGCGGTAATCACCAGATCGCCCGCTTCGCATTGACGCACAATTTCATTGTCCGCCACGTCAAACCCGGCGGCCACGCGGAGCGTGCGGATAAAACGCGAAGGCGGCACGCGCAAGGCCTGATTGGCAACCAGAATAAGCGGCAACTGCATCCGCTCGGCGGCGCGGTACAAAATTTCTTTAATGACATTCGGACACGCATCCGCATCCACCCAGATGGTCATAATGTCTCCCGTACGGTATACAATCTTTTATTGTCTCGCGCTTTTGCCTTTCATCAAAGTGCTGTTTCTCCTTCTGCCCGTTTTCAATCCGCGTTAAGCTAACCATTCCCCATAACACACAAACATAGGGAGTGACGAGATGGAGAAGAAAATCGGTTTTATTGGCTGCGGTAATATGGGCAAGGCTATTCTTGGCGGACTGATTGCCAGCGGTCAGGTACTTCCCGGTCAGATCTGGGTCTACACCCCCTCCCCCGATAAAGTTGCCGCCCTGCATGACCAGTACGGCATTAATGCGGCGCAAAGCGCGCAGGAGGTCGCTCAGGTCGCGGATATCGTTTTCGGCGCGGTAAAACCGGGCATTATGGTGAAAGTGCTCAGTGAAATCTCCTCCAGCCTGAACAAAGACTCGCTGGTGGTCTCTATCGCCGCAGGCGTAACGCTTGATCAGCTTGCGCGCGCGCTGGGACACGACCGTAAAATCATTCGCGCTATGCCGAATACGCCGTCGCTGGTCAACGCAGGAATGACCTCCGTCACGCCAAACGCGCTGGTCACACCGGAAGATACGGCTGATGTGCTGAATATTTTCCGCTGCTTTGGAGAGGCGGAAGTAATTGCTGAGCCGATGATCCATCCGGTGGTTGGCGTGAGCGGATCTTCGCCGGCCTATGTCTTTATGTTTATCGAGGCGATGGCGGACGCTGCCGTTCTGGGCGGTATGCCTCGCGCTCAGGCTTATAAATTCGCCGCGCAGGCCGTTATGGGATCGGCGAAAATGGTACTCGAAACCGGAAAGCATCCCGGCGAACTGAAAGATATGGTGTGCTCGCCTGGCGGAACGACGATTGAAGCCGTACGCGTTCTGGAAGAACGTGGCTTCCGCGCTGCGGTAATAGAAGCGATGACGAAGTGTATGGAAAAATCAGAGGCGCTCAGTAAATCCTGAAGCCCGGCTGGACGTCATGCCGCCACTTCGGTGCGGTTACGTCCGGCATTCTTTGCTTTGTAAAGCGCCATATCCGCAGACTTTAGCCATTCCCGATAATGACCGATTTGTGGCGTTAACGGCGCCACGCCCACGCTGATACGTAACATGACCTGCGGCGCGCCCGGCAAGCGTAAGGTATTTAGCCGTTCATGCACTCGCGACATGGCGGTAATCGCGCTGTCTGCCGGCGTTCCGCACATAATCACCGCAAATTCGTCGCCGCCAAAGCGCCCGATAATATCACTCCCGCGTAGCGTTATCTGTAATTGACGCGTCAGGGCGATAATAGCCTCATCCCCAACATCATGCCCCCAGGTGTCGTTAATGCTCTTAAAATGATCGATGTCGATAATCAACAATGTCGCCTCCCGATGGTGGCGTCGGCTGTGATCGAATTCATTACGTAATAAAATTTCCCAGTGGCGTCGGTTATAGACGCCGGTCATGCCATCCCGCGAGCTCATCGCCTGCAAGCGTCGCTTATGTTCCGCTAATTTAATGGCCGTTTGGTAACTTACCCAGGCGAACAGAAGCGGATACAACATAATGACGGGCAAAGAGAGTGTGACTTCCAGCGACGAGCTTCGCATAGCGACGGGTAGCCCGGTAAGCTGCAACGTCACCAGACATGACGCCAGCAAAAGCCCCATTCCGGCAGTGAATAGCTGCCGCCCGCCAGCCCCCATCAGATTCATGCTCATCATCATAAACAGCGCGGCGGCAGGCAACATATTGACGCCCATCAGCGCGATCCACATGCCGGAGAGGATCGCATCCACTTTCAGGTTGTAAATTTCCTGACGTAGCGGATCAAGGGCTTTCGCCGACCACTGCCACGCCAGATGCGGCCAGACAAAAGACCAGCCGACCAGCAACAGCCACCAGCCGCCAAAGACAGGTTGCGTCACTAACACGGCGGCCACCGGTAAAAACATCCCCCCTAACCCCACCGCGCGCGGTAGCCTGATGCGCCGGGCGAAGCGCAACCCGGAGCGCTGACGATCATCAGAAGGGTCAGGCGGCGCTACCGCCTGTTCAACTGCTTTTCGGTAAAAATTTTCATCATTCATTATTTTTGGGAACATTTAGAAACAATTTTCCCAAATTATAGAAACAGAGCGCATGGAGGGAGTATGAAATTTCGGGTGAGTGTTTTTCAGGGCTCACCCGATAGCACTACGCCGCTTTTTTCAGGCAGGCGCTCATAAACTTGCTACGGTCATCGCCTTTCAGGGATTGTTCCGTCGCCTGAACATTGCATTCACGCATTTTCTGCTGTTGCGGCGTCAGGCTTTTCTCGCCAGGGGCTGACTTACTATTTTTCAAGCAGTCGCTAAGGTAGGTTTTACGCGCATCGCCTTTCAACGCTTGCGCTGTCGCCTGCTGATTACAGGTCGTCATGCGCTGCTGTTGCGGCGTTAACGGTTTCTCGGTTGCGCCGACGGCGGTTAAAAAGACCAGGCCAAAAAGTAAAGTCACCAGTAATGTTATTTTCATAGCACCATCCTTTTGTCAGTGTACACATTACACGTTGTCCCTTTGGGAAATATCCCAGGGACTTTATATAAGTCTGGCTGTTACTGGCAAAAATACCACCCGGTTGTAAAAGTATTACTTACCGTGAGCAATAGATGTTTTATTGATTGACAAACCGTAGGCTAATGTGCAATTCGATTATCCACAGTCACACTGGCAGGATGCAGAAGAACAGCGCATAGCGTTACACTGTTATTACCATAGCCGCTTCGTTTTTATTTTCTTCTGGTTAATACAGAGCAAAATAAAAACGAAGCGGCCAGGGCTATTTTATAAAAGTAACGTTATAACAACTGTGTTGTTTTAAATACGATTAGTGCCGGGGGTGTCTCAGCAACTTTTTTACATATTGGCGCAGCAATTCCGTATCGTGATCAGGAACGCTGGCATCCGGCTTTACGCCTTCAAGTGCCCCCTCTACCTGACGTATCAACATCTCCTGCTCGTTTTGCGCCATGTTACGTAACATTGCTGTGACGATAATCTCTAACGCTTCTACCTGAGCAACCAGTTCTTTCGACTCTTCTTCTTTTTGGGCTAGCTTAAGCAACAACTCTGCTATGAGATTTTTCATGACCATATTTCCTTATTAGTTCCAGGGTGACGTTATCACTATGAAGAACCACTGCCTAGAGGCTGAAAGTACTATTTTTATGATACAGGAAGAACTTTACACAAATAATTATCACTGTCGCCGCAGCGAAACGTTTCTCAGACCGAAAACGAGACGATAATAAACCATCAAAAAACAATAATCACGCTATATCATAATTTAAGGTTATGCCATCTATAGAAAAACTTCACGGATAAAGAATATATCTTTTAATTTAAACCATATCGTAACGGCAGAAGCGCCGTTACGATGCACCGCTATTGGCCTTTCGCTTTTTGCGCGTTACGCCGACGACGTAACGCCAGGGTCAGTTGCCCAATATTGATCAACACGATCGCCGCCGTAGCGATAAAAACCCAGCGGAAACCGGCCATCGCCGATACCGTCGCGCCCATCAACGGCCCAACCACGTTGCCCAGGTACATAAATGACTGGTTGTAACCAAAAATACGTCCGGTAATTTGATCGCTGGAGTATTTCACCAATAACGTTTGTACGGCGGGTAACATCGCGCCATCGGCAAAGCCTAACAAGAAACGCAACAGCCCCAACTGGAACGGCGTGGTGACCCAGGACATCGCGAAGAAAAGCAGCACTGCGCAGATAAGCGTGGCCATCAGAATTCTTTCCGTGCCGATTCTGTCGCCAAGTTTTCCCAGGCGAGGCGCGGAGATAAGCGCGGAGATACCGGGCACCGAGGCAATTAACCCGCTAAGAAAGGCGATGTTATTACTGTCCGGCATCATTGATTTGATAAACAGCGCCAGGATTGGACTGATGGAACCATTACAGAGTTGAATGACCATCGTGGTAAAAAACAAACTGATCACCAGCGCAGGATAAGGTAACGACGCAAAAACGGCTTTACCGCTCAGGCGTTCGCTTTTCCTGATGACCGGACGTACGCCTTCTTTAATTAAAAATAGAGTGACCAGAAAGCTCACCACCAACAGCATGGCGGTAATCAGAAATACCGCCCGCAGCCCGATATGATCCGCGACAAAGCCGCCCATTAACGGCCCGCCGATAACGCCGCTGATTTGCGCGGTAGAAAGCGTACTGAGCGCCCAGCCGCTACGTTCGCGCGGTACCTGAGAGGCTACCAGCGCCATGGCATTGGGGATATAGCCTGACGTTAACCCCATGATTCCGCGCAGCAGGAAAAGTTGCCAGACATGGGTCGCGAATGCCTGCAGTAGAATAGCTATCGCCATCCCGAGCGACGCGCGCAATAGCATCAGTTTACGCCCTTTACGATCGGCGAGACTGCCCCACATCGGCGACACAATGGCGGAAATAAGAAACGTGATGCTAAACGTTAACCCGGACCACATTGATAACGCTTCATGGGAAGAGACGCCAAGCTGGGAAATATAAAGGGGTAAGAATGGCAGGATTTGGCTGATTGCCAGCCCGGTAAAAAAACATCCAAACCAAACGGAAATTAGATTAACTTTCCAGGATTCCATAAGACTCGTAACGGTAAGTAGCTGAAAATACGCGTTAGCTTAGCAAGCTCTCATTTTCCTGGTGGTTCCAGAGGTGCGATACGTCACACTTTGCTATTTTGTCTCCCCGTTCATCATTTTTGTGAAACATATCACATTATATAGCCGCGCAAGGCAGACGTTTATGCTTTAACGACACACGCCGTAGCCCCGCATTCCAAGATGAAAATGGTTAGCATGCGCAGCGTTATAGTCAGGCCCGAGCCCATTGCCATAATAATGGCAACTGGCGTTTAACATAGCGCGTAACCAGAGCCCCGTCTCCTCACGCCCCCAGCCGCGCAGAACAGTGATTTTTCGGCCATCCGATAGCTGAAACCCGCTGATATCCAGCGCTTCTGCGCTGGCATGTTCACTGCGACGTGCATCCGGGCGGTGATAAATATTACGGCAGGCATAGCTGCCCAGATGTTCGATGCGGGTCAGGCGGCGCTTCATCCACGTTTCTGTTAAAGGTTTTGCCTGCTGTTCGACAAACAGCGCGGAGCGCAGCGCCAACGGGCAGGAGGCTAAAAAACTGCTGCTCAGTTTGACCTGGCCAAAATCTCTGACGCGCACAACATGGGACAAGGGACATTCACCAGTGCTATCCGCAACAGGTTGTGATGAAATTAATCCCTGTTGATTGGCCGCCGTCAAAAGCTCCCGGCACTGCGACAGCGTAAGGCGCTGTAGTTTGAAGGTAGTGATCCAGCCTGGCGGATCGGCAAGTTGTAGCGGAGCAAAAGGATTATAATAAGAGGGAAGATAACGATATCCCAGTCCGCCAATGCCGCCCAACAGCACAATAATCAGAAAACCCTTACCTCTCACGCGGCCTCCGTTCTCACATCCCATAAACATTATGGCAGAAGCCCGCGAAACCCGCGTTTTGTCGTGGTAATGTATACGCTTTGCATTCGATGGAATGGGTTTTTAAGATGGCGAAATTGCGGGTAGGAATAGTATTTGGCGGTAAGTCGGCGGAACATGAAGTGTCTTTGCAATCAGCGAAAAATATCGTTGATGCGATCGATAAAACCCGCTTCGACGTGGTGCTGTTAGGGATAGATAAGGCAGGACAATGGCATGTTAACGATGCGGAAAATTATTTGCAGAATGCAGACGATCCGGCACATATCGCGCTACGTCCTTCGGCAATCAGTCTGGCCCAGGTGCCTGGCAAACACCAACACCAGTTGATTAACGCCCAGAACGGGCAGCCGCTACCGACGGTAGATGTTATTTTTCCTATCGTCCACGGTACGCTGGGCGAAGACGGCTCATTGCAGGGGATGCTGCGCGTCGCAAACTTACCGTTTGTCGGTTCAGACGTGCTGAGCTCCGCAGCCTGCATGGATAAAGACGTCGCCAAACGACTGCTACGCGATGCAGGACTGAATATCGCCCCGTTTATTACACTCACCCGAACGAATCGTCACGCGTTTAGTTTTGCCGAGGTTGAATCCCGTCTGGGACTGCCGCTGTTCGTTAAGCCCGCCAATCAGGGCTCTTCGGTCGGCGTTAGTAAAGTCGCTAACGAAGCGCAATATCAGCAGGCGGTCGCGCTGGCTTTCGAATTCGATCATAAAGTGGTGGTGGAGCAAGGGATCAAAGGGCGCGAGATCGAATGCGCCGTATTAGGTAACGATAACCCACAGGCCAGTACCTGCGGCGAAATCGTACTGAATAGCGAATTTTACGCCTACGATACTAAGTATATTGATGATAACGGCGCACAAGTTGTCGTGCCTGCGCAGATCCCTTCCGAGGTGAATGACAAGATCCGCGCGATCGCGATCCAGGCTTATCAGACGCTGGGGTGCGCGGGTATGGCGCGTGTCGATGTCTTCTTAACGGCAGACAATGAGGTCGTGATTAACGAGATCAATACGCTGCCAGGTTTTACCAATATCAGTATGTATCCAAAACTCTGGCAGGCGAGCGGATTGGGCTATACCGATTTGATCAGCCGCCTGATTGAGCTGGCGCTGGAACGCCATACGGCGAATAACGCCTTAAAAACCACGATGTAATAGCGCACGCCCGATAGCGCAACGTTTATCGGGCGTCTTTTACCTCATCATCTTCGCGCCGGCGAATGATGAACCCCGCCAGCCAGAAGCTGATAATCCACGTTACCAGCCCAACGCCATAGGTTTGCCATCCTTTCGCCTCAAAACCCAGCAATCCTACGACGCCATTCAAAATAAAGATAAGGCCAATAGAGAAGGCATAGTAGTGCCAGTCACGACGAATTTTTACAGGCAAACGCATAACGACTCCGACGTATTAACAGCAACAAAAACGTATTTTTGCATACTTCTGGCGAGCGAGTCTGTGGGGGATACGGAATTTCTTAAATGTTAATTGATTTTGATAAAAGTGATCGTTTTGTGACAACTAACAAAAATTTACGCGATGGATACATTCCGTATGTGAAATTACCATGATTCTGATATTGACAAACACAATGACCTGTCAGACTTCACAGTAAGCCGATGGCATAACGCCAGATCGTAGCCGATCATCCTGGAGGTCTTTATGGCTGATTTCACTCTCTCAAAATCGCTGTTCAGCGGGAAGCATCGAGAAACCTCCTCTACGCCCGGAAATATTGCTTACGCCATATTTGTACTGTTTTGCTTCTGGGCCGGAGCGCAACTCTTAAACCTGCTGGTTCATGCGCCGGGCATCTATGAGCATCTGATGCAGGTACAGGATACAGGTCGACCGCGGGTAGAGATTGGTCTGGGCGTCGGGACGATTTTTGGTCTGGTGCCCTTCCTCACAGGCTGCCTCATTTTCGCCGTTATCGCCGCGTTTTTACGCTGGCGTCACCGTCACCAATAAACCTTAGCGCGCTGGAGAAAATATCCCAGCGCGAAATTTATCGCCCCACACACCGCGCCCGCCGCTCATCAACTCGTTTAGCAAACCAGGCGGTCGTCAGCTTGCGCGTGATCTTCGGGCTTTCCAGTTGAATACCGGGCAACATTTCCCGCGCAAGCGTCTTGCCCGTTTTGGCCTCGGCCAGTTTATAGACTTTCTTGTAGAGCGCCGTTTTTTCAAACGCCAGGCTATCGCCTTTCTCCAGTTGGCTGCGAATTTCGCGCTCACTCATTCCCAACTGCCCTGCCAGTTTGCGCACCGCTAACTCTGTTTTGCCCGGTTCCTTGCTGTTATAACGAATCAGATCGCCATCCAGCGCCAGTTTTACCCCACTGGCTTTACTGACGGCATTCTGGAACGCAGCGTTACGGCTGGCGTACCATCCCGCGTTGAAGTCGGCGAAGCGGAAAACAGGCGCGCTGTAGTTCGCCGGGTAATTCAGCAAATGGTAGGTTCCAAACCACAATCCGCCACGGCGCGTAAAGACCTCCTGACGTACCGTACCCGTCATCTTCCACGGATAGCCTTTCGCGTGCTGTTCGGCAAAGGCAATGCTGACCTGCATCGGGCCGCCCGTATGCACCGGGTTATATGAGCCAAATAGCGTCTGCCCCATAGGGACCATATTGATAAAGTCGTCAAAAATAGCGCTAAGCTGTTTTTCGGTTTTTACCGTGTCCAGGCGTTCGCTATAGCTCTTGCCGTTGGGGGAGTTAATTTTCAGCGCGGTGTGCACCAGAAACAGCGGAATGTGTAGTAGTTCAGCGCGGCGATCAATCTCCTGCCAGGCGATTTTACTTAGTCCCGGCACGACAGGATCCGCCTGATAACCGGACTCCTGCTGGGCGACAGCCAGCACCGAACAGATATTTTCTACCGTCGGCGCCAGCCCCTGGCTCTTAAACGTTGTTGCGATATCTTTCGCCCAGGCCTCTCTGTCTTTGACACTGGCCGGCATTTTCTGACGTACTACGCTTGCCACGTCGACAGGCTTCTCGCCCTTGCTCACCGGCTGCCCGGATTGACTACTACAGCCAGCCAATATGGCAACCGCCAGAAAAGGCAGAGGATAAAGACGGGACGCCGCCGACATAACGTTTCCTTCTGTTAGCTAAAAGAGTGGGTCACTTCCTGAACTGGCTGACCATCCAACTGGCGTTCAAAGCTACGTAAACGTTTATAAATAGACATCAGCTCCACCAGAGTCGTCCAGGAGTTAATCAAATACTGGAACGAACCGCGCACCTGACCAAACACGTTGGTGATTTGCGTCATCAGCCCCAGCGTAATCGTACCGGCAACAATGGAAGGAAACAGCAGGAACAAACCGAAAACGTTATCGACCTGCAAATAGAGAATGCGCGCGATGTTGAAATACATATAGTGAAAGTAGAGACGGAAGTAGTTATGACGCACCGCGCTAAACAGTTCACGGACGGTTGGCGGCGTGGCGCGGCTGGCGTCATCTTCACCGTAGACCAGCTCCTTACGATAAGCGGCTTCCACTCGCTGATTTTTAAATTCCAGCCCCGGCAATTTGATCCCGACGACCGCCAGCAGGCCCGTCCCCATTAATGACCAGACTATGGCGGCAATGACCAGGCCGTAAGGGATATGCCCTACGATGGGTAAATCCGGCACATGCGCTGACAGGGTGACCAACACTGGCAGAAAGGCGATGAGCGTCATGATGGCATTGATAAAACTCACGCCCATATTCTCCAGTGTAGAGGCAAAACGCATGGTGTCTTCCTGTACACGCTGGGCGGCCCCTTCGATATGGCGCAGGTACTGCCAGTGCGCCATATAGTGCTCATTCATTGCGGTACGCCAGCGAAATACATAGTGGCTGACAAAGAAGTTGTTCAGCACACCGATCACCACGGCGATAAGCGCAATACCGAGAAACACCCCCACTTCATGATAAAATTGACCAAGAGTGACCTTGTGCGGCGAGCTGAGCGCCGTTTGAATCAAATCATAGAACGGCGCGTACCAGGCGTTAACCGCAACGCCAACCTCCACCAAAAACCAGGTGACAAAAATAATGAGCGAGGTGCCAAGTATCGACCAATACTGCCAGCGGTGCGGGCTATAGATGAACCAGAACGTTGCAAATAATCCCACGCAAATCAGGTAATAAGCATAAAAAATCAGATAGTCCAGCGACCAGAAGCGCGCTGCGCTGATAGGCACTTCATCGGATGCCCCTACAAGTCGCGCCACCCAATCTCCTCCTCCCGCCTGCCAGAAAATGACGGCGATCAGCGCCCAAACAAACGCCGACATGAAAAACGGCCCTGGCTTTGGGAAAAAAGATTTAAACATCATGCTCTCCTGCTAACTTCTTCTCTTTATTACGGCTGCTGTAACGGCGGCAATATCACGCCATGCCCACGCAAATGAAAGGGCTAAACCAGGCATTGTGACCTACGTTGTGACGCTTAGTTCGCACTTCTGCTCAACAGAATTGTTTCGACGAGTTTCATTCTAAGCAGGCAGGCTAGCGCTATCAGGTTATCACAAGCGCTCTATCACAAAAGTAAACATTCTTCATCACGAAAACCCGCCGTTACGTTTTTTCACCCACTTTTTTCTCTTTAACGTTTTGCAATGTGCCGCCGGGTAGTATAAATACGCATAACCACCGTTATTTCACTTATGGACATCACCGTTGAAACGTAGTCTGCTTTTTACTGCCATGCTGTTTGCGGCATCACTTACTTCTGTCCAGGCGGCTCAGCCGATTGCCGATCCGGTTTTTGCCTCTGATATCGTTGATCGTTATGCCGAGCATATCTTTTATGGTAGCGGCGCCACGGGCATGGCGCTGGTGGTGATCGACGGCAATCAACGCGTGTTTCGTAGTTTCGGTGACACCAGACCGGGCAATAATGTTCGTCCACAGCTTGATTCGGTCATTCGTATCGCTTCTCTCACCAAGCTAATGACCAGTGAAATGTTGGTAAAATTGCTCGATCAGGGAACGGTAAAATTAAACGACCCTCTCAGCAAATATGCGCCTCCCGGCGCGCATGTCCCGACGTATCAAGGCACGCCGATTACGTTGGTCAACTTAGCAACCCATACCAGCGCGCTTCCGCGAGAACAGCCAGGCGGCGCGGCGCATCGTCCGGTATTTGTCTGGCCAACCCGCGAACAACGCTGGAGCTGGCTCTCCACAGCAACGTTAAAAGTCGCGCCAGGCTCGCAGGCGGCCTATTCCAATCTGGCGTTCGACCTGTTAGCCGACGCGCTGGCGACCGCCTCCGGCAAACCTTATACGCAACTGTTTGAAGAAAAGATTACCCGCCCGCTGGGAATGAAAGACACCACGTTTACCCCCTCTCCCGATCAGTGTAAGCGTCTGATGGTGGCAGAGAAAGGCGCAAGCCCCTGTAATAATACGCTGGCAGCCATTGGCAGCGGCGGGGTCTATTCTACGCCAGGAGATATGATACGCTGGATGCAACAGTATCTGTCGTCAGATTTCTATCACCGTAGCCATCAGGCCGATCGTATGCAAACGTTGATTTATCAGCGCACACAGTTAAAGAAAATCATCGGGATGGACGTACCAGGTAAAGCCGATGCGCTCGGTCTGGGCTGGGTCTATATGGCGCCAAAAGACGGACGTCCTGGCATTATCCAGAAAACAGGAGGCGGCGGCGGTTTTATTACCTATATGGCGATGATCCCACAATATAATATTGGCGCTTTTGTGGTCGTAACCCGTTCCCCCCTCACGCGTTTTACCAATATGAGCGACGGGATTAACGATTTGGTTACTGAGTTAAGCGGCAATAAACCGATTGCTATTCCTGCATCCTGAGTCGTCGCGCCTCGCGCTATATCAGACGAGGCACAACATTTTTGTTAATATTCGGAGGGCAAACGGTTAATACTAATCAGTTTGCCTTTATTCATTTCAATGTAATTACCCTTACGCAGGGCCGCGAGAACTTCCGCCACCACCGATCGCGATACGCGCGTTCGTTGATGAATATAATTCATAACACCAATACGTGAGCGAAGTTCTTCATCCCACTCAATCATTGTCATTAACGTCGCACGAATCTGGTCGTAAGAATTATTACCAATGAGCTGCTTGTCACGAAGTTCCAGTACCTGGCTTTTCCATACTAACCAACAGAAGGCCTCACGCCACAGTTGGTTCTGCTCAATGATGGCGAGAGTTTGTGATGATGAGAGGCGATAACCGATGCAACCGCTCTCCGCAATTAATTTATATTGTGCCTCTTTTTTCGCCACACCATCGGCTAAGCCGAAAATAAAGGGGGCCTGCACAATACCAATAAGAACTTTATCACCCCGAACTAACGAAACAACCCCCTCTAAAATAACAAAGGTATGGGTATTACTTTCATCAGGTGAACAGATAATCTCTTTATCGTTAACAAACTCGAAACGCGTACCATGCTTAGAAAGGCATTTATCGAGTCTGTTGAATTCCTGTAGTGGCTTGCTTAAAGATAACATATGCATTCCTTGCAATAATGCCCGTCAAGTCCTTGACGGGCATTTTTCAGTTTAAATTACCTTTATTTCTCCTGAGAGAAAATGATTACCAGGTATATTTAACACCAACGTTTGCAGACCAGTCTTGATCAACATCACCGCCGCCGAGGTAGTTAGCATCGGTGTAGGCGCTGAAGTTCTTCGTGAAGCTGAACTGAGTACCCAGACCAACACGTACCGCAGAACCTTCTACGCCGTTGTCGATAGAGTCGCCGTTTACGTCAGCATCGTTGTTGGAGTCGTCGTAAACGTAAGCCAGTTTGAAGTACGGCGTCAGCGCCTGATCTTCGCTGTAAGTGAAGGTATAACCTGCATCTACACCGATTTCATAACGCATGCTGTCGTAGGACTGACCGTCAACTTTCATGTCGTTGCTCAGCTGGTAGTCGTCGCCAGACTGGAACAGACCGGATACGCTGCCGTAAGGCGTTACGTAGCCTGCATCACCCAGCTTCAGATCATAACCCAGTTTCAAGCCAAAGCCCCAGGCGTCAGAAGAGGTGTTGCCGTCAACGTAAGTACCGTCGCTCATGTTAGCAGACAAATCGTTGTTGAAGTGAGAGTAGCTCAAGTTACCATCAACAAAGATGTTGTTTGCGAAACGAGCGGAAGAGTAGATGTAGGCAGACTGGCTGTCCTGATCCACCTGACCGGTACGATCGCTCAGATCGCCTTTCGCGAAGCCTGCTGCCGCACCAACGATCCACTTAGCGTTGTTACCGTCAACTTTGGTATCAACACCGACCATGATGCCATTAACATCCTGATCGTAGTTAATGGTGCCGTTGTCGCCGTTGAAGTTACCGCCGAAGTAGCTTACCCATGCGCCGCCGTTATCCGCCAGGCCATGACGAGCGTTGGTCAGACGAGTACCAACGGTGTCTTGTTCCAGGTTCCAGATATTGGTGTTCGCAGAAGGAATGCTCAGCGCCATGTTAGCGTAGTCGGTCAGTTCCATCTGTTCCAGCACGACAGTGTTGCCTTCCTGCTTAGCCTGATAGGTGTAAGCACCCAGGTCAGCTTTGTTTGCTGCAGAGAAGGTCGCATCGGTGTTTACGTCATTGACATAAATCAGCTCGTTGCCTTTGTAATCCGCAACAGAACCGGCACCAGTAGCGTTGTCGATGCGAACTTTATAGTTACCAGTGGCCGCTACAACATTATCAACAGAGCTGTTATCCAGTTCGTCGCCGTTGTTGATATCGCCATTACCGTTGATGGTCAGGTGACCGTCAGAGTTCATCGCGATAGTACCGTAACCATAGTTAGCCTGAGTGGTATCCCAGGTACGGTCGTTCACCAGGTCAGCATTCAGAACATAATCACTGCTATGGATATTGAACACACCAGAAACAACATTACCGTTGTGATCAGCAGTATTGCCGCTGGTCAGTTCCAGTTTATCAGTGCTGAATACTTCGGTATCAAACTGACCAACATTCACATCCAACACACCACCGTTAGTTACGGTGATGGTATTGGCATACAGATTGGAATAAGTGCTCCATCC
Source organism: Salmonella sp. SAL04162 (assembly GCF_046551535.1). Taxonomy (NCBI): domain Bacteria; kingdom Pseudomonadati; phylum Pseudomonadota; class Gammaproteobacteria; order Enterobacterales; family Enterobacteriaceae; genus Salmonella; species Salmonella sp. SAL04162. The sequence continues at coordinate 404,400 of NZ_JBGDVX010000002.1, forward strand.
AGTAGATTCGGTCAAACCAACAGTACTATAGGAGTCAATTGTCAGGTGATCGGTGTCAACATAACCATCTTCACCAATGTTCAGTGAAGAACCATTAGTCAAATTAATGGTGTCTGATGTTAAATCAGAATTAGAAACATTAACCTGAGAACCATTGTTTACAGCCAGAGTATCAACAGTCGAGTCCCCAACGGTGTCCCATTCAGAACCATTGTTCAGCGTCACGTTAAACACGCCGCTCTGGAAAACTTCATTACCAACGATACGATTCCAGGCATTATCTTCCAATGTTGCGCCTGGAGTAAGGCTGTTCGTTTCAACATCATACATACGGGACGTTGTATCAACAGTATAAGTCGCCTGACCAACCCACTTACTGCCATTATCAAGTGTAAGGTTCAGTTCGTCGACGTTGAGGCCGTCATCAGCCCAGCCATGGTTGGTATCAGGAACACCATCACCGTTAGTATCATCACCATCCGCATCGAAATTGGCGTTCCAGTTACTGGTAAATTTGACATCACCCATCAGCGTAGAATTACTGAAGTACACATTGTTCTTCATTGCATAGTCTGAAGCACCATTGTCATCAGTGAAAGATAATGCAACGTCGCCAGCACCAGTATAATCGCTCGGCTCATCGGAATTGCCAAAGTGACCTGTGCCAAAAGTACCAGTGTCAGTAGTATAAGCACTATCCAGGATATAATCTGAACCGGAAGTTACAGTAGAGTCAAATACATTAATATTGTTATCCCAGTTATGGGATTCCGTCGTGTAAGTGTTGTTGTAAGTATTTCCCTGAGACAAGGCAATACCTGCAACACGGGAATTGTTGGAAATATTGATGTTGCTTTCTACATCAAGATTCACCGCCACGCCTTCGCTGACATCGAATGTTTCATTTGTGTACTTAGTTACATCACCATCCTTATAGGAATCAGTGAAGTAAAACGCTTCATAATCATCATCAATGGTGGAATTAGCGATGTTCAGCGTGAACACATCACCGTCATACCAGTTTCCGTCAACAGTATCAGTACCGTTGTTGAACCGATAATATTCAGAATACCCATCGTGATCCAACGTATCAAAACGATCGTAATAACCAATCGGCAGCATGGAAGTAATCGAGCCATGAATAACTGAATTACTAATATTCAGCTCATTACTGGTTGCGTCATTATAATCATGGTTCAGATAATAGGTAGAAATCGTACCGTTAACAGTGTCACCGTTGAACGTCTGATCGAAATCACCATTGGCATTGTTGTAGTAAACGAAACCGCTATAGTTTACATAGTTACCATCAACAGTGCCTGCGGCATCCATATTATTCCAATCAAGCGCGGTGGTAGGATTGTCGTAATAAGTCCAGGTATCGTAAGTAGTAGCATTCGCCTGAGAAGTGATTGCCAGAGTGCAAGCCAATGCTAATTGTGAGACTACAAGTTTCTTTTTCCAGGAGTGCATTTGTCATCCCTCCTCAGGGACGTAATATAGTTGATCCATCAATTATCAATGCATAAAAACATATAGATGTTTAGCAAGGAGGATTATGCGGCGTCATTGCTAAAAGGTTCAATTATTCTTTATCCTCAGTCCGGATTCGGACATGAATTAAAAAGACGTAATAAAAGGAAAATAGATAATTAAAAATTATTCTTTTTCATGAGGTTACAAGAAAATAAAAAAATAAAATACATATGAGATAAATATGGATTAAAGAAAAATAAAATAAATATGAATAATGTTAAAACCCACATTTACTTAAATGACGATGAAATAAAACTAAAAACAACGTAAAACTAATTCTTATTTAAAATGATATAGTACCTGAGGTATTAATCTCCGGTATATAAAAGAAGCGCCATGTTCTGCCGCCGCTGGGGCTGCGCCTGCTACGTTAAGAACCGTTTTCGTAAAACATCTGCCTGCAGATTCAGGTATACTGGGCCTTCGATTCCACAAACATCAGGCAGACCATGACAGACCTTATCCATCGCCCTCGCCGCCTGCGCAAATCCGCTGCGCTGCGCGCTATGTTTGAAGAGACAACACTTAGCCTGAACGACCTGGTGTTGCCGATCTTTGTTGAAGAAGAACTCGACGATTACAAAGCTATTGATGCCATGCCCGGCGTAATGCGTATCCCGGAAAAGCAGCTGGCGCGAGAGATTGAACGTATCGCAAATGCTGGTATTCGTTCCGTTATGACCTTCGGCATTTCCCACCATACTGATGACACCGGCAGCGATACCTGGAAAGAAGACGGTCTGGTGGCAAGAATGTCCCGCATCTGTAAGCAAACCGTGCCGGAGATGATCGTCATGTCCGACACCTGCTTCTGCGAATACACCTCGCACGGCCACTGCGGCGTGTTGTGCGAACACGGTGTGGATAACGATGCGACGCTGGCCAACCTCGGCAAGCAGGCCGTTATCGCGGCGGCGGCTGGAGCAGATTTTATTGCGCCCTCCGCGGCCATGGATGGACAAGTCCAGGCTATCCGCCAGGCGCTGGATGCCGCCGGTTTTACCGATACGGCAATAATGTCCTACTCCACCAAGTTCGCCTCTTCTTTCTACGGCCCCTTCCGTGAAGCAGCGGGTACCGCGTTAAAAGGCGACCGCAAGACGTATCAAATGAATCCGATGAACCGCCGTGAAGCGATTCGCGAATCACTGCTCGATGAAGCCCAGGGCGCGGATTGCTTAATGGTGAAACCGGCCGGCGCGTATCTGGACGTGCTGCGTGAAATCCGCGAACGCACAGAGTTGCCGCTTGGCGCTTACCAGGTGAGCGGTGAATACGCCATGATTAAATTTGCTGCTATGGCTGGCGCCATTGATGAAGAAAAGGTCGTGCTGGAAAGTCTGGGCTCGATTAAACGCGCCGGCGCCGATTTGATTTTCAGTTACTTCGCGCTGGATCTGGCTGAGAAAAATATTCTGCGTTAATTCTGTTACAGGGCGGCGCGCTGCCGCCCTTTCCCGACGTCCCCCCCCCCCCCCACTATTCAGTCGCTGACGCTAACCCGTTGCCGGACGCGGCTTATCGGCTTACGGCTATTCCTCGATCGCCTGGCGAATTTGCTGCAACGACGCAGGATCGTCAATGGTTGTCAGATCGCCCGGATCGCGGCCTTCGCAGATCGCCTGGATCGTGCGGCGAAGCATCTTTCCGGAACGCGTTTTAGGGAGCTGCGAAACAAACCAGACATGCGCCGGACGACCAAAGTGACCGATCTGGTTGTCCACCAGCGCCATAATCGCTTTTTCCTCGTCGCGCGCCGCCTCGCGATCCGCCAGCGTATCGCTCTGCTTCGGAATGACAAACGCCACCGCTACCTGCCCTTTCAGAGCGTCCTTTATCCCCACCACCGCCACTTCCGCTACGTTCGGGTAACCGGAGATACTTTCTTCTATTTCTCGCGTCCCCAGCCGATGGCCCGCAATATTAATCACATCATCGGTACGGCCCAGAATAAAGTAATACCCCTCGGCATCGCGGATTCCCCAGTCGAAGGTGGCATAAACCTGACGGTTAAACAGCGACCAGTAAGTCTTCACAAAACGCGCATCGTCGCCCCAAATAGTCTGAATACAGCCCGGCGGCAGCGGCCCCTCAATCACCAGCATGCCTTTTTCATTTATGCCGCAGGGGTCGCCGGTGACTTCATTGAGTAGCTGGACGTTATAACCGTACATCGGCACGCCGGGACTTCCCAGACGCGACGGCCTGTCGTCCAGCGCGCGGGCCAGCGCCATGATCGGCCAGCCGGACTCCGTCTGCCAATAATTGTCGATAACCGGTACGCCCAGCGTCTCCGTCACCCAACTGGCCGTCGGCTCGTCCAGCGGCTCACCGGCCAGATAAAGCGCCTCCAGCGAGGAGAGATCGTGATTGCGGATTTGCGCCGTCGGGAATTTTTTCAGCACGCGAATCGCGGTCGGGGCGGAAAACATCCGGTTAACCTGGTATTTCTCGACAATTTTCCACCAGACCCCGCAGTCCGGGTACGTCGGCAGTCCTTCGTAAACAATAGTCGCCATGCCTGCCAGCAACGGCGCGTAAACGATATAGGAGTGGCCGACGACCCAGCCGATATCCGATGCGCAAAAGAATACGCCGCCCGCCTTGCCGCCAAAAATGGTGTCCATCGAGGTTGCCAGCGCCACCGCATAACCGCCGACGTCGCGCTGGACGCCTTTCGGTTTGCCGGTAGTGCCGGAGGTGTAAAGAATGCATGAGGTTTCATTGGATTCCAGCCACGCCACCGGCACGCTCGCGCCGAGATGCTGCTGGCGCAACGTGGCAAAATCCAGATCGCGCCCATCCACCCACGCCATTTTCGCCAGCCCTCTGTCCACCAGCAGAACGTGTTTCGGCTGATGCTGCGCCTGCGCAATAGCGTCATCAAGCAGCTTTTTATACGGCAGGATTTTACCGCCCCGCGCTCCGGCATCCGCCGACACAATCAGCGCCGGTCTGGCATCGTCAATGCGCGCCGCCACGCTGTGCGAGGCAAAACCGCCAAAGACCACCGAATGGATCGCGCCAATGCGCGCGCAGGCCAGCAGGGTTATCTGCGCTTCGGCAATCATCGGCATATAGACCAATACGCGATCGCCACGCTGCACGCCCAGCGACAGCAGCATAGCGGCCACAGCGTTGACTTCATCATGCAACTGGCTGAAGGTAAATGTGCGCTCTTCATCGGTCTCTGATGAGACGGCAATCAGCGCCAGCGCCTCCGGCTGCTTATCCCGCCAGCGGTCGACGGCGTTATGACATAAGTTAGTGGTGCCGCCGCAAAACCAGCGGGCAAACGGTGGACGGCTATGATCCAGCGTCTGCGTAAACGGCTGTCGCCAGTCGATACGCCGGGCCTGCTCGGCCCAGAACGCCTCCGGTTCGTTAATGGAACGCTGATAAAATTCGCTAAAAGACATCACGCTCTCCTGTTGAACTTACGCCTTACTGCTGGCTGGCTCAGATGACATATAAATCGAGGTATTCGTTAACCGGCATCTGCTCCAGGCGGGCTCTGTCCAGGGAGACATCCAGAATGCGTTGCTGCTGGCGAGTCGGGAACTGACGCGCCAGGTTTATTTTAAATTTTTCGATAAGCTTCGGAATACCGTCGGCGCGGCGACGCGCATGACCAATCGGATACTCCACGACAACCTCGCCAAAGCGTGAGCCATCAGTAAACTCCACGGTGATCGCATTGCCGATAGCACGTTTTTCCGGGTCGTGATAGTCGGCGGTAAAAGCCGGGTCCTCATAACACACGATTTTCTCGCGCAGGGCGTCAATACGCTTGTCCTGCGCCACCTCGTCTTCATAATCCGCCGCGGTTAACCGTCCGAACAGCAACGGCACGGCGACCATATACTGGATACAGTGATCGCGGTCCGCCGGGTTATTGAGCGGGCCTTTTTTATCGATAATGCGGAGACAGGCTTCGTGGGTGCGGATGGTCACTTTCTCGATATCCGCTGCCGTTTTACCCGCGGCCTGCATCTGCTCATACAGCGTCATCGCCGCTTCGACGGCGGTTTGCGAGTGGAACTCTGCCGGGAAAGAAATTTTGAATAGCACGTTTTCCATCACGTAGGAGCCGTAAGGGCGCTGGAAACGGAACGTTTCACCTTTGAATGAAACGTCGTAGAAGCCCCAGGTTTTGGCGGTGAGCGCCGAGGGATAGCCCATCTCGCCGGTTTTCGCCATCAGCGCCAGACGTACCGCGCGCGAAGTCGCATCGCCCGCCGCCCAGGATTTGCGCGTACCGGTATTCGGCGCATGACGATAAGTGCGCAGCGACTGGCCGTCGACCCACGCCAACGATACCGCGTTGAGGATCTCATCGCGCGTCAGCCCCAGCATTTCAGCGACCACCGCGGTCGAGGCCACTTTGACCAGCAGCACATGGTCAAGCCCGACACGGTTGAAGGCGTTTTCCAGCGCGATGCAGCCCTGAATTTCATGGGCTTTGATCATCCCGCTCAATACCTGTTTCATGGTCAGCGGCGCTTTGCCGGCGGCGACGGCGTTGCGTGACAGCCAGTCAGCAATCGCCAGAATACCGCCGAGGTTATCAGAAGGATGGCCCCACTCGGCGGCAAGCCAGGTATCGTTAAAATCGAGCCAGCGGATCATCGCGCCAATGTTAAAAGCTGCCTGTACCGGATCGAGCTGGAACTGGGTGCCCGGCACGCGTGCGCCGTTGGGCACCACCGTGCCTGGTACGATCGGCCCAAGCAATTTTTTACAGGCCGGGTATTCCAGCGCTTCCAGACCACAGCCGAGCGTGTCGAGCAGGCAATAATGCGCGGTGTCGTACGCCACCTTTGAGGTGATGTCGTAGTTCATCACGTAATCCACGATATCGACGATTTCGCGGTCAAATTCCGGACGGATGTTCAGTTCTTGGGTAGACATAGGGTACGTTTCCTGCGTTTTATTTTTAATAAGAGTGAGTTAGCAACGATCGTCTATCGAGACAAACGGACGATCTTCCGGCCCGGTATAGTTGGCAGAGGGGCGAATAATCTTGTTGTCCTGACGCTGTTCAATAATGTGCGCCGCCCAGCCGGTAACGCGGGCGATGACAAACAGCGGGGTGAACATTTCGGTAGGGACGCCCATCATGTTGTAGGAGACCGCCGAAAACCAGTCGAGATTCGGGAACATCTTTTTGGTTTCCCACATCACCGTTTCCAGACGGTCGGCGATGTGGTACATCTTCAGCGAGCCGCCTTCTTCTGAAAGCTGTTTCGCCACCCGTTTGATCACCTGATGGCGCGGGTCGGCGATGGTGTAAACCGGATGTCCAAAGCCAATCACCACCTCTTTGTTTTCCACGCGTTTACGGATATCCGCCTCTGCCTCGTCCGGCGTTTCATAACGCTGTTGAATTTCCAGCGACACCTCATTCGCCCCGCCGTGTTTCGGGCCCCGCAGCGCGCCAATCGCGCCGATAATCGCGGAGTAGACATCCGAGCCGGTCCCGGCAATCACCCGGCTGGTAAACGTCGAGGCGTTGAACTCATGCTCGGCATACAGCACCAGCGAAATATGCATCGCCTTTTCCCAGCTTTGGGTTGGCTTTTCACCATGCAGCAGATGCAGGAAATGGCCGCCGATGGAATCATCGTCGGTTTCCGGCTGAATACGTTCGCCGTTGTGGCTGTAGTGATACCAGTAAAGAAGGATAGAGCTGAGCGAGGCCAACAGCTTATCGGCAATATCGCGCGCGCCGGAGACGGTATGTCCCTCTTTTTCCGGCAGGGTGCAGCCCAGCGCGGAAACGCCGGTACGCATCACGTCCATCGGGTGCGAGGCCGCCGGTAACGCTTCCAGAACGGTACGGACATTGGCGGGTAATCCGCGCAGCGCTTTTAACTTGCTTTTATAAGCGTTCAGCTCGTCGCGGGTCGGTAATTTTCCGTGGATCAGTAAATGCGCGACTTCTTCAAATTCGCAGTGCTCCGCCAGATCGAGAATGTCGTAACCGCGATAGTGCAGATCGTTACCGCTTTTTCCCACGGTACACAGAGCGGTATTTCCGGCAGGTACGCCAGACAAGGCGACGGATTTTTTGGGCTTAATGACATGGTTATTATTTTGCAGGATCGTGGTGTCGCTCATAGTGTCCTCGTCATTTTTTTAATGTGTAGGGTATTGAGGCGTGTAAGCCGGATAAACGTAGTGCCATCCGGCATTGCCTGATGGCGGCTTCGCCTTATCAGGCCTACAGGCTACGATTTTTTATTCCTGTACAGCGCGTCCAGCTTCTCTTCGAACTGGTAGTAATTGATGCTTTCGTACAGCTCGTTGCGGGTTTGCATGATGTCGATCACGTTCTTTTGCGTCCCTTCCTGGCGCAGCACGGTATAGACTCTTTCTGCGGCGCGGTTCATGGCGCGAAACGCCGACAGCGGATAGAGCGCCATCGCCACGTTTGCACTGCGCAACTCGTCGGTCGTAAACAGCGGCGTCGCGCCAAACTCAGTGATGTTGGCGAGGATCGGCACCTGCGCCACGTCGGCGAACTGGCGGTACATCGACAGTTCGGTGATCGCCTCCGGGAACAGCATGTCAGCCCCCGCGTCCACGTAAGCCTGCGCGCGATCGAGAGCCGCCTCCAGCCCTTCCACCGCCAGCGCATCGGTACGCGCCATGATCACAAAGTTCGGATCGGTGCGCGCATCCACTGCCGCCCGAATTCTGTCTACCATCTCCTCTTTCGAGACGATCGCTTTGTTTGGACGGTGTCCACAGCGCTTAGCGCCAACCTGGTCTTCAATATGCAGCGCGGCGGCGCCCGCTTTGGCTATGGACTTTACCGTCCGCGCGACATTAAAGGCGGAGGAGCCAAAGCCAATATCCGCATCCACCAACAGCGGCAGCGGGCAAACATCCGTGATGCGCCGGATATCGGTTAACACATCATCCAGCGTAGAAATCCCCAGATCCGGCAGTCCAAGCGAGCCTGCCGCTACGCCGCCGCCAGAAAGATAGATAGCCTGATACCCGGCCCGTTGGGCCAACAGAGCATGGTTAGCATTGATCGCGCCGACAATTTGTAATGGATTCTCTTTAGCGAGCGCGGCGCGAAATGCCTGCCCCGGCGAATGTAAAGACATATCTCGTCCTCATGTTAGTAAATTGTTACTCAAGATGTATTCACCAAAGCAAAGGCTATGCCAGGCAAAGAGGCAGCGAGAAAATTAAATACAATGAGATTTAAAAACAGGTGATTACAGTCATTTCTGTTATGAATAAGCGCGATTAAGGGAAAAGAAAAACGTGTCAGCTAACGTTTCATGAAACGAATCGTTCCGTTTCATTGCAACATTTATGAAACACGTTTAAAACAAAAAATCGCCCCTTAAAGATGAACCTACTGCGATGACGACTGCCCACAGCGCTCCGCGCGATAATAGCGATAAACCGGTGATCTGGACGGTCTCCGTAACGCGTCTGTTCGAACTGTTTCGGGATATCAGCCTGGAATTCGATCATCTGGCGACCATCACGCCTATTCAACTCGGCTTTGAAAAGGCGGTGACCTATATTCGCAAAAAACTGGCGACCGAGCGCTGCGACGCGATTATCGCGGCGGGTTCGAACGGGGCCTATTTAAAAAGTCGCCTGTCAATACCGGTGATCCTCATCAAGCCCAGCGGATTCGATGTATTACAGGCGCTGGCGAAAGCAGGAAAGCTCACCTCGTCTATCGGTATCGTGACCTATCAGGAGACCATTCCGGCTTTACTTGCCTTTCAGAAAACGTTTCACCTCCGTCTTGAACAGCGAAGCTATGTCACCGAAGAGGACGCGCGCGGGCAAATTAACGAACTTAAGGCCAACGGTATTGAGGCCGTCGTCGGCGCGGGATTGATTACCGATCTGGCGGAAGAAGCGGGAATGACTGCCATCTTTATTTATTCCGCGGCGACCGTTCGTCAGGCTTTCCATGATGCGCTGGATATGACCCGTCTGACACGGCGCCAGCGCGTGGATTACCCATCCGGCAAGGGATTACAAACCCGGTATGAACTGGGCGATATACGCGGCCAGTCGCCGCAAATGGAGCAGCTCCGCCAGACGATTACGCTCTATGCCCGCTCCCGTGCGGCAGTGCTGATTCAGGGGGAAACAGGGACCGGAAAAGAGCTGGCGGCGCAGGCGATTCACCAGACGTTTTTTCACCGCCAGCCTCACCGTCAGAATAAGCCATCCCCTCCCTTTGTCGCCGTCAATTGCGGCGCGATTACCGAGTCGTTGCTGGAAGCGGAACTGTTTGGTTATGAAGAGGGCGCGTTTACCGGTTCACGACGAGGAGGCCGGGCGGGGCTGTTTGAAATCGCACACGGCGGCACGCTGTTTCTGGATGAAATCGGCGAAATGCCCTTGCCGTTGCAAACCCGACTCTTGCGCGTACTGGAGGAAAAAGCCGTCACTCGCGTCGGCGGACACCAGCCGGTCCCGGTGGATGTCCGGGTGATCAGCGCTACGCATTGCGATCTGGATCGGGAGATAATGCAAGGACGTTTTCGCCCCGATCTCTTTTACCGCCTGAGTATTCTGCGCCTGACGCTTCCTCCTTTGCGCGAGCGGCAGGCTGATATTTTGCCGCTGGCGGAAAGCTTTTTAAAACAGTCGCTGGCGGCGATGGAAATTCCGTTTACCGAATCGATACGTCATGGATTGACACAGTGTCAGCCGCTTTTGCTGGCCTGGCGCTGGCCCGGTAATATTCGCGAACTGCGTAATATGATGGAGCGCCTGGCACTTTTTTTAAGCGTCGATCCCGCGCCAACGCTGGACAGGCAATTTATGCGGCAGTTATTACCTGAGCTTATGGTGAACACAGCAGAGCTGACGCCTTCAACCGTGGATGCGCACACGTTACAGGATGTGCTGGCGCGCTTTAAGGGCGATAAGAGCGCCGCGGCGCGTTATCTGGGGATTAGCCGCACCACTCTGTGGCGTCGTTTAAAAGCTGGTGCCAAAGACCAGTCGGATAATTAAGACAAATGACAGCGTCCTGAATGCCTGATGGCGCTACGTTTACTGCAGGCCGTCATCCGGCAAAACGGATGCCGGTTGCCAGGAATAAATATACCCGCCGGAAACCCAGGCGGGTATTTTTATGATGCAACGCTTTTATTTCTTTTTATAAATATCAGCCGTACCATGAATTTTATTTTCTGTCTGCCCGGACGTCAGCACCACCACATCCGCCCCTTTTTCATCCGCCTTTTTGATTAAATCTTCTCTGGCGTCCAGCGGCGACATTTCCCCGGTGGTGGAAATCGTGCCAATTTTCGTGTATTCGGAGGCGACTTTATCAAAGTCCGTTTTTTTCATGATTTCTGCGGCATAAACGTTTGTCACGACAAACGCTAATGCGCCAAGCATAACCTTGTAGCCAGTTTTCATAGCAAAACCCTCGTTTTATTATTACGCCATCATCGCTTTATCAGAACAAAAAGGCCGTTCGGACTGATTAAATAAGTAGTGTAGATTGCTGAAAAAATCCAGTCAGCCCCCGTTCTGTCGGCGTAACAACGCGGATTAAAACGCCCCTGCTTTGTGATCTCTCTCGCAATCATCTGGTTTGACTATTAATAAGATGAACGTTATTTCTTGAGACTATGGGAAGAGTTGTCTATGGAGCCGTTTCATGCCGTTGTGCTTACCGTCAGTCTGTTTGTGTTAACCTTTTTTAATCCCGGCGCGAATCTGTTTGTGGTGGTGCAAACCAGCCTCGCATCAGGACGCCGGGCGGGAGTCATCACCGGCCTGGGCGTCGCCACGGGAGACGCCTTTTATTCCGGGCTAGGGCTTTTCGGTCTGGCGACGCTCATTACGCAATGCGAAGCGGTATTTTCTCTTATCAAAATTGTCGGCGGCGCCTATTTATTATGGTTCGCCTGGAACAGTATTCGCCACCAGGCGACGCCGCAAATGAGCACGCTCCAGACGCCGATTGCCGCCCCGTGGACGATTTTCTTTCGCCGGGGATTAATGACCGATTTATCCAATCCGCAAACCGTACTGTTTTTTATCAGTATTTTTTCCGTAACGCTTAGCGCAGAAACGCCCACATGGGCAAGGTTAATGGCCTGGGCCGGAATTGTGCTGTCATCCGTTATCTGGCGTATTTTTCTCAGCCAGGCCTTTTCGCTCCCCGCAGTCCGCCGCGCTTATGGGCGAATACAGCGCATTGCCAGCCGTGTTATCGGCGCCATTATCGGGATGTTTGCGCTCAGACTTCTCTATGAAGGCGTGACGCACCGCTAATGTTTGCCCGGTAGCCTTTGCTACCGGACGATAAGCGTTATCAAAACGCCCATGAAACGCTGCCTACAATGCTACGCTCGGCACCAAAATAACAATAAGAGAGCGAATTACAGGCAGCGACATAGCGTTTGTCCGTCAGGTTATTTACGTTGAGCTGGGCGCTCAAGCCATTTAACCCAATGCTGGATAAATCATACCCTACCACCATATCGACCAGTGTATAGGACGGCAAGGTGTGGGTATTCAGGCGATCGCTGGTCACGCCGTTGACGTACCGAATGCCGGAGCCCAAAGTCAGCCCCTCTAACAGACCGCTTTTCACATCGTAACTTAGCCAGGCGCTGGCCTGGTTCCGTGGAGCATAAACCGCGCGCTTACCCTGCTCTTGCGGGCTACTTTTCTTATAACGGATATCAGTATAGGTATATGCCGCCTGCAAACGGACGCTATCCGACAAATGGCTAATGGCCTCCAGTTCAACCCCTTTAGACTCAATTTCACCAATCGAGCGGTACGGATCGGTAGGTTCTTCTTTGGTCGCGATATTGGTCTGGTTAATACGATACACGGCGGCGCTAAACTGGCTGTTCCCCCCCAGCGGTTCGTATTTTACCCCCGCCTCCCACTGCTTGCCTTTCATCGGTTCCAGCACATTGCCGTTTTCGTCGGCGAAGCTGGTTGGCGTAAACGCGGTAGAATAACTGAGATAGGGGGCGACGCCATTGTCGAACAGATAAAGCAACGCGGCACGGGTGCTGACGTTGTTTTTATCGAGATCGCTGCGTGAATCATGAAGTTTGTCGATGTTAGACACGCTGACCCGATCGTAACGACCGCCCAACGTAAAGCGCCAGCGATCCCATGACATCTGATCCTGTAAATAGTATCCGGTCTGCCGCAGCTTATGTTTTTCACGGCTATACAACGTAATGTAATCCGGCTGAGCGCCATAAACAGGGTTGAAAGCGTCAATCGGCGGAAACGCGCCATAATAGCCAGTAGTATGATTACTGCGATCCTGATAATCGATCCCCACCAGCAGACGATGATTAATCGCCCCGGTATCCACACTGCCGTCGAGCTGATTATCCAGCGCGATAGCCGACATTTTCTCCCCGGAGCCGGAATAGCCGCGATTCAGCGCCGTTTCATTCAACCAACCTGCGGCATAGACCTGATTCAACGTCACTTTGGTATGCAAATAGCGCAATTTTTGCCGTACCGACCAGCCGTTATCGAACAGATGCTCAATGTTATAACCCACCATATTTTCACGGCGATCGTATTTGTCGTAGTCATCTTCACCTTCAAAGAAAGTGTTAGAAATTTTTCCGCCGTTATAAGGTACAACCGTGCCTTGATAAGGCAGTCCGGAGTGGCTACCGCCTTCCGGATCACGGTGCAGATAGGCCATAAGATCAAGACGCGTCCGATCGGTAATTCGCCAGGTCAGGCTCGGCATCAGCGCATAGCGTTCCTCTTTCAAGGGGGTAAACTGCGAATCGGCGTAACGTGTCATGCCGCTAAGACGCGCCGCCACACGTTCATTGTCATCCAGTGGGCCGGTCACATCAAAAGCCGCCCCGCGCTGGTTGTGATTGCCGGCAAACAGCTTCACCTCTCCCCCGGCATCAAACGCCGGTTTTCGCGACGTCAGCGCGACAATGCCGCCTGGCGATGAACGTCCATACAGAACGGACGCCGGGCCGCGTACCACCTCAATATCTTCCAGAAACCAGGGGTCAACCACCAACGAACTGTGTGAATTGGTGTCGCCCATCATTTTTAACCCGTCGAGATAGACGTTATCCAGACTACCGTCCGAAAAACCACGCAATACGATGTAATCAAAGCGGTTAGAGGCGCCTATCTGATTACTGTATACGCCTGGGGTGTAGCTGACCGCCTGACGCACGCTGGTTGCGCCCTGCTCTTCAAACTGCTGGCGGGTAATAATGGATACCGACTGCGGCGTTTCAATATCTGGCGTCGCCAGCTTGGTCGCGCCACTCTGAACGGGCGAGGTGACAATGACGGTATCATTTTTTGTGGTTTCCTGGGCAAAAAGAGGAAAAGTCGCGCCGCCGATAGCTCCGCCTATCAATAGCGCCATACGCGTTGTCGCAAACATGAACATCTCCAAAGGCATCTTTATTGTAAATAAGAATTATTACCTTTTAGAGATGACGGACCACTATGCGTAACGCCAGATTGCCTATGCGCAATGATAAAAAATCACCCAAAGCGGCAGAAAACCGGGTTAGCGGCGGATATTACCGCTCTGGCGGAGCGCGTTACGCACAGTGTCGTGACGCCGTCAGAGACGCGTCACGCAGCTCGCCGGGCGAGCAGCCATAACGCCGACGAAATGCCGTCGCAAAGTTTGTGGCATGTTGATAGCCTGACATCCAGGCGGCCTGCTGCACGCTGTATCCCTCCATCAGATAACGACGCGCGCGCGCCAGGCGGCAATCGCGCAGATAATCAAACACGGTACACCCATAGGCATGGCGAAACTTGCACCGCAGACTACTTGGACTCATTGCCGCCCGACGCGCCAGTTCGTTCAGCGTGTAGGCTTTTTCCGGCGTCTGCTCCAGTAAACGCCGAATGAGCTCCAGCCGCTGATATTCACCGGTGACGGGAAGCCCGCGTTTTTGCTTCGCGGGCTGACATAGATTTAGCGCATAGCCCAGCAATTGCAGCATGATGCCTTCCAGCATTAACTGGCGTGACGCCGTATGAGGTCCGGGCTGCTGCGCATAGCGTAGCCCTGAAAGCAGAAACTCCGGCACCTGCCAGACCCTCGCCGAGGCCGCGCTATTTTCCCACTCGTCTGCCAGCGAGACAGGCAAACGCTCCCGCCATCCGCCGTCCGGGTACATTCCCAGCGACAGGGTGCGCAATTTACTGTCTGCGCCGTGATGGGCGCGTATCGTCTGCTGCTCACTCAGTTGCGAGCAAAACGCCATCCCCGCGCTCAACAAAAAGGTCTGCTCATTGACAGCCAGCGCGACGTTACCTTCCAGCACCACCAGCATATACAGCGGACTGCTATGGCGAGAGGTGGTTTCATAAGGTTGTAACACGTGAACATCCGAGCGTGTAATGCAAATCCCGCCGGGAAGCGCTATCTCTTCGATATCGCCATGAAGTACGGGACTACTCTGCGTATACTGCGGTAGCGCAGGGAAGCGGTAATCAATGCCATAACGCTCGCCAAACGCGATGAAGTCGCTGACGGAAAAGATCTTTTTCATCGCCGGGGCGGCGGAAGAGTGACAGGAGATCGGAGACATTATCAATACCGTTTATCTGCGTTATACCAGAGCGTTAGCCACTGTGTAACCATATCACTGCGGCCCGGGAACGACAATAAAGATGAGAATAATTATCAACCGCTATTGAGGGGAGAGATAAGGCGAGCAAAGGTGATCGATAAACGCCGATCTGTCGATAAAAACGCGCTTTCGCGAGAGACGAAAGCGCGTCCGGGGGGTATCAGTCAGGAGCGAAATCCTGCGGAGGTCATGAGCAGTCTGAATAACATTCCGACGCCCGCCAGCAGAAGCACGCTGGCGCACCATATCGCGACCATCCATACGACTCGCCGCGACCATTTTTTCACTTTAACCATCAGTGATATCCCTCTCCATGTCGCACTTTTCCACGGAAGACGTAGTAGCTCCAGAAGGTATAAGCCAGAATAATCGGGATGATTATCAGCGCCCCAACCAGCATAAAGCTTTGGCTTTGCGGCGGCGCGGCGGCGGCATACAGCGAAATATCCGGTGGAATAATATTCGGCCAAATACTGATGCCTAACCCGCTGAACCCCAGAAAAATTAACCCTAGCGTGAGAATAAATGGACGCGCATGGGATTCTGGTTTTTTCACGCTGCGCCATAGCCAGACGCTAAAAGCCAACACCAGCACAGGCACCGGCAGGAAGTAGTATAAATTGGGCAGCGTGAACCAGCGCTCGGCGATGTCGTCGTGGGTGAGCGGCGTCCACACGCTGACGCCTCCCATCACCAGCAACAAGACGATCAACAACGGGCGCGACAGCGCGCACATCCGGCTATGCAGCGGATCTTCGCTTTTCATAATCAGCCAGGTAGCGCCCAGCAGCGCATAGGTGACGACCAGACCGACGCCGCAGAACAGGTTAAACGGCGTCAGCCAGTCAAGCTGCGAACCGCTAAAGGTTCGCCCTTCCACCTGAAAACCGCTCACCACCGCCCCCACCACAACCCCCTGGGCAAAGGTCGCCAGGATTGACCCGACGATAAAGGATTTATCCCAGAACGCGCGATGCGACTCGGTGGCTTTAAAACGGAATTCAAACGCGACGCCGCGAAAGATAAGACCAAGCAGCATAACCACCAGCGGGATAGTCAGCGCGTCGGTGATGACGGCATAAGCCAACGGGAACGCGCCAAAAAGCCCGGCCCCGCCCAGCACCAGCCAGGTTTCGTTCCCGTCCCATACCGGCGCGACTGAGTTCACCATAACATCGCGATCGTGTTTATCGCGAATAAACGGAAACAGGATACCGACGCCCAGATCGAAACCATCCATCACGATATACATCAGCGTGGCGAACACGATAATAGCAAACCAGATAACCGGAAGATCGATGGTCATTCGCGTTTCTCCTGCTCAAGCGATTCTCCCACGGCAGAGATAGGACGCGCGGGTCTGCCATC
Source organism: Salmonella sp. SAL04162 (assembly GCF_046551535.1). Classification (NCBI taxonomy): domain Bacteria; kingdom Pseudomonadati; phylum Pseudomonadota; class Gammaproteobacteria; order Enterobacterales; family Enterobacteriaceae; genus Salmonella; species Salmonella sp. SAL04162. The sequence continues at coordinate 420,929 of NZ_JBGDVX010000002.1, forward strand.
GGTTTCAGCGGTCGGTGTCTCCGCCGGCTGCGGCCCTTTCTGGATAAGGCGAATCATATAAATATAGCCAACCCCAAAGACCAGGGAATAGACCACAAAGAAGGCCAGCAAACTGATGCTCATCTGCAAGGTGCTGTGCGCGGAAACCGCATCACGCGTTCGCAGCAGGCCATAGACCACCCACGGCTGACGTCCTACTTCAGTCGTCACCCATCCGGCAAGGATGGCGATAAGCCCGGACGGCCCCATCCACAGCGCAAAGTGCATAAAGGGCCGCGAATGATACAGTCGGCGTCGGTAGCGTAGCCACAGGCTGGCCAGCCCCAGGAAGATCATCAGTACGCCCATGCCCACCATCAGACGGAAAGACCAGAACACCACGGTAGAGTTGGGGCGATCCTCTTTGGGATAATCTTTTAGCGCAGGCACCTGTTTGTCCAGGCTATGCGTCAGGATCAGACTGCCCAACGCCGGGATCTCAAGCGCATATCGGGTCCGTTCCGCCTCCATATCCGGCCAGCCTACCAGCGTAAGCGGCGTTGGCTCGCCGGGCGTATTTTCCCAGTGCCCCTCAATCGCGGCAATTTTGACCGGCTGATGCTTCAGAGTATTAAGGCCGTGCATATCGCCAATCAATGCCTGAACGGGCGCCACCACGACCGCCATCCATAACGCCATCGAGAACATACGGCGGATAGCCGGCGTATCGTTACCTTTCAGTAAATGCCAGGCAGCGGACGCGCCGACAAACATCGCGCTACTTAAAAACGCCGCAACGGACATATGCAACAGGCGATACGGGAACGACGGGTTGAAAATCACCGCGAACCAGTCCACCGGGACCACCTGACCGTTGTGAATTTCAAATCCCTGCGGGGTATGCATCCAGCTGTTAGACGCCAGAATCCAGAACGTCGACATTAACGTGCCCAACGCCACCATACAGGTAGACAAGAAATGCAGGCCCGGCCCGACTTTGTTCCAGCCAAAAAGCATCACGCCTAAGAATCCCGCTTCCAGGAAGAATGCGGTGAGCACTTCATAGGTTAATAAAGGCCCGGTGATACTGCCGGCGAACTGGGAGAAACCGCTCCAGTTCGTTCCGAACTGGTAAGCCATGACCAGACCGGAGACCACGCCCATCCCGAAGTTGACGGCAAAAATTTTGAGCCAGAACTGATAGAGCGAGCGCCAGACAGGATTACGCGTTTTTAGCCATAGACCTTCCAGTACCACCAGGTAACTGGCTAAGCCAATCGTAATCGCGGGGAAAATAATATGAAAAGAGACGGTAAAGGCAAACTGGAGTCTCGCTAAAAAGAATGCATCAAACTCCATGTTCCCTCCCGTTTATATATAGTCACTTCGTGTAAAATATTCACTGTTCGCAACCAGGTTGAAACGAAACGGTTATTTTCCCCAAACGTAAAAACGTCGGGGAATATCCAGATAAATTACGATTTTTTTTGCGGCTGGCTGTCAGGCTTATCGCCCGACTCTGGCGCTTCGGAGGGGTCGTCTTTTTCGACAGCGAAACGGTAGTATCTATTTAGCATAACATGTCTCCCTTAGTTACATTCAATTGGCAATATCTACCTGGCCGTTATAAAAATAACGGCAAAACAAAAAAACAGCGTCCTCAAGACTATTTGCAATTTCAGCAAAATACGCTTAGCTGAAAGTTAAGAATAGACGTAAAACGATAACCTTCAAGTCAACGCGGTTTACGGGACGGGGGATTAGCACAGGGAGAATGACCGCAACGCTCGCTGCGCGGCGGCCATTTTATATGGTCTATCAAAAAGATAACCGTTAAGGTCCATTCAAACCCGTTAGTTTACCTTCCCCTCAATCAAACCATTGATCGTAGAAAATACCGCCGGCGCGCTGGTCGCTTCCGCAAACTCGACATTGATATTTTGCCGACGCAGCATATCGAAGAATTTACGTTGCGCATCAAGAATAACCTGATCGCCTACGCGCATATTTTCTGCTTTAGTTTCAACCAGTAAATAAACACTGTCGGCGTCCTGACGCTCAATACGGTACACAAAATCCGGCGTAGTAGAGCCCCCCGTATATTTGGGGATCTGAATGGCCCGCTTAGGCAGTTTGCCAAACACAGAAACCTGTTGCGGATAATCGTATTTTAATAGCGGCAATTCTGGATCGACGCTGTCATAACGCAACGGCGGTATTTGATAGAGAGAACGGGGATCGTCTATCGCATTCTCATCCACATTTTTCCCCACAATTTCAGCGCTAATCTCCTCTCTGAACTGCCGTGCCGTGGAATCAAATACCGACGTTGAAGCCTGAAAATCGAGAGGCAGATAATCGTGGCGCTGCGCAAAATGTGCATTAATCCGCGCCTGTAATGCGCGGGTCATATTGTCCAACGAGATCTCGCTTAAATAACGTGAATCTCCGTGCAAAACATCACGCAGCATCGCCATTAACACCGGGTGCAGGACGTTAACCGGCAGACTGGTACGTAACGCCAGTTGCTTAAGAAAATGGCCATATTTCATGCCCGCCATAAATTCGCTGGCGGCTAATTCGCCTTCCCGCTGCGCCACTTCAAAACGGCCATTATCTTCATTCGATACCAGCCGTTGTTGCACCTGGCTTGGCTTCTGGCGTATATACAGCGCCGGATCGCGCAGCACCTCGGCGGCAATCTGTTCCAAAGAAGCGCCGCTACGCTCGAATTGCAGCATATAACGGCGGGAAAACTGCTCCCAGATACTGCTAAGTTGTTCCCAATTCTCTTTGCGTAACCTGACCCGCAGCCGGGAGGCGGGCTTATTGTCACGAATACGATCCGCTCGCACCCGCGCCTGCGTCAGCTCAGGGTAGAACTCCAGTAGCCACGCAAAACCACTTTTGGTTTCTCCGTTAAGCGTGACGCTGGGTTTAAACTCATTACTCCGGTTGATCAGTTTTTTATCATCCAGATCTTCCAGCAAACGAAGCTCCGTAAACGCAGGATCGACTTTTTGTCGCTCGGTGACGATGAGTGTGATCATCGCCTCATCCAGTTTCTGCTCGTTAAGCTGAACTTTGCTGTCGCGATTAATCTCATCAACCAGCATACTGGCAAACGTTTTTTCATCATAACCAATCAGAAACGACAGCCGGGACGGCCACTCTTCCTGATGAACGCGATGACCGTTTTCATCTACCGGTAGCCGCAGGCCGCGCCCCACTTCCTGAATTTTGCTCGACTCGCTACCGGAAGAACGTAATTTAGCAATGACAAAAACATTCGGGTTATCCCAGCCTTCGCGAAGCGTCCATTTTGAAAACAGAAAGCGGCGCGTTTCCCAGTTGCCGTGATGGTCTGAAAAACTGAGCAACTTCTCTTTATTTTTCAGAATATCATCTACTTCAGCCTGGATCGCCTCATCGCCGCTTCCCCGGTCTTCGCCAAAGTAACCAGCGTGGACGTTTTGGTTATCCGAGTGCAGGCTGGCGAGCGTGGCCTGCAGAAACGACAGATACTCTACTTCTCGCGGCAGGGTCTTGCGCTGATAATCGTCAATCAGTTGCGTCAGTTTCTTTTTCAGCAAACGCTCAAAAGTGACTTTCAACCAGCCTTCGTCATCACGATAGCTTTTAATACTGTCAATAAAGAAAAGGCTTAAGGTCTTAATACGCGGGGCATTATTTTCTGGCTCATTGCTGCGTAAGAAATTTGCCTGCTCGGTATCAAAATGCTTATCGATAGCGTCCTGAATAATCAGTTCCTGGTAGCTCGCGCCAAAGGTTCCTGGCACCAGCGCCATCCCTGCCTCCAGCTCCAGATCGTTCGACAACATTTTACTGCCGGCATATTCGATACTGCCTTCAAATCCTGCATCGACATCGGCGAGATTTTCGCCCACGCCAACCTCGGCAATTTTGCTCCCCCGTCGGAGGATTAATTTCTTTGCCGTGACGCTGTCAACGATATAACGATTGTTGGCCTGTTCTTCGGGGAGATTCGGGTAATAAATATCAATACCTTTCACCAAACCATCGTTAAAACTGTCCACCGCGTTGAGATCAAACTGCGGTTGCCGGCGATAGTAATCTTTACGTACACATTTATTTTTACCCTTACCTTCGACAATATCCGGGAAGGTAGCGCCAAAGCGGACGATCATTTGCGGCTGAATAGCCTGAATCGCTCGATAAAATTTGTTATCTCGCGCAAAACGATGCGGTTCATCAATAATGACCACCGGTCGCGTCATTTGCAGCCCTTTAACAGGCGACGTCAGCCCACCCAGGAGCGTTTGATCGTAATCGTCTCGCGTCATACTGGCGGAATTGAGCATTTGCGCATTGATCAGCAAAACCTGAATCGTATGGCTATCACGACGGCTGGCATCAGTAAAACTTAATAACTGGGCCGGAAAATTTTTACGCCCCGACTTTACTTTAAAATCACCGGCGTTAATGGTGCAAAGTTCCATCCGCGTATTTTCGTAGAACTGTGAAAAATGCTGTCTGGCGTAATCGCTGATGATAAAGTTCCGCGCGCCTTCTTTAATGGCTGGCGTCGGCACCACCAGCACAAATTTGAAGAGGCCATAGTTCTGATGCAGTTCATACATCAACCGGGTATAGACATAGGTTTTACCCGTCCCGGTCTCCATTTTAACGTCAATATTGGCCTTATCGTCGTAACGTCCCTTAATCAGCGGATTAGCATAGTGATTATGATCGGCCTGCGCGTGATCGATACCGGTGAAACTCGCCAGAATCGCCGCTAACGCCTGTTCCTGATGGGGAAGTTCTTCCAGTAAAATATTCATCATCATCCCCTCTTAATAACGCTTCACCAGGTTCACTTTTTGATCAAGCTGTTTTAAGCCGATTTCCAGTTCACGAATGGATTCAAGGTCGAAAGAGTAGCCGTAAATGACAATAGTCTGAACCGGAAGCTGGTGCGTACCAATGTGGTTGAGAAGATCGCGGGTCTGCTCTGTTCCCCATCGTTCATCAATCAGATACAGGCGCGTATTATCAACATACCTGGCGCAATAGCCGGAAAAATCAACGGTCTGTACGTCAATATCCATTTTATAACCATCGGCGACCAGCCATGTCGTTAATAAGGTCTCTTCGCCGCTTGCGCCGCCCGGCACGCCCAATCCTCTGGCGGAAAAAGGATTGATCATGTCGGTAAATCCTGACTCGGTGAAAGCGGCCAGTTGACCGCTGGTATTGATAAAATGGCCGGTAGCAATATCGAAGCTATCCAGATCGTCCAGCGTCTGCTGTGTCGGAGTGGCAAAACGATAATGTTTAAAACCGAGGTCGCTATTGGTCGCGGGATTGTTGGCGCGGATCTTCGCCGCAACGCGTGTAATTCGCTCGCGGCTGATTTCATCAATAGTGTTATAACCTGCTTTTTTCGCGATAGTGTTATTGCTTAATGCCTGATCGATAGTACACAGAATAAACGTGCGCAGCCCCCCATCTTCTTCATTCAGCGCCATTACTGCATGGGCCGTAGTGCCGGAACCGGCAAAAAAGTCCAGAACGACGCCGTCTTTATCGATAGCGAGCTTGATGATTTTCTTCAATAATGCGGTCGGTTTCGGCGTATCAAAAACGTTGTCGCCGAAGAGATCCAGAATCTCCTTTTTCCCCTCTTTATTCGACGCGACGTTATCCCAGTAATTGGTCGTTGGCTGCCCTTTACTGTGGTGCGCGTACATGACTCGCTGGGGAATACCGCCGTTATCTTTGCCAAAATAGACCAGATTATCGGCCACCAGTTTTTGGTAACTGGCTTCAGGATAAGCCCATAGTCTTTCGTGTACCGTACCGTTCGGCGTGGTAATTTTATAGGTATAGCCGCCGCCGCTCAGCCCTTTTGACACCGTTAACGGCACCGGGCGCCATTTCCCTTCTGGAAACTGTTCGGTCGGTTCTTTATAGGATTTCTGAATATACTCTTTAGAAAGCGGTTCTAAACGTAAAGCGCCCTGACCGGTTTTGGCGTAAACAAGAATGTATTCCCCCTGGATGGAAACGTTATCAGAGTCGTTAGAAATCTCTTTTTTGCGCTTCCACATCACATTGGTGACAAATCCGCCTTCGCCAAAAATCTCATCCATCATTAATTTAAGATTGGCGTACTCATTATCGTCGATAGAGATAAAAATAAATCCGGTATCTTTCAGGAGATTCCTGGCCAGGAAAAGACGCGGATACATGAAAGATAACCACGCGGAGTGCGTCGATTTACCCTGAATGGATTTTAAACGTGCCAGTTCAGTATCATTAAGACCAAACATATCCTGCAACGCCCGATCGCTATATTCAAAATGATCGGGATAGACAAACCCGTCCGACCCGGTGTTATAAGGGGGATCGATATAGATCATATCGACGGTATCGGCGTAATTATTTTGCAGATGGCGTAACACATCCAGATTATCTCCGGTCAGAAAAAGATTATGGCTGTTTTTATTTTCTGCCAGAGTATTGTGTTCCACGTCAGGAACGATAACGGTAACGGATTTTTCACCCGCCTGTTTTTTTGCGTAATCTTTGCCAATAAAATCAATCTGATAACCGCTAGTCAGCTCATCAATATTACGCGCTTTCAACGCGCGCTCAAATTTGGCGAGATCAAATCCGCCTTTCGCGATCAGTTCGCCCTGCTCGTTATAGCGATCGGCGGTAAAAAATTCCGGTAATGCACGTTGTAACTCAGACAGAAAGGCGCTATTCGGGGCAACAGACTCGTTGTGTTTTTGGTTATCTTTCAACATGATATCTTCGCTCCGTTGACAATTTTAAGGTCCAACAATCAATTTCTTATAAAGAAAAAAGTAAGCGATGATTGTAATGGTCACGAAAGGCAGATGCCATCATTAACCTTTGTTGTTCGTTGAAAGGGCGTGAAAACTACGGGGGGAAGGCGTGCTCCCAGCGACAGTATGCGCCAGGAGCGTAGTGTTTACGTGCGATGACCGACGGCCGACTCCGGGAGTGCGTCGCTATCTGTACCGGAGATGACGACTCCCCGGGTCTCGCGACCAAATGCCACAAATACACAGATTAAAATAGCCACCGCGCCAGCCACGATCGCCATTGCCAACCCGTAATTGCCACCATGCGTTTCCGCGATGCGGGCCTGTAACGTCGCATTAACCGACGCCAGTAAATTACCCAGTTGGTAAACAAACCCTGGCAGCACGGCGCGCGCATTCGCCGGAACCAGCTCGTTCAGCCAGGTCGGTACGACTCCCCAGGCGCCCTGCACCATAAACTGCATCAGGAACGCGCCCAGGCCAATCGTGAATGATCCGCTGGAAAATGCCCATAGCGGGAGTACCGGAAGCGCAAGAAAGGCGGCGATCATGATCGCTTTTTTACGCCCAATACGTTCCGATAGCGTACCGTAGAAAATACCGCCGAGCATGGCGGCAATGTTATAAAAAATCGCAATGATACTGATCAGATGCGGATCAAAACCATGCTGCATCTTCAGGAAGGTAGGATAGAGATCCTGCGTGCCGTGACTGAAAAAATTAAAGAACGCCATGACCAGCACCAGATACAGACACAACTTCCACTGTTTGCGCAGAACAGGAAGCAGCGCGGTATTCTCTTTACGCGCTCTGGCCGCCAGCCAGACGGGGGATTCCGGCACTTTAAACCAGATATAAGGCAGTAAGACAACAGGCAGGGCGCCAATCAGGAACATGCCGCGCCAGCCTACCATACTGTAGAAGAGGCCAAAAATAACCGAGGCGAACAGATAGCCGCAGGGATAGCCCGCCTGAAAAATGCCCGACATCAGGCCACGCGAACGATCGGGAATGGTTTCCATCGCCAGTGATGACGCAACGCCCCATATCCCGCCCATCGCCACGCCGTACATGACCCGAAAAATCAGAAATGCCATGAAGGTGGGCGACCAGGCGGAAAGCAGTTCAAACACCGTGAAGAACAGAATATTGAGCATCAGTATCGGTCGACGTCCGTACTTTTCCGCCATTCGGCCAAATAGCAGCGCGCCAATGGGACGTACCGCCAGGGTCAGCATAATCGCAATGGAAACGTCCGATACGGAAGCGTGAAACCATTCGGCGAGATCGCTAAGTACAAAGACAAGGATAAAGAAATCAAACGCATCCAGCATCCAACTGGTAAAGCTGGCAAACGCCACATGTCGTTGTGTCGTCGTCCAGTTCAGGGGGGTGTACATAGGTAGTGTCCTGCATCAAAAAATAACATCAAGCTTTGAAGCGGCGAAACGCTGGAGCGCTCCCGTCGTCAAAGCGACGTAACAAGGTAGCGTTGCGCTACTTATTTGTTATCTTTTTGTATATAGCAGGTAAAATGTTAGCAAAAATAGACAAATCATTACATATTATTAACAAAGCTTACTGGCACATGATTTGTCACATTTTTTATGGGGATTATCTCACACAAAGAAAAGCGAAGCGTGGCTAGCGTATCGCGACCGGCCTGTCGCCAGACCGATCGCCCTTGACGATTACCTTTCGCGCGGCGGGAAACCGGCCTTTTGCAGGGCAGCGGCAATCTGCTCCGCGGATAGCGACGTTTCAACGTCAACCAGACGCGTCGCCGGGTCGGTTCTCACCGTCGCATTAGCATCGAGAGTCAGAATCGTCTTTTTTACCGTACTGGCGCAGCCGCCGCAGGTCATGTCATCAATATGGAACTGCATAGTGAACTCCTTTTGTGTGGGAACTGTTGCCAGTCTGGGCCTTGCCAGTGTTGGAAGGTCAAGCGTAATCTCAGGACTTACAGACGCTTTGCCAGTCCGTGGCGACGAGGACGGCGCAACACCGCTCCGGTACGCGCCTCCGGCTCGCTATCGTCAGGTTGTCCAAGCGTATGCAGAATGGGGCAATCTGGCAGCGCGTCGCCGGCGCAGCAGTGAATCAGCGCTTTGAGGGTTTGCGCCATGTGCTGCATGTTCTGGATACGTCTGTCCAGTTCATCAATGTGCGTCTGCGCCAGGCGTTTGACGTCAGCGCTTTGCCGCGACTGGTTATTCCAAAGATTCAGTAAGTCGCTGATTTCAGCAACTGAAAAACCGAGGTCGCGCGCGCGGCGTATAAAATGCAATTGATTAACATCAGCCTGGGTATAGGCCCGATAGCCGGAATCCGTCCGACTTGCCGCGGGAATCAGACCAATCTGTTCATAGTAGCGAATCATTTTGGCCGAAACTTTCGATGCTTTAGCTGCTTTACCGATGTTCATGACGCTCCTCCTCAGGTCGTGGATGTGTCGGATGGGGTTGCCATCGGCGCCCGGAAACGGCGCAGCCGCAAAGCGTTGCCCAGCACGAACACGCTCGACATCGCCATCGCCCCTGCGGCGAATACCGGGGACAATAATATGCCCCAGACCGGAAATAGCGCGCCTGCCGCGACAGGAATCAGCGCCGTATTGTAAGCAAAGGCCCAGAACAGATTCTGGTGGATATTGCGGATGGTCGCTTTAGACAGCGCGATAGCATTCGGCACGCCTTGCAGGTTGCCGGACATTAGTACGACGTCGGCGGATTCCACCGCCACATCGGTGCCGGTGCCAATCGCCAGCCCCACGTCGGACTCCGCCAGCGCTGGCGCATCGTTGATGCCATCGCCGACAAACGCCACCTGCCCATACGCCGCTTTCAGGCGCCGTATCGCCTCGACTTTCCCTTCCGGCAATACCTCGGCAACCACGTCATCAATCCCTAACTGTCTGGCGATAGCCTGTGCCGTGCGGGCATTATCGCCAGTGATCATGGCGACCTTAATGCCGAGCTGATGTAAAGCGTTAATTGCGGCGGGCGTACTGGGTTTGATCGGATCGGCCACGGCGATAATCGCCGCCAGTTGACCGTCAATAGCCGCATAGAGCGGCGATTTCCCTTCCTGTCCTAACCGTTCGGCGGTGGTGGCGAAGCCGCTAATATCCACGCCAATTTCGCGCATATAGCGATCGGCCCCCACGTCAACACGTGTACCGGCAACGGTAGCGTATACGCCCATCCCGGTCACCGATTCGAAGCCGCTCATGCCTGGTAGCGCGATCCCTTCCTCTTCTGCCGACACGACAATCGCACGGGCAATCGGATGCTCTGAACGCGATTCTACCGCCGCGACTTTCGCCAGCACCTCACGGCGTTCAAAGCCGCTGGCCACGTCGAGATCGGTCAGTACCGGGCGGCCTTCGGTAAGCGTCCCGGTTTTGTCTACGGCCACCACCTTAGCGTCTTTGAGTAGCTGTAACGCCTCCCCCTTACGGAACAGCACGCCCATTTCCGCCCCACGACCGGTTCCCACCATAATGGAGGTCGGCGTCGCCAGGCCCATCGCGCAAGGACAGGCGATAATCAGCACCGCAACGCCATTGATTAGAGCGAAAGTCAGCGCTGGCGACGGCCCAAACGCCAGCCATACCACAAAGGTCAGCGCAGCAATAAGCATTACCATTGGGACAAACCACAGCGTCACTTTATCCACGACGGCCTGAATCGGCAGTTTTGAACCCTGCGCCTGTTCCACCAGACGAATGATTTGCGCCAGCATGGTCTGTCCGCCGACGGCGGTCGCCCGCAGCGTGAGCGCGCCTTTTTGGTTTACGGTACCGCCCACCACCGCGCTTCCTGCGGATTTCTCTACCGGTATCGGTTCGCCGGTAATCATCGACTCGTCAACGAAGCTGCGGCCTTCGGTCACTTCGCCGTCAACCGGGATCCGCTCGCCTGGCCGAACCTCCACACAGTCGCCCAGCACAACTTCGTCGACAGGGATATCCACGATGCGGCCCTCGCGTAACACATGCGCGACCCGCGCCTGTAGCCCCACCAGACGTTTAATCGCTTCGGAAGTCCGCCCCTTCGCCCTTGCCTCCAGAAAGCGCCCCAGCAGAATAAGCGCGACAATCACTGCGGCGGCCTCGTAATAGACGTTTACCGTCCCTTCAGGCAACAGGTCGGGCGTAAAGGTCGCCACCAGCGAGTAGCCGAATGCCGCTGCGGTTCCCACGGCGACCAGCGAGTTCATGTCCGGCGCCAGACGCGCCAGCGCCGGGAACCCTTTAAGGTAAAAACGGCGACCGGGGATCGTCAGCACCAACAGGGTCAGTGCAAATTGCCAGTACCAGCTTTGTTGCATGCCAATCGTTTTTATCACCCACTCGTGCATACCAGGAATAAGGTGCGAGCCCATTTCAAGCACAAAAACGGGGAGCGCCAGCACGCTGGCGAGAATCAGATCGCGCTTCAGCCTGACGCGCTCGGCCTCTTTTTTCTCTTCAGAGTCGTCTTCGCCCTGCCCCGCCGTCTCTACCGGTCGCGCCTCATACCCCGTTTTTTCAATCGCCGCGATCACCGCCTCCGCCGACGCCGTCCCGCGGACGGTAGCGCGCTCCGTCGCCAGATTCACCGTAGCGTCCGTTACGCCAGGCACAGCCTTAATACCTTTTTCAACGCGAGCGACGCACGACGCGCAGGTCATACCTTCAATAAGTAAGCTTATCGTGTCGTGACGATTTTCTGACTGACTCATGACGACTTCCCCATCCTGACTATTCGGTATCAGAAAGCCTAAAGCTTGCCATTGTGGGAAGGTCAAGCGTATTCAGGCTGCACGGTTCGGCGAGAATGTGAGATGGCTCATAAAAGAGGATGATGCGAGACATTTACGCCACGATGCCGACCCACGCCCCGAAAAAACCCGTCAGGAACGCTTGACCTTTCCTTCGTTGTAACGCCTAGCCTTTGTCAAAAATTCTGCGGCAGCGTTGCGGAATGGCCGACACGCTGCGGTAAAGAGGGAAACGACATGCGTAGAACATTCAAAATTATGTTGATAGCCGGCGTCATCGCCGCCATCGGGGGCGTGATTTACATGGCCGGCGAAGCACTATGGGATAAAGGCAACGCCGTCGGCCCCCCGGCCAGCGCGCCGCCTCCACCGTCGGTACCGGTTGCTAAAGCCCTTAGCCGCACACTCGCGCCTACGGCGGAATTCACCGGTTTTCTGGCCGCGCCGGAGACCGTGGAGCTGCGTTCGCGCGTGGGAGGAACCCTTGACGCCGTCAGCGTTCCGGAAGGACGTCTGGTAAGCCGCGGACAACTGCTGTTCCAGATCGATCCGCGCCCGTTCGAGGTCGCCCTCGACACCGCCGTCGCGCAATTACGTCAGGCTGAAGTACTGGCCCGCCAGGCGCAGGCGGATTTCGATCGCATTCAACGACTGGTCGCCAGCGGCGCCGTATCACGTAAAAACGCTGACGATGTCACCGCCACGCGTAATGCGCGACAGGCGCAGATGCAATCGGCCAAAGCCGCCGTCGCCGCAGCGCGCCTTGAACTATCCTGGACCCGTATTACCGCGCCCATTGCCGGACGCGTTGACCGTATACTGGTGACCCGGGGCAATCTGGTCAGCGGCGGCGTAGCGGGTAACGCCACGCTTCTGACGACTATCGTGTCTCACAATCCCATGTATGTGTATTTCGATATTGACGAAGCCACCTGGCTGAAGGCGTTACGGCATACCCGCTCCGACAAAAATCCACCGGTAGTCAACATGGGGTTAACCACCGATAACGGGCTGCCTTATCAGGGCGTACTCGACTTTATGGGCAATCAGATGAACCGCAGCACCGGCACTATCCGGGCGCGCGCCGTGATTCCTGACCCCGACGGAATGCTTTCTCCCGGCCTGTTTGCCCGAATCAGTTTGCCCATCGGCGAGCCGCGGGAAACCGTGCTGATTGACGATCTGGCGGTGAGCGCCGATCAGGGCAAAAACTATGTGCTGATCGTCGGCAAGGAGAATCAGGTGGAGTATCGTCCGGTTGAGTTGGGACAAATGGTCGATGGACTCCGCGTCGTTACACAGGGAGTACAGCCGGGAGAAAAAATCATCCTCAAGGGGCTGGTGCGTCCTGGCATGACCGTTGCGCCGCGTCTGGTGCCGATGCGGCAGAATATGCCCGACAAACAGACCGCGACATTGACTAAAGCGGACGGCGACAGCGCGTCGAAGGCGGTGCGCCAATGAAATTCACCCACTTTTTCATCGCACGGCCCATCTTCGCCATCGTCCTGTCGCTGTTAATGCTGCTGGCTGGCGCTATCGCCTTTTTAAAACTGCCGCTGAGTGAATATCCGGCCGTTACGCCGCCCACGGTACAGGTTAGCGCCAGCTACCCCGGCGCTAACCCGCAAGTGATTGCCGATACGGTAGCCGCGCCGCTGGAACAGGTAATCAACGGCGTTGACGGCATGTTGTATATGAATACCCAGATGGCCATTGATGGTCGCATGGTTATCTCTATCGCCTTCGAACAGGGAACCGATCCTGATATGGCGCAAATTCAGGTGCAAAACCGGGTATCCCGCGCGCTGCCCCGCCTGCCCGAAGAAGTCCAGCGAATTGGCGTTGTAACGGAGAAAACGTCCCCCGATATGTTGATGGTGGTCCATCTTGTCTCGCCGCAAAAACGCTATGACTCGCTTTACCTGTCTAACTTCGCCATCCGGCAGGTTCGCGACGAACTGGCCCGTTTACCCGGCGTCGGCGATGTTCTCGTCTGGGGCGCGGGCGAGTACGCCATGCGCGTCTGGCTGGACCCGGCGAAAATCGCCAACCGCGGTCTTACCGCCAGTGATATCGTTACGGCGTTGCGGGAACAAAACGTACAGGTCGCCGCCGGTTCCGTCGGGCAACAGCCGGAGGCCTCCGCCGCTTTTCAGATGACGGTAAACACGCTGGGCCGCCTGACCAGCGAAGAACAGTTCGGCGAGATTGTGGTAAAAATCGGCGCTGACGGCGAGGTGACGCGTCTGCGTGATGTCGCCCGCGTCACGCTGGGCGCAGATGCCTATACGCTGCGCAGTTTACTGAATGGCGAAGCGGCGCCAGCGTTACAGATTATTCAAAGTCCGGGCGCCAATGCAATTGACGTATCTAACGCGATTCGCGGCAAAATGGATGAGTTGCAGCAAAACTTCCCGCAGGATATCGAATACCGGATTGCCTATGATCCTACGGTCTTCGTGCGCGCATCGCTACAATCGGTGGCGATTACGTTGCTGGAAGCCCTCGTGCTGGTCGTCCTTGTCGTGGTGCTGTTCCTGCAAACCTGGCGGGCGTCCATTATTCCTCTGGTGGCGGTTCCCGTTTCGCTGGTCGGCACCTTTGCCTTGATGCACCTGTTTGGCTTTTCGCTGAATACGCTTTCGCTGTTTGGTTTGGTCCTGTCGATAGGTATCGTTGTCGATGACGCCATCGTTGTGGTCGAAAACGTGGAACGGCATATCTCGCAGGGCAAAAGTCCCGGAGAGGCGGCAAAGAAGGCGATGGATGAAGTCACTGGTCCCATTCTTTCTATTACCTCGGTGCTAACGGCGGTCTTTATCCCTTCCGCATTCCTGGCGGGCCTGCAGGGTGAGTTTTATCGTCAGTTCGCGTTGACCATCGCTATTTCGACCATCCTTTCGGCCATTAACTCGCTGACGCTCTCCCCTGCGCTGGCTGCCATTTTGCTAAGACCGCACCACGATACTGCGAAGGCTGACTGGCTAACGCGGTTGATGGGCACGGTCACTGGCGGTTTTTTCCATCGCTTTAACCATTTCTTCGACAGCGCGTCGAACCGCTATGTTAGCGCCGTCCGTCGGGCCGTGCGCGGCAGCGTCATTGTGATGGTGCTCTATGCTGGCTTTGTGGGGCTGACCTGGCTTGGCTTCCATCAGGTACCGAACGGGTTTGTGCCTGCGCAGGATAAATACTATCTCGTCGGCATCGCCCAGCTCCCAAGCGGCGCATCGTTGGATCGCACAGAGGCGGTCGTGAAACAGATGTCCGCTATCGCGCTGGCAGAACCCGGCGTTGAAAGCGTCGTCGTCTTCCCCGGTCTGTCGGTTAACGGCCCGGTAAATGTGCCAAATTCGGCGCTGATGTTCGCCATGCTGAAACCCTTTGACGAGCGTGAAGATCCTTCGCTTTCCGCTAACGCTATCGCCGGAAAGCTAATGCACAAATTTAGCCACATTCCCGACGGGTTTATTGGCATCTTCCCACCGCCGCCGGTTCCAGGGCTTGGCGCGACGGGCGGCTTTAAATTGCAGATTGAAGATCGTGCGGAACTGGGATTTGAAGCGATGACAAAGGTGCAAAGCGAGATTATGTCTAAGGCGATGCACACGCCCGAACTGGCCAATATGCTGGCCAGTTTCCAGACAAACGCCCCGCAATTACAGGTGGATATCGACCGGGTAAAGGCGAAATCAATGGGGGTATCGCTCACCGACATCTTTGAAACGTTGCAAATTAACCTCGGCTCGCTTTACGTCAACGATTTCAACCGATTTGGCCGCACCTGGCGGGTGATGGCGCAGGCCGATGCGCCATTCCGTATGCAGCAAGAGGATATCGGCCTGCTTAAAGTCCGCAATGCGAAGGGCGAGATGATCCCGCTTAGCGCTTTCGTCACGATTATGCGCCAGTCAGGGCCGGACAGAATCATCCATTACAACGGCTTCCCCTCGGTAGATATTAGTGGTGGACCGGCTCCGGGCTTCTCCTCCGGACAGGCGACGGACGCGATTGAAAAGATCGTGCGTGAAACGTTGCCGGAAGGGATGGTCTTCGAATGGACCGATCTGGTTTATCAGGAAAAACAGGCCGGCAACTCCGCGCTTGCTATCTTTGCGCTGGCGGTGCTGTTGGCCTTCCTGATCCTGGCGGCGCAGTATAACAGTTGGTCGCTGCCCTTCGCCGTCCTGCTTATTGCGCCTATGTCATTACTCTCAGCCATTGTCGGCGTGTGGGTATCTGGCGGAGATAACAATATCTTTACGCAGATTGGTTTCGTGGTGCTGGTCGGCCTGGCGGCCAAGAACGCCATTTTGATTGTCGAGTTTGCCCGCGCCAAAGAACACGACGGCGCAGACCCGCTGACCGCCGTGCTGGAAGCGTCACGCCTGCGTCTACGTCCTATCCTGATGACCTCTTTCGCCTTTATCGCAGGCGTAGTACCGCTGGTACTCGCGACGGGTGCCGGCGCGGAAATGCGACATGCGATGGGCATCGCCGTGTTTGCCGGAATGTTGGGCGTCACGCTCTTTGGCCTGTTATTGACGCCTGTATTTTACGTGGTGGTTCGCAGGATGGCATTAAAGCGTGAGAACCGCGTTGATTCACATGATCAGCAAGCATAATGATGGGAATGGCATAATGAAGATCACTTTTACAGGCTATCGGCAGACCGCCACGCTGGCGACGCTTGCTTTCGTCACCACGCTTGCTGGCTGTACGATGGCGCCGAAGCACGAACGCCCCGCATCGCCGACTGCGATGGTCTATCCCTACGCAACGTCAACCGTTTCTGGCGCGCCGGATGCCGCTGACATTGGCTGGCGTGATTTCTTCCACGATCCGCTTCTACAGGAACTGATCGCGATCGCGTTACGCAATAATCGGGATTTACGCAAGGCAGGGCTCAATGTTGAAGCCGCCCGGGCGTTATACCGTATTCAGCGCGCGGAGATGCTGCCGACGCTCGGCATCGCCACCGCCATGGACGCCGGTCGCATTCCCGCCGATCTCAGCGTCACGGACGAGCCTGAGATTAACCGACGCTACGAGGCGGCTGGGGCGACGACGGCCTGGGAACTGGATCTCTGGGGGCGAGTGCGAAGCCTTAGCGACCAGGCATTAGCCGCCTATATGGCGCTTGATGAGACGTACATTGCGGCGCGAATGAGCCTGGTTTCCGAAGTCGCCAGCGCCTGGCTGACGCTACGGGCTGACCGGGAGCTGCTGCGCTTAACCGAAGATACGCTGGCCGCGCAAAAAAGTTCATACACATTGACAACCCAGCTTGCCCGGACAGGCAACGCCACACAGCTCGATCTGCGTATGGCGGAGATCGCGCTGCGTTCTGCGGAAATCAATCGCGCGGCGTATACGCGACAGTTGGCGCGGGATCGTAACGCGCTTGAATTGCTGTTGGGCCAGCCGCTCACGCCTGAACTGTCGCGTCGACTAAACGAGGCGGTCACGCTTACGGAAGGCGCGATCCCGACCACTCTGCCAGGCGGATTACCGTCAGATCTGCTGGTACGCCGCCCGGATATTCGCGCCGCCGAGTACAGGCTGCGCGGCGCAAACGCCCGAATAGGCGCAGCGCGCGCCGCCTTCTTCCCGACAATCAGCCTGACAGGCACGGCGGGAACGGCCAGCGCGTCTCTTAGCGGGCTCTTTGAACCGGGATCGGGAAGCTGGCGTTTTCTACCGCAAATCACCTTGCCTCTCTTTCACGGCGGCGCATTACGCGCTGACCTGGACAGGGCGCATGTCCAAAAACAGATTGAAATCGCCAGGTATGAAAACGTTATTCAGCAAGCCTTTCGCGACGTGGCGGATGGTCTGGCGGGACAGCGTACGCTGAATGACCAGGTGCAATCAGAACAACGCGCGGTTGAAGCCAGTCAAATCGCCTATGAGCTGGCCGGACTCCGTTTTCAGGAAGGCATCGATGACTACCTTACGCTGCTTGATACCCATCGTATGCTTTATGGCGCGCAACAGCGCCTGGTACGCACACGTCTCATGCAACAGCTGAATATCATTAATCTGTATAAAGCATTAGGCGGCGGTTGGCGGGAATACAGCGAGAAAAAGCAAGGTTAGCCCAAATAGCGCGCGTCGCCAGTGCGGCGCGCGCACTAAACAGGCATATATTGCCTGCAAAATAAGGTTAACGAGGGCAACGATAAACGTTCCCGCTTAACGTGACATTCGTTTGTTTGCTTGAGCCCGAACCGTGCCATGAACTTCCTGTCTGGCCTGCACGCTGGGTTAACAGGACTACCGTATTTCCGCCCATTTTATAAGCTTTGTTTTTCAGATCGTTACGGGCACCCGTTTCCAGGTTACTGTTGGAAGTCCAGCCACCGGTAAAGAAATTCCCCTGGCTGCCCGTGATATCCCCTAAGTAGCTGCATTCCTTACCTGGCTCGCTGGTCATCACCCGTACCTGTTCAGCGCCATAATTCAACGAATTAGCGCTACATGCGGTTAAAGCCAAGCCGACGAAACATACTAAGATCTTTTTCATACTAATACCTGGTCTATTAATCATTAAATAATAACGCGTTCTTGCTTCTGAACGCCGTCAAGGAACTATATTTAAGATGTAACGAATGTCTTTCATTTGCTGAAGAAAAGTCTCTGTCATGATGCTATCATGTATGCTTGAGGCTATTTCTTGTTCAGTTTTTTCAATATGCTCTCTGAGCCTTATTTTTGTTTTTTCGTCAAGCGCCGAGATAAGTATCTTAATGGCAAGCAGCAAAGTAGGATTGATGCTTTCACACTCTCTCATCGTTAACTTTTTCATCTTGTTTGCTTCAAGCCTGATCGGCGTTTTTGTCTACACGGCAAATTTTAGATGCGAAGATATGGCGACTTCTTTGGTAAATAAATAGCAAATGGAAAAAGCGTTTGAAGCCATATTTACGACAGATACGCAATCTATGAATGTACAAAGTCTTACGACTCATGCCATAGCTACTGGCGATCTGACTCATCGACTTTTTATATAAAAAGTGCCATAACAACTCCTCCTCCTTTTTTGTCAACGGCGCAAGTTCACCGACCGCTACATCGTTTGCACAAGCGTATTTAATGAAATGTTCAATAAAAAAAGGCTTTGCCAAATCGGGATCGATATCAGGATCTCTATCGCAGCCATGTGGATAAAGTTTTCCAATATCTCTGCGCGTGAGCCAGATTCGACGAGCATGTGGATAATGCTGCATGAGCGCCTTAAAACCTTTCCAGACCCCCTGAATCAAAACTCGTCCATCAATAATAATTATGATATCTTCGCTAGCTGATATCTGACACGAATTATATTCTCCATTGAGTGGGAACATAAAGCACTTCCCATCCTCAAAGAGTGAAGCGATGCCTAAATAAGTATAATAATCATCCGTTAAAACTATACCTATCGTTTTTAACGGAAGTTGTTCCGATAGTGAATTTATCATAATTTCATCAATAGAATAACGCTACGGTGAGTGTTTTATCTTCCTCTTAAGATTACCTGAGCGATCATAACCATCCCTATTCTGTAGCAGCGCCATATTATTTTTAATTCCTTGCCATAAACGTAACGCTTATACTTTTAATATCAGAAGCGATAACCTACGCTGACACCAAATGTATTGGTATCCACAGCGAAGAAACGACTGGCTTCCCATGATGCATCGATAGATATACTCTTAACTGGATTAAATATTACGCCAGCGCCGTAGGCAAAGGAGTCTTCTTTTGAGTGTTTATTAAATTTCATCGTCGCTATACCCGCATTGCCGTACAGGCTCACATAGTCATTAAAACGATATGTTGGTCCAAACATCAAAGAACCATAGTCCACAGAATCGGAACCATTTTTATGCAACTTCCCCTCTTTCCAGGTGTAGTTCTCCATTTCATTGCGCGTCGCGGTGAATGAGCCTAACATCCCCCAGGTCTCATTGAACTCGTAACGATATTTAAAATTAAAGCCTCGCAGATCTTTGCTATCGCTATTTTTCAATGAACTGAGATGAGTTTGTGCATAACCAAACGATACGGTGTGCTGATCGTTAGCCAAAGCTAAAGGTGACGCTAATAATAAACCTAAAAAAACAAGGAACGAAGACCGTCTTTTCATTAAAACCACTCCATTTTTGATATATAATTAAGGCGGTACCGGAACTTATGGCACACAAATAGCATTTAGATTAAGAGCACCTAATGCGCTTATTACCAGTCATGCCAACTGCGGAGGTAATATAACCTGATATATTCGATAATGGATATGAAATCAGTCTTACAGAGTTCTTACTTTTTTATTAATAGCGGATTCATAGTTGCTTCAGACCCGCTCCTGGCATCTTATCCGTCAGGCGGGCTGCGAGAGGTTATCAGCGAGTATCAGTTACCTCCATGAAGAGTAAAAAATTCATAACTAATTGTTTTATATGTATTTTAATTGATTATTGAGTTAACCTTTACCTTTGCGGAGGGCAATTTCGCAACTCGCTTTCTGACGCATTCAGACAACATTCAGATCTACTGCGCGGTACAAACGTTATAAAGCTGCCGATTAAGAGAATAGAAAAAGGTTTTCTCACCCACTTTAGATATTCGAATCTCATTAGCCGCTTCCGGATGCAAAACCCGTAAATGTGATAACAGATCGCCAGCCGTGTCCGTGGCAAAGACTTTTACCTGGGATACTTCGAACGTATAAACACCAGGCGCTGTTCGATGTAAATTTTTCATATACACGTCCCGGTATAATATTTTTACACCGTTATCTTTTGTTTTTATTTCATATTGAAGCGTAATTCTCTTCATCTTAAAATCAAGAACAAGACTGCCATCGGCATGGATATCTTTAGGCTGTATCGTCGTTACCGTTCTTGTCGTACATAAAAATTCATTAGTATTAATAGAACTATGATTACTGTTTCGTACCCAAACTACCATCAGTACGACTGAAACAGCCAACATACCAAGCGTCGCCACGCTTAATAACGTTCTTTTATGGAAATGCATTTCGGCTCCGCTATATCAAGTTGGTTAAGACACTGGACAAAAATATTTGTATTAGGAACGCGAATGTAATAAATGATTTTTCCGTTTTGTTTATGTATTTCATTACTCATCTCGGAGTACGCTTCAACGATATCCGTCAGATGGGTTTTATCATGCCCGACACTATAAAAAGTGTATCCATCATACGAACCCTGGAGGGTAAAGTAATCAATATTTTCACCCTTAACTTTATACATCATAAAAAACATCAGAAGCGCGGCCAGGCAAAAGTAGAGCCAATCTTTTTTATTCACAGCGCCCGGTATTGGGGTAATAATAGTGTCATCGTGTCGCACTTCAACCGTCGATAATTCTGTTTCAGCAACAGCAGGCAACGGCATATTTTGCGCCTCATCACTCAACGGTTCAATGGAAACTGAGAGTAAAACACCCACGCGGGGACGAGTCACAACAGACGCCCCCTTAAGACCAATTTTATCAAATGATCCTCGTAGCTGGTTAATCAGTTTGTAATAACTGGCATCAGAGACCACGACACCTTTGCGCCCCCAGACATAGTTAATTAAATCATCTTTTTTAAAAAGGCCTTCATGAAAAGCGATAAGCAAACTGCGTTCCGATTCAGATATCGTTATCGACTCTCCGGCGCAGGAAAGCGTCATTCGTTCACAATCAAGAATAACTCTTTTGTCAATCAGATAATTGTTCTGACTCATAAAAATATCCGCCCCAGTGCTATCACGTTTCTTCACGGCATAAACATATTACCAGGATATATCGCGCTATTGAATTTTTTTCCGTAGCGAGCTCCTGTATTATTCAGCCACCAGGCCGCTCGCGGATCCGTTTTCCCCCTTGAGTAAACCATTTTGCCTCTGGGCCGACTTGCCAAGCCAGCTCATAAAGTCATTAGCCCCCATCGGCCTGGCATAAAGAAATCCCTGAACGAATCCTACCCCGTGGCTTAAGATGTAACGCAATTGGTGCTGGGTACTGACCCCTTCGGCAACCACATTGAGCCCCAGTCGCTGACTCAGCGTAATGATAGTATCCAGGACAGGAACATCATTGCTGCTGGTATCAATGGTATCGATAAACGTTCTGTCTATTTTAAGGTAGTCTACAGGTAATTGTTGGAGATAGGAGAGTGAGCAATAGCCGGTCCCAAAATCATCAATCGCTATTAACACGCCTTTTTCACGGAGCGTTGAAAGTTTTTCTGCGACCTGTGAAGGTTCTACAATCAGGCTACGCTCGGTGAGCTCCAACATAAGCGTTATCGTTCCCAAACGAGTCCTGAGCACCTCTATATCTTGTATAAAACCGTCATCCATAAGATGCGCAGGCGATATATTTACGCTGATATAGAAATCATCCGGTACAGTCCAGTTTATCACGTCATGAGCAATCAGTTCGAACAGATGACGAGAGAGTGGAATAATCATGCCTTCATTTTCTGCGGCGGTAATAAAAATATCCGGGGTTATAAAACGGCCATCCGGTTGCGGCCAGCGCATTAGCGCCTCCACGCCACCGCAACTACCGTATTTAACATTAAAAACAGGTTGATAATGTACCGTAAACTCATTGTGTGTTATTCCCCTGGCAATCTCCCGGGCCAGAGATAAACGTTTTAAATACCAGCGCCTGTAGAACAACATCATCCCTACAGAAAGACACAATGACAGCGGAACAAAAATAAAAAGGTTTTGTAACCAGTATGCCGATAACGTTGAGAAAGGGGTTCGTACCATCAGCTGGATAGTGTGATCGGTTGAGGTGAACCGCTGCGTTAAAAACGCCTTACCGCGCAACGTCGCAGCGCTGGTAATCGCCTCCCCTGCGCCGAATGTCAGGCTAAAGGCTGATGCTCTCTCTGCAGCCAATATCTCCATGAGCTCCTGGACATACTGCGAATCCACAATGACGAAAGCCGCTTTATTCGCTGCTACTTTTTTCACATAAACCACAACAAGGCGATTGGGTCCTTCGGCCATACTACCGATAGATCGCAACCACCGTTCCGGATAAGAAGCAGGTAAAGAAAGCCCTGCCAGCCGGGAAAAATGATAGCGTTCGGTTCCTGTGACAAAGGAGCAAGTGATATCACCATTTTCCAGAAACCCAATGTCACGGACATAAGGAGTGAAGGCCCGCGTTCTGGACAGTTCTTTCAGCGTGTCAGTGCAGGAACTCTCAGCCAGTCTGGCGGCTTTTCCGGCGACTTGCCAGGAGGCGGCAGATATATCCGCGCTAAACCGCAGCAGCGTATTGGCGCTGACGGCGATATCTCGTTTTAGCTGGAAGATACCCGCGAGTAACCCCACCAATATCATTACGATCAGTGGAACGGCAATAAACAACATCAGAAATAGCTTTCTTACTTTCAAATCATTGCCCTCTTACCGGCCTTCCTTTTGCCACTGTACGCTTTTATAGGATAACTAAAGTAACATTAATATAGAAAAGCAATATTGAGAGATAGGTTATACGTTCTTAATGATAGCAAGATAGCACTCCCTGTGCCGAAAATAGACAAGAAAATATCAATACCCAACAGGTGCAGGATACTATCGTTAAAATAAGCGATAGCAGATATCTAAAATACAGACGCATTCAATATGTTAGCCTGATACCAGGTTCGCTGCCTGATGAGGCGTAACCATCATGGAACGAATTCCCATCAATACAGGGATTATTGGCTACAACTCAACGTTACTACTGGTGGTACACACATTATACAAATGCCGATTAAGCGAAAACATGTAGGTATTTTTCCCAATTTTTACCATCTTTAACTCATTAATCGTACCAGGCTGTAACAGTCTCAACCAGGAAAACAAATCGCCAGCAGTATCAGACTCAAAAGTCTTAACTGAATTAACTTTAAAAGTAAATGTTTTCATACCCGTTCTGCGCAGTTTGCTGATGCAGATGTCACGAAAAAAAAGCCGTTTTTCTTTCGTATCGGTAGTAACATCGTAGTGTAGGGTAATCCTGCCGGATTTAAGATCCAGCACAAGTCCACCATCCATGTACAATTTTCGTGGCGCAATATACACTTCTGATTTTGTCGTGCATATAAGATTATTGGTTCTATAAGAGTCACGATTTACCCACTCAAGCGCTATTACCGATCCGATTGCGACAATGGCGATAAATATTACAAATATAATCAGTAACGTTCTTTTACTGTAATACATTTTGGCACCGCCATTTCAACAGGATTTAAGCATTGCAGAAAAATATTCATGTTAGGCTCCCTGATATAATAAAGATGGCGTCCATTTTGCCGGTAAATTTTAATTTTTAGAGAGTTAAAAGCAAAAACTACTTCACTTAATGTGACCTTATCCTCTTTTGTTTTATAGATTGCATAATCGTTATATTCGCCAAGATATGTAAAAAAACTATCAGAGCTGTTACGAACAGGCGCTTTATATATAGTAAATACACCATAGAGCAATGCCAGAAGAATGGCTCCTGTTAATACCACAAATACGCTGTGACGTTTAATTTTGTAAAATATGTTCTCCCGAGTCGGGGTGCCCTTAACGTTTTCATCACTCACCTTGAGGGAGGTGATTTTTTTTATAGGTTCAATGGCAACAGACAGCGACACCCCCACCCGAGGGCGAGTTACGATATCAGATGGCTGTAGACCGATGCTACTAAAATCATTTCTCATTTGATTAATGAGTTTATAGTAACTTGATTCTGAGACGCAGCCTCCACGATTTTCCCAAACAAAATGAATAATATCTTCTTTTTTGTAAAGACCATGCCAAAAAGCAAGAAGCAGATGGGTCTCAGCTTCTGATATTCTGATTATCTCATTACCATGCGATAAGGTCATCTTCGTACTATCAAATACAACACGCTTATCAAGTAAAAATATGCTTTCATTCATGACAATCCTAAAGGTAACTGCATCCATCATTCAGACGACATATTATCATGCTCAAAAAAGAATTCAGCCCCCTAATTAACCTGAGTTTAACTTATAAGTCTCACTTATAGTAAACAATAATTGACACAAGTATTACCTGCACATTACAAATCAAACAGTTATAGGTAAATCTGAACACTTTTCTTTACCTTAACGCAAACTCAGGAAACTTCTGAAAGGCCAAAAGTAAGAAAAAAGTAAGACTAATTATACTGTTTCAGAAGCACATTTCAGAAAATTTACCTTAATCTCACCATCGTATTATCCATCGGGAGGTTTAACTGATACGGATTTTACATAGCAAAAATGTGCAGGTTTGTATTGCAACATAGTCTATCTATTCAGACGCGGAGAGAATTGTTATCGGATTACACTCAATCAAATGATAACACTATCAGTTGTACTAATGAGATGTATGGACGAAAGCGCTTATCGCTCTATTTCATGATAAGAGAAATAAGTCTGTTTGTTTTATATCGCATTATCAATAGTCAGGAGGGTATAGCTCACATCCAAAAATAGAGTTAATGATCGTTATTTTTACCACTCCTCCATAAGCACGAAACATTCGGGCGAATTGCACTCGTCCTGAAAAAGTAAAGATTAATACAGGAACATTATCATATGTCTATGAAAAAGTATTTAGCAATGATCACAGGCTCACTTCTTGTCTCCAGCAGCGCGATGGCTGTTTCTGATAACACCATCACCTTTCAAGGGGAAGTCTCTGATGAAACATGCTCTGTCGTGATTAATGGTAATCAGGCTAAACCCGTCGTGTTATTACCAACAGTAAGTACTAAAGATTTATCAGAACAAGGGAAAACTGCGGGGCCAATAACGTTTGATATTGGGCTGTCCGGGTGTACCGGCTCTAAGGACAAAACAACAAAAATTTCCACTGTCTTTGTCGGTAATCAGGTCACCAGTAACGGTAACCTGGGTAATACTGGCAGCGCGAAAAATGTTGAAGTCCAATTACTCGACACTTCAGGGGAGCCAATCAATCTGACCGGCGGCTTTACTGGCGACGGCGACCTACAGCTGGAACCAAATGCTTCTGAAGCGAGCGCGACTTATACCGCGCGGTATTACTCTACCGGGAAAGCAGAGGCGGGGACAGTCGCTGCCACCCTTCAATACGCCGTTTCGTATAAATAATTGTCGCTACGGTCTGGCGTTGAAACGCCAGACCATTTTCAATCGCCAGGGAGTTGTTGAGATGAAAATGGATACCCGACATTCCGCATTATATTACTTAATAGTTTTTCTATTGCTGGCCCTACCCGCCACAGCATCGTGGGCGAGCGTTACTATTTTGGGTAGCCGAATAATTTACCCATCAACAGCCTCCTCCGTAGATGTGCAGTTAAAAAATAATGATGCAATACCTTATATCGTACAAACCTGGTTTGACGATGGCGATATGAATACCAGCCCGGAAAATAGCAGCGCGATGCCGTTCATTGCCACGCCGCCGGTATTTCGTATTCAACCCAAAGCAGGCCAGGTTGTACGCGTAATTTATAACAACACGAAAAAATTGCCGCAGGATCGTGAGTCAGTATTCTGGTTTAACGTATTACAGGTACCACCAACGAATATTGGCAGCGACGGCGGGCAAAATAAAATGTTGGTGATGCTGCGCTCAAGAATAAAACTTTTCTATCGTCCTGACGGGCTAGGTAAACCTGATAATCTGGCGAAAAAACTACAGATTAAAACGGTAAATAAGGGTTCCGGAAAAAGCGGTATTGTTATTGTTAATCCGCAGCCCTGGTTTGCCTCTTTAAGTAACCTGAATGTAAAAGTGAACGGCGCTTCGTATAACCTGGATGCTGACATGATTGCCCCTTTTTCCAGTCAAACCTGGTGGCTGCCGGGCAAACGGTCACTCAAATCCTTCTCCGGTACAGTCACCGTTACTTTGGTTAACGACCTGGGCGCAAGGATAAGCGAGAGCTACGATGTCCCCCACCATTAATTTGAACCGCAAAAGCCTTGCGCTATTGATCGCCATAGTTTGCTCAGGCTCCGCGCAGGGTGAAGAGTATTATTTTGATCCTGCGCTACTTCAGGGGGCCACTTACGGACAAAATATTGCCCGTTTTAATGAACAGCAAACGCCTTCCGGAGACTATCTTGCCGACGTTTACGTTAATGGCACGCTGGTAACCTCGAGCACTAATATTCGATTTAATGCTGTAAAAGAGGGTCAACAGACGGAACCCTGTCTGCCCTTATCGGTGATGAAAGCGGCACAGATAAAATCACTCCCCGCGACCGACGCTGCGACCGAGTGTCGCCCGCTCAGGGAGTGGGTACCTCATGCCGGCTGGCAATTTGATAGCGCCACGCTTCGCCTGTTGCTGACGATTCCAATGACCGAACTTACGCACAAACCGCGCGGTTATATCTCCCCTTCAGAGTGGGATAGCGGCGCGCTGGCGCTGTTTTTACGCCATAACACAAACTGGACCCGCACCGAAAATACCGACAGCCATTATCGCTACCAATACTTATGGAGCGGTTTAAACATGGGCGTTAACCTTGGACTTTGGCAGGTCCGTCATCAAAGTAATCTGCGCTATGCCAATAGCAACCAGAGCGGAAGCGCCTGGCGCTATAATAGCGTTCGAACCTGGGTGCAAAGACCTGTCGCGTCTATTAACAGTATTCTGTCGCTGGGCGATAGCTATACGGACTCCAGCTTATTCGGCAGTCTGTCTTTTAACGGAGCTAAACTAGTCACCGACGAGCGGATGCGCCCGCAGGGCAAACGCGGTTATGCGCCGGAAGTTCGGGGCGTAGCGGCCAGTAGCGCGCACGTGGTAGTAAAACAACTGGGGAAAGTGATTTATGAAACCAACGTTCCGCCGGGCCCATTTTATATTGACGATCTGTACAACACCCGTTATCAAGGCGATCTGGAGGTAGAGGTTATCGAGGCCAGCGGTAAAACCTCACGTTTCACCGTGCCTTATTCTTCCGTGCCGGATTCGGTTCGCCCCGGTAACTGGCACTATTCGCTGGCCTTCGGCAGGGTTCGTCAGTACTACGATATTGAAAATCGGTTCTTTGAGGGAACGTTCCAGCACGGCGTTAATAACACCATTACCCTCAACCTCGGTTCACGAATTGCGCAGCGTTACCAGGCATGGCTGGCGGGCGGTGTCTGGGCCACCGGTATGGGCGCGTTCGGCCTTAACGCCACCTGGTCGAATGCGCGCGCAGAGCATAATGATCGCCAGCAAGGCTGGCGCGCGGAACTCAGTTACAGCAAAACGTTTACCACCGGCACTAACCTGGTACTGGCGGCTTATCGTTATTCAACCAACGGCTTTCGCGATCTTCAGGACGTGCTCGGCGTACGCCGGGAAGCAAAAACGGGGATTGATTACTACTCCGACACGCTGCATCAGCGCAATCGCCTGTCCGCGACGGTAAGCCAGCCGTTAGGACGGCTTGGCACGCTTAACCTCAGCGCCAGCACCGCAGACTACTACAATAACCAATCGCGTATAACACAGCTACAAATGGGGTATAGCAACCAGTGGCGGAATATAAGCTACGGGGTGAATATCGCACGACAGCGCACCACCTGGGATTACGATCGCTTTTATCACGGCGTTAACGAACCACTGGACGTGAGTAGCCGACAAAAATATACCGAAACCACAATGTCGTTTAATGTCTCTATACCGCTGGATTGGGGCGAAAACAGAACGTCTGTCGCCATGAATTATAACCAGTCCAGTCAAAGTCGTTCCTCAACCGTATCCATGACCGGCAGTAGTGGTGAAAACAGCGACCTGTCATGGTCGGTTTATGGCGGCTACGAGCGTTATCGCAATAGCAATAGCGATAGCAGCGCGCCAACGACGTTTGGCGGTAATCTACAACAAAACACCCGGTTTGGCGCACTTCGCGCCAACTATGACCAGGGTGATAACTATCGTCAGGAAGGGCTGGGCGCGTCCGGCACCCTGGTACTTCACTCTGGAGGTCTGACGGCTGGCCCCTATACCAGCGATACCTTTGCGCTTATTCATGCCGATGGCGCGCAGGGCGCGATCGTACAAAATGGCCAGGGCGCTGTGGTTGATCGCTTTGGTTACGCCATTCTGCCTTCATTATCTCCTTACCGCGTCAATAACGTTACGCTCGACACCCGTAAGATGCGCAGCGATGCCGAACTGACGGGAGGAAGTCAGCAGATTGTGCCCTATGCTGGCGCCATCGCGCGTGTCAATTTCGCCACTATCAGCGGCAAAGCAGTGCTGATCTCCGTGAAGATGCCGGATGGCGGCATACCGCCAATGGGCGCTGATGTTTTCAACGGTGAAGGCACAAACATCGGCATGGTCGGCCAGAGTGGGCAGATTTATGCCCGTATCGCCCATCCGTCGGGTTCTCTACTGGTGCGCTGGGGAACAGGGGCAAACCAGCGTTGCCGGGTTGCCTACCAACTCGATCTTCACACCAAAGAACCGTTTCTCTATCTGAACAAAATCTGCGAGAAGGAATAGCACAATGCTTTTTAGTTTCCGAACGCTATTGTTTATCACCAGCCTGTTCGTCAGCGCCGGAACATGGTCGTCATGTATCAAAGTCACCGATAAGAGCGCGCTCTCTGACGCGGCGATAAAAGCGGGCTACACGGCGCAAAACTGGATCGGCGCAACTGACACGAATACCGGTAATATTGGTTTGCCAACGGTGATTAGCATCAGTAATAGTGAAACATTTCAACCCTCCGGCACACTATTGGCCAGTGGGATAGGTAACTTCCTGACGGCCGCCACCGGCACGCCCTATTCCAGTAAACAGGTACTTTACCGCTGCGATACCGCCGATGCCGGGAAGCTCTATGAGATGTATTCGACAAATGGCGATAGCGCTTTTGCGGGGGCATTTTTTACTCCCGAAGTAGAAGGCGCTTATTATGATGTGGAGCGTAATGTTGCTGTCCGTATGACAAACCTCAGTACCGGCGAATATTACAGCCGTTTCTGGAAAGAACGCCAACTTACCGCAGACAGTTGGTTTCAGGATGACAAATATATTTATATTCCTGCCAGCGCGTTTAGCAACGTGTTATATGAGATGTTTAAAATTGACTCAAGAAAATATTTTGCCTACCAGAATCCAATGGACCGAGATACCTGGACGCAGCCTCGGGGTTATATCGCCTTTAAAGGCCCAGGCTTGATTACCGAGCGGATCCAAGCGGGACTGGATCATGCCAGCGATTATTATGGCTGGCCCGGCTATTGGCCCGGGGCATGGAGTACATATAATAGCGTCACCTATGTTCGCGGCGCGTTATGTAAAATCACAGATTATCCTGCGATCGTGAAAATTCCCCCTGTCGCCGTCGGCATATTAGCCGCCGGAGGCAATAGCCAGGCGCCTTTCCACGTCAGCCTGGAATGTGAGTCCGGTGCCGTGTCCAGTGCCCTCCCGTCCACCAGCGCCGCTAATGTCGCAATGGGGTTTGTCGTTAATCAACCCACCGCCGTGGCGGCGGCGCGTCGCCTGGGGCTAACCACATCCGCAGGCGGTCTGTCGTGGCTACTGGACACCCATTATGGCGAACCTGGCGTAGCTTCCGGAGTGGGTATCCGCATCTATAACGATGCCGGTACGCCGATTAACCTGTTACCCGATCGGATCAAGACAGGCACTGGCAACGCCCGAGGCTGGTATGGCTATAAAGATTTAACTACACGGGTATCATCCGGTTCAGTAGAAACCTACAGCGGTGATTTTACTGCCTCGCTTGAGGCGATCGGCGGACAAACAGTAACGGCAGGAAGCGTGAATGCGCAATTACAGGCAGTGGTTAGTTTTCAGTAAAGTCATATTAACGCTACTTGGGTTGACGGGATGGTATGGCCCGGCACAAGCCGCCGTTAATATTGACAGAACCCGAATTATTTTTGCTTCAGATGATATCGCTCAATCGTTGACACTATCCAACGATAATACAACGCCGATGCTGTTACAGGTATGGACCGACGCCGGAAACATTGACGCCTCTCCGGATAATAGCAAAACGCCGCTGGTGGCGCTGCCGCCGGTATTTAAAATGCAGCCAGGGGAACTGAGAACGCTTCGCCTGCTCCTGAGTTCCCGCCAGCAGCTTGCAACGGACCGGGAGAGTCTCTTCTGGCTAAACATTTATCAGATACCGCCACTCCCCCATGACATTAAAAACAACCCGCGAAAACTGGTATTACCGCTTCGTTTGCGGCTAAAAATTTTAATTCGCCCGACCGGGCTAAAAGCGCCAACGGAAGCGGAGGAGAAAAAATTACGTTTTATTGCTAAAGAGAATACTATACGGATAGTTAACCCCACCTCGTGGTATATGAGTTTAACGCTAACGACGGATGACAAGAAAAGTATCGGCGATATCATGGTTGCGCCGAAAACAGCACTTGATGTGCCGCTAACACGCTCGCCAACGCCGGGAGCATCGATAAATTATGCAGTAATCAATGACTCCGGGAACTGGCGACAATATACCGCCATACTGGAAAAATATATTAGTAAGAGTGATTTTATTCCTGAGTTTTGATGGGAAATATTCAGGGATACGGTCGTATCCCTGAGACAAGCCAGAATTCAGCATGTACCATTGTCAAAAATAGCATTAAGCTGATATTTTTCTTTTTGCACGGCATCTTTGTTCTGTTGAGTTCCCTTCTCCTCAACAGACATATCCCATACGTTTTCATTATCTGACTCAATTAATGTGTAGAACGTATTATTATTACGCATCATATAACCGCGAAAATTATTTTCGATGCCCGTTGTCACAGGCTTAGCAGGCCCTGAAGTAACAGACTCCGTCTCTTTATTGAAAAGCTGGTATTGAATATTTGCGCAGTTTAAATCACAGGGAGAACATTTAAGATTTAAAACAAGCAGTATCGTGTTATTTTCAAAAACAAGGGCATAATGATTGCTGGCAGATGAACATAACGGGAATAGCGCGAGAAGGAGAATTATTATCAATTTCATATTATTATATAGACTCCGTCAAAGAAAACTGTCATTTCACTTGTTCTTCTGTTAACTCACCCTTTCATTTCACGCCCCTGAGAATAGCGAAAGGCGTACCATGCAGAACGAATGCTTTCCGGACTGACGTCCTCATAGACATCTATACCATGCTAAGCAAGTATGCGAGAAAGAAAATGAGAAGATTGTTATGAAAGAAAAGTTTGTAACTACTTGATTGAGATGGTGCCGATAATAGGAGTCGAACCTACGACCTTCGCATTACGAATGCGCTGCTCTACCAACTGAGCTATATCGGCCCTGAGAAGGGTGTGTTCACACGGGTGAATCACGGGGTAGAAGGTTAAAACTAACCGGGCGGTGCGTCAATAGCCTTGCTACTCAACCGGCTATTTTTGCACCGCTCGACATTAATTACGCACGAATCGTACCATCGCCAAAGCCTATCCACTTATAGGTGGTAAGCGCTTCAAGCCCCATCGGACCGCGGGCATGTAATTTCTGCGTGCTGACCGCCACTTCTGCGCCAAGCCCAAACTGCCCGCCGTCGGTAAAACGGGTAGAGGCGTTGACATAAACCGCAGCGGAATCCACTTCGTTCACGAAACGCGCAGCATTATGCATATCACACGTCAAAATGGCATCGGAGTGCTGAGTACCATGTTCGCGAATGTGGGCGATAGCGCCATCCATATTTTCGACCATCACAACGTTCAGATCCAGAGACAGAAACTCGTTATCCAGCTCTTCCGGTTTCAGCGGCACCAGTTTGGCAGGGCCATGCAGTGCCTGCATGACGGTTTCATCCCCATGCAACGTTACGCCGCTCTCCGCCATCTGCTTGCTCAGCGCAGGCAAAAAGCGTTCTGCGATGTCCTGATGCACCAGCAAGGTTTCCACCGTGTTACAGGTGCTCGGGCGCTGGGTTTTGGCGTTGACGATAATCTTCAGCGCCGGGGCGATGTCTGCGCTGCTATCGACAAAAATATGGCACACGCCAATCCCGCCGGTAATCACTGGGATTGTGGATTGCTCGCGGCACAGTTTATGCAAGCCTGCGCCGCCGCGCGGGATCAGCATATCGATGTACTTATCCATACGCAGCATTTCATTGACCAGCGAACGATCCGGATTATCAATTGCCTGAACCGCTGCCTCCGGTAAACCGCAAGCTTTCAGTGCCTTCTGAATGACACGAACGGTTGCGGCATTCGTGCGATGCGTCTCTTTCCCACCGCGTAGAATCACCGCATTACCGGTTTTCAGACACAAAGAAGCCACATCAACGGTAACATTCGGACGCGCCTCATAGATAACGCCAACCACGCCCAACGGCACGCGGCGGCGCTCCAGACGTAGCCCGCTGTCCAGCAGACCGCCGTCGATCACCTGCCCGACCGGGTCGGCGAGATTACAGACCTGGCGCACATCGTCAGCAATCGCTTTCAGACGCGCAGGGGTCAGCGCCAGGCGGTCCAGCATCGCTTCGCTCAGGCCGTTGGCTCGCGCCTGCTCAACATCTTGTACGTTCGCGCTGAGGATACTTTCCATTTGCGCTTCCAGTTCATCGGCTATTTTTTCCAGCACGCGATTTTTTTCGCAGCTGGAGAGCAGCGCCAGCTTATACGACGCCGCTTTAGCAGCAATGCCCATTTGTTCCAGCATATGCCTGTTCCTTATCGAGTAATCATGTCATCACGATGAACAGCGACCGGGCCATATTCATAGCCCAGAATCGCATCGATTTGTTGAGAGTGGTGGCCGGCTATCCGCCGCAGAGCATCACTGTTATAACGGCTGACGCCATGAGCGATATCACGCCCTTGCAGGTTACAAATTCTGATGACCTCCCCCCGCGAGAAATTGCCCGTCACGCTTTTGATGCCTTTTGGCAGAAGTGAACTGCCACGTTCCAGCATTGCCGCAGTCGCACCTTCATCAACCGTAATTTCGCCTGCCGGCGGCGCGCCGAAGATCCAACGTTTGCGGTTCTCCAGCGGCGAGGCTTGCGCATGAAAACGGGTGCCGACGGAAATCCCCTCCATCACATCGCCGATCCCGCCCGGTTTACTGCCTGAGGCAATAATCGTATCAATACCCGCGCGACAGGCCACGTCTGCCGCCTGAAGCTTAGTGCTCATACCACCGGTCCCCAGTCCGGAAACGCTGTCTCCCGCGATAGAGCGCAGCGCATCGTCAACGCCATACACATCTTTGATAAGCTCCGCCTGCGGATTGCTACGCGGATCGGCGGTAAATAATCCTTGCTGATCGGTCAGCAGCAGCAGTTTATCCGCGCCTGCCAGGATCGCCGCCAGCGCGGAGAGGTTATCGTTATCGCCCACTTTAATTTCCGCTGTCGCAACGGCATCATTTTCATTGATAACCGGCACAATATGGTTATCCAGTAATGCACGCAGCGTATCGCGGGCGTTCAGAAAGCGCTCTCTGTCTTCCATATCCGCACGCGTCAACAGCATCTGCCCGATATGGATACCGTAAATTGAAAACAACTGCTCCCACAGTTGAATCAGGCGGCTTTGCCCTACCGCCGCCAGAAGCTGTTTAGAGGCAATTGTTGCCGGCAGTTCCGGGTAGCCGAGATGTTCACGTCCGGCGGCAATCGCGCCAGAGGTAACAATAACAATACGATGTCCCGCGGCGTGTAGCTGCGCGCACTGGCGGACAAGTTCTACGATATGGGCACGGTTCAGGCGGCGCGATCCGCCTGTTAGCACGCTGGTGCCGAGTTTTACGACCAGCGTCTGGCTGTCACTCATGATTCTCTGCCGTTCAAAATAAGAAATAAAGACCAAATGAACGTTTTAGCAGGACTGGCTCCGGTTGCCAACAACCTGTACGCGTAGCGTGAAATTTTGTTGCGCAGGATCAGCAAGCGTAGCGGCAGAATTTGACCATTTTATTACCGCAACAATTAAACATATTTTTTTAAAAAAATTCTCACTTTGTCATAAATCTTTCATTACCGAACGTTAAAAACCTTCCTGTTTTTTACCGGGTCTCCCGACAAATCATAGCGCGTAATTAAAACAGGAATGGAAATGAATAAGAGCACTCTGGCAATAGTGGTGAGTATCATCGCATCAGCATCTGTTCACGCCGCCGAGGTTTACAATAAAAACGGTAATAAGCTTGATGTGTATGGAAAAGTTAAAGCCATGCACTATATGAGCGATTATGACAGCAAAGATGGCGATCAAAGCTACGTTCGTTTTGGTTTTAAAGGCGAAACGCAAATTAACGATCAATTGACCGGCTACGGGCGCTGGGAAGCTGAGTTTGCCGGTAATAAAGCCGAAAGTGATTCGTCCCAGCAAAAAACCCGCCTGGCCTTTGCTGGTCTGAAATTAAAAGATATCGGTTCTTTTGACTATGGACGTAACCTGGGCGCGCTGTACGATGTTGAGGCCTGGACGGATATGTTTCCCGAATTCGGCGGCGACTCTTCCGCCCAGACCGATAATTTTATGACTAAACGCGCCAGCGGGCTGGCGACTTACCGCAATACCGATTTCTTCGGCATCGTTGATGGACTGGATCTTACCTTACAGTATCAGGGGAAAAACGAAGATCGCGATGTGAAAAAGCAAAACGGCGACGGCTTCGGCACATCCGTGAGCTACGATTTCGGCGGCAGTGATTTTGCCGTCAGCGGCGCTTATACTCTCTCCGATCGCACCAGGGAGCAAAATCTGCAGCGCCGCGGTACGGGCGATAAAGCCGAAGCCTGGGCTACGGGTGTAAAGTATGACGCGAATGATATTTATATTGCGGCTTTCTATTCAGAAACCCGCAACATGACGCCAGTTTCCGGCGGATTTGCCAATAAAACCCAAAATTTCGAAGCGGTTATCCAGTATCAGTTTGATTTTGGTCTGCGTCCGTCATTAGGCTATGTGCTGTCAAAAGGCAAAGATATTGAGGGCGTCGGCAGTGAGGATTTGGTGAATTACATTGACGTTGGCGCAACCTATTACTTCAACAAAAATATGTCCGCGTTTGTAGATTACAAAATCAATCAGCTTGATAGCGATAACACGTTAGGCATTAATGACGATGATATTGTGGCAATAGGGTTGACCTACCAGTTCTGATAAGTCGCATTGTGCCTGATGGCGCTACGCCATCAGGCATGGCAGCAGGGTTATGCCGACAGTTTTACCGGCTCGTCGTTGAAATCGTCAGACGGCTCCAGCGCCAGCTCCATAGAAATCAGCAGGTCGCGTAGCTTTTCATGAAACTCGCGTAGCGTGTATTCCAGTCGCTCCACCACTTCGGTTTCGTTAATCGGCACTGCGGTCCAGTTGCCCTCTTTATCAAACAAACCAAACTGATAACGATAAGTGAAGCGTTTCTCTTGTGCTTCCAGCTCCATCCACCAGCCCCAAAATTCACGCTTCTCTGGCGCGGGCTTCACGTTGACGCAAACTGCCAGGCAATCGAAAAAAAAACGATTGTCTTCGCACTGCCCTTCCCGGATATAGGGGCCAAGCGCGGTAAATTTCTTGATCAATCTACTTTTCGGGTGTCCACTCGGTAACGTCATTGCGATCTCCTTTAATGAAGCAACTGTTTTACCAAATCAATAGAATTTATCAATCTATTAACACAATCTATGATTAATCCAGTCGGTAATTTCTTGCAGCGCGTGGTCAAAATTGCGGTACACCGGGTTAAAAGGGATCTCTATCAGCTTACCGTCTGAAGATGATGTTGTAATTAAGCGAGACTCTTCTTCCGGGCTGAAAGGATCGTTTTTCCAGAATCCGGAAAGCATTGGCGTAGGACAACGTCTGCCCAGTAGCCCCTGTACTTTCAACGAATAGCGATTGAGCTCCACACGCAGCGCCTCATCCGAAGCATCATGCATACCCAGACGGCTGGCCAGCACATCCAGATACATCTCCGGCACCGTGCTCTGTCGTTGCGGATCGCTAAGTAGCGCATGGACCACCGGCCCCAGGCAAGCCACCGCTTTCAAACGCGGCGCTTCCAGATAGGCCAGACGCACCGCAACGTTGGCGCCAAAACGGAAACCAAACGCCGCAACACGGGTATGATCCACCCAGGGGACATTAGGAAGCGCTTTTAACACATGCTGGTGGAGCAAGCTGGAATCCTGGGTTAATTTCCACTTTGATGAAAATCCAACCGAAGGCATATCAAGCGTTAACATCGCGATACCGCGCGGCGCGAAATAGCGTTCATACAGGGTGTAATAGTCGGTTTGCATGGCGTCCAGGCCGCCGCACATGAGCACCGTCGGAAACGGACCATCCCCTTTCGGCATATGTAAAAACGCGGTGACAGGCGAACCGCCAGGAACGGCAAATTCCATTTCACGTAACGAGCCGGGCAACCGCTGCGCGGCCTCTTCATAGGCGCGATTCGCCAGCGCCTGCGCCTGCTCCGCCAGCTCATCGCCCTTCAAATGCGGGTAGGCGGCAATGTTATAGAGCGTTGAGGCATGAAGCCAGTAGCGTCCGCTGCGCATGGCGTCCTGTTCCTGACAGGCTTTCTGCTGCCAGTCCATCGCCTGCTTTGCCCACTCATAAATCCAGTTGCCGCCGCGGTAACCGATGACCGTATCGTATAAATCATCATCCGTTCGCTCTGCGTCGCTCATCACAATGCGCGCCTGCACATCAAGGATTTCTCGTGGGTCAACGCCGCGCCAAATCCACATCAGGCGGTTTATCATGCGATACCAGTGCGGAACGTTCTTACCGTCCAGCGCGGATTGCATGGGCGGCTGCGACCCACGATTGAACCGACGGACAAGGGTAGACGTTTCAGTATGTTTAAAGCGGGGTTTGAACAGGGTTTCGCTGAGGTTAGCCTGTGTCATTCGTGCAGCCTCCTTGGATACTCATAGAGGCTTATTGTAACCAATAAAACAGCGCCCGGCATTGCCGGGCGCTCTGAAAAGCTGCTGATTAACGACCTGAAATCGGCGGTACAAATACCACACCCATATCCCAGGGCTGCTCAATCCAGGTGTTCTGAGGAATATCAATAACATAATCATCAACCAGCGGACGGCCCGCCGGTTTAGCGAAAATCGTGACGAAATGCGCTTTAGGGTACATTTCGCGAATCGCGACGGCGGTACCGCCGGTATCGACCAGATCGTCGATGACGATAAAGCCTTCGCCATCGCCTTCTGCACGTTTCAGCACTTTCAGTTCGCGCTGGTTATCGTGATCGTAGCTGGAGATGCATACGGTATCGACATGACGAATGCCCAATTCACGCGCCAGTAGTGCGCCCGGTACAAGGCCGCCACGACTTACGGCAATAATGCCTTTCCATTGTTCTGAAGGCATGAGGCGGCTCGCCAGTTTGCGTGCGTGAATCTGCAACATGTCCCAGGTGACGACGTATTTTTCGCTCATGTGAAGTGTCCCAGCCTGTTTATCTACGGCTTAAAAAGTGTTCGAGGGGGAAATAGTTGCGCGAGATTATAGAGACCTGACGCGCTAAAAACCAGTGTTTAGCGGAATCCACGCCTCTTTTTGTATGCTTTATACTACCCGCAGGCGGAGAAAGTGGTATTCTCAGTCGCATCTCGTAAGAGTTATCAATTCCGCTAACCCTGTGGCCTGTAAGAACGTTTTTCAGACCACCGCCAAGGAGACTTATCGTGTCTGAACTGTCTCAGTTATCACCACAACCTTTGTGGGATATTTTTGCCAAAATCTGTTCTATTCCTCACCCGTCCTATCACGAAGAGCAACTCGCGGAACATATTGTGAGTTGGGCCAAAGAGAAAGGCCTTTACGTGGATCGCGACCAGGTCGGTAATATTCTGATCCGTAAGCCCGCCACTGCAGGTATGGAAAATCGCAAGCCGGTCGTTTTACAGGCGCATCTGGATATGGTGCCGCAAAAAAATAGCGACACCGTTCACGACTTCACTACAGATCCTATCCAGCCTTATATTGATGGCGAATGGGTTAAAGCGCGCGGTACTACGCTCGGCGCCGACAATGGTATTGGAATGGCTTCTGCGTTAGCGGTACTGGCTGACGATAATGTCGTCCACGGCCCGCTGGAAGTGCTGCTGACCATGACCGAAGAAGCGGGCATGGATGGCGCGTTCGGCCTTCAGTCCGGCTGGTTGCAGGCCGACATCCTGATCAACACCGACTCTGAAGAAGAAGGTGAGATCTATATGGGCTGCGCAGGCGGTATTGATTTTACCTCTAATCTGCCGTTGACCCGTGAAGCTGTACCCGCAGGATTTGCATGCTTTAAGCTAACCCTGAAAGGTCTGAAAGGCGGCCACTCCGGTGGTGAAATTCACCTCGGCCTTGGCAATGCCAACAAATTGCTGGCGCGTTTCCTGGCCGGGCACGCAGAAGAGCTGGATCTGCGTCTGATCGATTTCAACGGCGGTACGCTGCGTAACGCGATTCCGCGCGAAGCGTTCGCTACCCTCGCCGTTGCCGCAGACAACGTAGGCGCTCTGAAAACATTAGTGAACGCTTACCATGATATTCTGAAAAACGAACTGGCGGAAAAAGAGAAAAACCTGACGCTGCTACTTAATGATGTTGCCAATGATAAAGCCGCATTGACCGCGCCGTCACGCGATACCTTTGTGCGCCTGCTGAACGCAACGCCGAACGGCGTGATCCGCAATTCAGACGTGGCGAAAGGCGTAGTGGAAACATCGCTGAACGTTGGCGTGGTCACAATGTCTGATGCGAATGTCGAAATTCACTGCCTGATTCGCTCTCTTATCGACAGCGGTAAAGATTATGTGGTGAGTATGCTGGATTCGCTGGGCAAGCTGGCTGGCGCGAAAACCGAAGCAAAAGGCAGCTATCCTGGCTGGCAGCCCGATGCGAACTCGCCGGTCATGCACCTGGTGCGGGAAACCTATCAGCGTCTGTTCAACAAGACACCGAACATCCAAATTATCCACGCCGGCCTGGAATGCGGTCTGTTTAAGAAACCCTATCCGGATATGGACATGGTTTCTATTGGGCCTACCATTACCGGACCTCACTCTCCGGATGAGCAGGTGCATATCGAAAGCGTCGGCCACTACTGGACTCTGCTGACCGAATTGCTGAAAGCGATTCCTGCGAAGTAAGAAAGCGCTAAAATGCCCGTCCCATTTCTGGACGGGCTATCAATATGGAATATCGGGTATCCATTGCCAGATAAGCTCTCCTGGATGCGCTGAAATAGCGCTGCGGCTACACGCGAATAGCCAGACAGCCCGATAACAGCGCCGGTAACACCTAATTATTGTGGCGTAAACGCCATTCCTTTAAATATCCGCAGCGGATTGCCGCGCTCAATCTGATGATGGAACAGACGCCTTTCAGACTTCAACGCCGCACACTCATTTTGCCGTTGCTGTTCCAGCCGCCAGGCAATCAGCAGCCGGGCCAGACGCTTATTCGCATGTTGACTGCGCTCCGACTGAACCTTCACGCTAATCCCGCTCGCCAGGTGCGTGGCCCGCACTGCCGAGTCGGTTTTATTAACGTGCTGCCCACCCGGGCCGGAAGAGCGCAGAGTCTCGAAATGAATCTCATCAGACTGCATCTGTTCGTCGGCGGAAAAGCGCCCAATGCCGACGTACCAGTTTTTTCGCCCATGGTGCGGGCGATACGGGCTGGTACAAATCCACAGTAACGTTCCACACCAACGTTCACTGAAAGCCATAGCTTTTTCACCGTCCAGCGAGACCAGTGCGGAGCGCAGCGTGTCTGGTAATCGTCCCGGCTCCGTTTCAAGTCGTGTCAGCGATACCTTTTCTCTGGCAGCTTCTTTCGTCAGACAATCCAGCGCTTTTTTTACCGCCAGACAACACTCGTCCGGTCCCTGTGCGGAAGAAAGTTGCAGTAAGATCATGCGCTTTTCTCCCCTGAGGTTTTCAGCGTCAGCACCGGACGCAGGCAGGCAACCGGCGTAATCAGTCCGGCGTCTGCCAGACAATCCACAACGCTATCGATGGATTTATACGCCTGCGGCGCTTCCTCATAAATGAGCTGGCGATCGCGGCAAATCACCCGGCTGCCCATCCCGGTACGGCAGAGCTGTCGCGGGGTAAATTTTGCCGATAACCGGTCTTTACACTCGGTACGCATCCATTTGCGCCCCGCGCCGTGCGCCAGGGAGAAGAGGCTCTCCTCGCTGACGACGGGTTTCACCAGCCAGCTATAATCGCCGCGCGAGCCGGGGATAATCACCAGTCCCTGCCCATCTGGCGTAGCGCCTTTACGATGCAGCCACCCCGCCTCACCCGCGACAGTACAGGGTTCAACGAAGTTATGCGCCACATCCAGCCGCGGTTCGCCCTCAGCCCTGAGCTGTTGCAGTATCCGGCGGGCAATCAGCGCGCGATTACTGCGGGCAAATGCCAGCGCATCGTCATGTTCTGCAAGGTAGCGGCGCGCATCGTCGCTATCTTCCGGCAAACCGTTATGCGAAAACGCCTCCACATGACGACGCAGGATAGCTTGCCCCAGACCGCGTGAACCACTGTGTACCAGCAGTAATAACTGCGCTTTTTGCAACCCCGACAAAGCGAACGAATCAGCATCGACGATGCGATCGACCTGCTGCAGCTCGGCAAAATGATTGCCGCCGCCAATGGAACCCAGCGCAGAGCGCCACGAATGATGCTGCATTGCGGCGGGGACATTCTCCTCCAGCCACTGCGCGTCCGCCACGTCAGGCAGCGACGCCAGCCGCTTCTCCAGTTTATCGGCGTTATATTTACGCCCTAAAATATCCGTTTGCCATAACGCCATGCCGCAGCCGATATCGTTGCCGACCAGCGCCGGATAAAAGCGTCCACGCGAGAAAAAGGCTGCGCCAATAGGGTAGCCGCGCCCCGGATGCAGATCTGGCATCCCGATAACGCGTCTCATACCGGTTAACTTAGCCGTCGTATATAATTGTTGGATCGCGGAATCTTCGATCCACAGGTTATCTGATGCGATAGAAAATACCACATCTGATAAAGGACGAATATAATTGCCCATATACCATTCCATATATGAATTAAAAAATCAGGAAATGGCAGACTAATCCAGAGCAATAAGAGAAAATTAATCCTGGAAATGTCTGCAAAGTGCGTTCAGAGAATAAAGTGTCATGATGAACCTCCTTTGCAGTTATTGAGAATGAGAAAACGCGGGTATAGTAATACTGAAATTTAGATGGCGCAATCGTAATAGTGATAAAATCTTAATGGCCTGACTTATAACCCTAACACCAACTGTCGTTCCAATTGAGGGTCGAGCAGCGTTACGTGTAGCCCCACCAGCCGTACGCCGCGCTCGCCGCGACGCTCGTTCCAGGTTTTACGGGCGGTGGTAATTAAGTCTTCTTTATTTAATTGCGGCCAGACATGTTCCTGAGTGGTTTGCTGAAAATCATTAAATTTTAATTTAACGCCCTGTCGGGCAATCAGTAAATCGGGCTTCACTATAGCCAGACGACGCTCCAGCTCCGGATATAAATGCTCAATAATAGCCTCGCAGTCCGACCATTCATGAATATCCTCCGCCAGAGTACGCTCAACACCTACCGATTTACGCAGCCTTTCGCTGTTAACATCACGCTCGTCAATACCCTGACTACGCTCCCATAATACCCGGCCAAATTTACCAAAGCGTTTGAGAAGCATCGCCAGATCGCACTGTTGAATATCCCCGCAGGTTCTTAACCCCATATTTTCCAGTTTGGCGGCGGAAACTTTCCCCACGCCTGGAATTTTGGCTAACGGCAACGTTTTAAGAAAGTCGGGTACATCGGCTGGCGTAATAACATATTGTCCGTTCGGTTTATTGAGATCGGAGGCGATCTTCGCCAGAAATTTCACTGGCGCAACGCCGGCGGAGGCGGTGAGTTGCAGTTCATTGAAAATAGTCTGACGAATCTCCCTGGCGATCAGAGTCGCCGATCCATAACAGTGTGGGCTGTCAGTCACATCCAGCCAGGCTTCATCCAGCGAGAGCGGTTCAATCAGTGAAGTGTAGCGGGAAAAGATGTCACGTACATGCCGCGAAGCCTCTTTATAGGCGTCAAAGCGGCCAGGCAGTAAGGTGAGATGGGGGCACAGCTTTAGCGCCATGGCAGTCGGCATCGCGCTACGTACGCCAAACTGGCGCGCAGGATAGTTGGCGGTACTGATAACGCCTCTTCGCTCACGACTCCCGCCAATGGCAATGGGAATATCGCGTAACGCCGGATTATCACGCATCTCTACCGCGGCAAAAAAACAGTCCATATCAACATGTATGATTTTGCGCATCGCTCGCCCCCACAATACTGTTTAAGTGTACAGTATGTTTTATTGCGCGCAAAGAGACATTCGCGTTAAAAATGCGACATATTCGAAGGTATGACGACGAAAGCTGCGGGAAAATTGTAAACGTACACACGGGGACTTGCGAAAAACTGCCGTGGTGCTAATGTGAGCGCTCCAAATCCAGATTACTCCGATTTGGGGACTCTTTTGCCGTTCTGGCGTGTGTAACCGTTTTATCAAGGAACAAGCAGTATGCGTAAAATCGCATTTTTTCTTGCGATGCTTCTGATGCCGTGCGTCTCATTTGCCGGTTTGCTGAGCAGCAGCAGCCCCGTCACGCCGGTCAGTAAAGAGTATAAGCAGCAGTTAATGGGCTCACCGGTCTATATTCAGATTTTTAAAGAAGAGCGCACTCTTGATCTCTACGTCAAAATGGGTGAGCAATACCAGTTGCTTGATAGCTACAAAATTTGCAACTATTCCGGCGGGTTAGGCCCGAAACGCCGTCAGGGCGATTTTAAAAGTCCGGAAGGGTTTTACAGCGTTCAGCGTAATCAACTCAAGCCAGACAGCCGTTTTTATAAGGCCATCAACATTGGTTTTCCCAATGCCTACGATCGCGCGCATGGCTATGATGGTAAGTATCTGATGATTCACGGCGCCTGTGTTTCCGTCGGCTGCTATGCCATGACCGACAGCGGCATTGATGAGATTTTCCAGTTTGTCACCGCCGCGCTGGTCTTTGGTCAGCCGAGCGTGCAGGTGAGTATTTATCCGTTCCGGATGACCGACGCCAATATGCAGCGTCATAAATATTCTTATTACAAAGATTTCTGGGCGCAGCTAAAACCCGGCTACGATTATTTTGAACAGACGCATAAGCCGCCAACTGTTTCTATCGTTGATGGACGTTACGTCGTGAGCAAACCGTTGAGTCACGAAGTTGTTCAGCCACAGCTGGCCTCAAATTATACGCTCTCCGAGGCAAAATAACGCCCATTCGCCTGGCATAA
This sequence comes from Salmonella sp. SAL04162, assembly GCF_046551535.1. NCBI lineage: Bacteria > Pseudomonadati > Pseudomonadota > Gammaproteobacteria > Enterobacterales > Enterobacteriaceae > Salmonella > Salmonella sp. SAL04162. Next base: position 464,822 of record NZ_JBGDVX010000002.1, read on the forward strand.
TCTTTTGCCAGGTTTCATTCCCCGTTAGCGGCTGGGTAGCAATCACGGTAACCACGTCATTTGGCGTGGTCTGTGAACTGAAATCAATTTCCATGTCCTGATCCACCAACGTGGCTACGCCGAACGGCGCCCGGCGAGTGATCCAGTGCAAATGGGTTGAGCAAAACGCCATCACATATCGCCCATCTGACAGCAGCATGTTAAAAACGCCTTTTTCACGTAATACCGTCGCCAGTGTCGCAATATATTTAAATACCGCTGTCATGTTGCCCGGCGTGCGGGGATAACGCTGCGTTAATTTATGCAATAGCCAGCAAAACGCTTTTTCGCTGTCGGTTTCCCCCACCGGACGAAAATTACCGGTTTCCAGCGACTTATAACCGTTGAGCTGACCGTTATGAGCATAAGTCCAGTTGCGTCCCCATAATTCCCGGGTAAAAGGGTGTGTATTTTCCAGCGCCACTTCACCGCGATTAGCCTGACGGATATGGGCGATAACCGAGCAGGACTTGATCGGGTAATTCTGTACCAGTTTCGCAATCGGCGAATGGTAGCTCGGTTGCGGATCTTTAAACGTGCGACAGCCCTTTCCTTCGTAAAAGGTAATTCCCCAGCCGTCTTTATGCGGCCCGGTTCCGCCGCCACGCTGCACCAGCCCGGTGAAGCTAAAGCAGATATCCGTCGGCACATTGGCGCTCATCCCAAGCAGTTCGCACATACATCACCTCCACAAACGCCTTAAGCGGGAAGGCGTAATTTTTACAGCCAATCAAAACTAAAAATATCAAAGAAAACAATATGCTATACCCTAAATAATTCGAGTTGCAGGAAGGCGGTAAGGGAGGAAATCCCCAGGAGCATAGATAACTATGTGACTGGGGTTTCTGAGCGCAACCAACGCACCTGCAGCTTGAAGTATGACGGGTATAGTTATTTAACCATCTCTTTTTCGATCAACTGAATCAGGATATGAATCACTTTGATATGAATTTCCTGAATACGATCGGCATAACCGAAGTGCGGTACGCGAATTTCAATATCCGCCGTTCCCGCCATTTTGCCTCCGTCTTTGCCGGTCAACGTAATCACTTTCATGCCTTTTTCACGGGCCGCGGCAATCGCTTTAATCACGTTACCAGAGTTACCCGACGTCGAGATCCCTAACAGGACATCGCCTTCGCGCCCTACCGCTTCAACGTAACGAGAGAAAATATAGTCATAGCCAAAATCATTACTGACGCAGGATATATGGCTAACATCAGAAATCGCAATTGCCGGGTAGCCCGGACGATTTTCACGATAACGACCTGTCAGCTCTTCAGCAAAGTGCATCGCATCGCAATGGGAGCCGCCGTTACCGCAGGAAAGTACCTTACCACCCGCTTTAAAACTGTCAGCCAACAGGACCGCCGCGCGCTGAATGGCGTGAATATTGGCGTCATCTTTTAAAAAATTAGCCAGCGTTTCCGCCGCTTCGTTCAGTTCGTTACGAATAAGATCCTGGTACATGAGGATATCCTTCAGCATGAATGTAAATGACAGTATGCAGTGTACCGGATAGCAGTACAGGCGAGAAGCATAAGCCGAATTAACGCCTCACGCTTTTGATTTTTCGTGCCCCCAAAAACGGCAACAATGTGAGCTTTGTTGTAATTATTTTGTAAACACATTGCTAAAAGATTTTACATCCACTACAACCTAATCATCACAAGTGGTCAGACCTCCTACAAGCAAGGGAGCTTTTCGTTATGATGATTTTGAGTATTATCGCTACGGTTGTTCTGCTCGGCGCATTGTTCTATCACCGCGTGAGTTTATTTCTCAGCAGCCTGATTCTGCTCGCCTGGACCGCCGCACTTGGCGTCGCTGGCCTGTGGTCCATCTGGCTGTTGGTTCCTCTGGCCATTATCCTCGTGCCGTTTAACCTCACACCGATGCGAAAATCAATGATTTCCGCACCGGTGTTCCGCGGCTTCCGTAAGGTCATGCCGCCGATGTCGCGCACTGAGAAAGAAGCGATTGATGCCGGTACAACCTGGTGGGAAGGCGATCTGTTCCAGGGCAAGCCAGACTGGAAAAAACTGCACAACTATCCGCAACCGCAACTCACTGCCGAAGAGCAAGCGTTTCTCGACGGTCCGGTAGAAGAAGCGTGCCGGATGGCGAACGATTTTCAGATTACCCATGAACTGGCGGATCTGCCGCCGGAACTGTGGGCTTACCTGAAAGAGCATCGTTTTTTTGCGATGATCATTAAAAAAGAGTATGGCGGGCTGGAGTTCTCCGCTTATGCGCAGTCCCGTGTACTGCAAAAACTGTCCGGCGTCTCCGGGATTCTGGCTATCACCGTCGGCGTTCCAAACTCACTCGGCCCTGGCGAGTTATTGCAGCACTATGGTACGGAAGAGCAGAAGAATCACTATCTGCCGCGACTGGCGCGCGGCCAGGAGATCCCCTGCTTTGCGCTGACCAGCCCGGAAGCAGGTTCTGATGCAGGCGCCATTCCGGATACCGGCGTGGTTTGCATGGGCGAATGGCAGGGCCAGCAGGTGCTGGGTATGCGCCTGACCTGGAACAAGCGTTACATTACGCTGGCGCCGATAGCTACCGTGTTGGGCCTGGCGTTTAAGCTTTCCGATCCGGATAGATTGTTAGGCGGAGAAGAAGAGCTGGGTATTACCTGCGCCCTGATCCCCACCTCAACGCCGGGTGTGGAAATTGGTCGTCGCCACTTCCCGCTTAACGTTCCGTTCCAGAATGGTCCAACCCGCGGTAACGATATTTTCGTGCCTATTGATTATATTATCGGCGGCCCCAAAATGGCCGGACAGGGCTGGCGTATGCTGGTGGAATGTTTGTCGGTAGGACGCGGTATTACCCTGCCGTCCAACTCCACTGGCGGGGTGAAATCCGTCGCGCTGGCAACCGGCGCCTATGCTCACATTCGTCGTCAGTTCAAAATTTCTATCGGCAAGATGGAAGGTATTGAGGAACCGCTGGCGCGTATTGCAGGTAACGCTTATGTGATGGATGCCGCCGCATCGTTAATCACCTACGGCATTATGCTGGGCGAAAAACCGGCGGTACTGTCGGCTATCGTGAAGTACCACTGCACCCACCGCGGCCAGCAGTCCATTATAGACGCGATGGATATCACCGGTGGTAAAGGCATTATGCTGGGCGAGAGCAACTTCCTGGCGCGTGCTTACCAGGGCGCGCCTATCGCGATCACCGTGGAAGGCGCGAATATCCTGACCCGTAGCATGATGATCTTTGGTCAGGGCGCCATTCGCTGCCATCCTTATGTACTGGAAGAGATGGCCGCAGCGCAGAATAATGATGTGAATGCCTTTGATAAACTGTTGTTTAAACATATTGGTCATGTCGGCAGCAATACCGTCCGCAGTTTCTGGCTTGGCCTGACCCGCGGATTAACGAGCCATACGCCAACCGGCGACGCCACGAAGCGTTATTACCAGCATCTGAACCGACTGAGCGCAAACCTGGCGCTGCTGTCCGACGTGTCAATGGCGGTACTGGGCGGCAGCCTGAAACGCCGCGAGCGTATCTCCGCGCGTCTGGGCGATGTGTTGAGTCAGCTTTATCTGGCCTCAGCCGTACTGAAGCGTTACGACGACGAAGGTCGCCACGAAGCCGACCTGCCGCTGGTGCACTGGGGCGTACAGGATGCGCTGTATCGTGCTGAACAAGCGATGGACGATCTGCTGCAGAACTTCCCGAACCGCGTCGTGGCCGGATTGCTCACCGCGATGATCTTCCCGACTGGCCGTCATTATCTGGCGCCGTCTGATAAGCTGGATCACGCCGTGGCGAAGATCCTGCAGGTGCCGAACGCCACACGTTCACGCATTGGGCGCGGTCAGTATCTGACGCCCGCCGAACATAATCCGGTCGGTTTACTGGAAGAAGCGCTGCGTGATGTCATCGCTGCCGACCCTATCCACCAGCGCATCTGCAAAGAGCTGGGTAAAAATCTGCCGTTTACTCGTCTGGATGAACTGGCGCGCAATGCGCTGGCGAAAGGGCTTATAGATAAAGATGAAGCCGCCATTCTGGCGAAAGCGGAAGAGAGCCGCCTGCGCAGTATCAACGTTGATGATTTTGAACCTGAAGCGCTGGCGACCAGGCCGGTAAAGCTGCCGGAGAAAGTGCGTAAAGTCGAAGCCGCATAATCAGTCTCGTGTCTTTCCTGCCCCGCTTTCGCGGGGCTTTTTCTTGCCGCTTTTTTATTATTGCTCATGCTACAGTGTAAAGACGCTGTTCAATGAGGAGCTCCGATCGTGTCTGGTTTGAAAATTACTCTGTTGCAACAACCTTTAGTCTGGATGGACGGCCCGGCAAACCTGCGTCATTTTGACAGACAGCTAGAGCTCGTATCTGGCCGGGATGTGATTGTTCTGCCTGAAATGTTTACCACCGGCTTCGCGATGGAGGCCGCTAATAACTCACTTTCGCAAGATAGCGTGATTACGTGGATGCAGGCCAAAGCCCGACAAACTGACGCTCTGATTGCCGGCAGCGCGGCGCTACAAACTGAGCGCGGCGCCGTAAATCGCTTCTTACTGGTTGAACCGGAAGGCAAGGTTCATCTCTATGATAAGCGCCATCTGTTTCGTATGGCGGATGAACATCAACATTATGCCGCAGGCGATAAACGCATCATCGTGCAGTGGCGCGGTTGGCGCATCCTGCCGCTGATCTGTTACGATCTGCGCTTTCCGATATGGTCGCGCAACCGCAATGATTACGATCTGGCGCTGTATGTAGCGAACTGGCCTGCGCCGCGCTCGCTACACTGGCAAACATTACTGACAGCGCGCGCTATTGAAAATCAGGCTTATGTCGCAGGCTGCAACCGGGTTGGCACCGATGGCAATGGGTTACATTATCGCGGCGATAGCCGGATCATTAATCCCCAGGGCGACATTATTGCCACCGCCGAACCACACCAGGCGACACGTATCGATGCCGATCTTTCTCTCGTCGCCTTGCAGGACTATCGCGAAAAATTTCCAGCCTGGCGCGATGCCGATCCATTCACCTTGTAAGCAACCTGCCGCTCACCGCGGCGGGATTGTTTCACTCCGTAACTCTCCGTAAAACAAATTCGCGTGGCGTAATGTGGCAGGCAACGTATTCTGACTAAGAGCCTATCCCACCAGGCGTTATTGGCGCAGCCAGTTTGGACACGGACAGCGCGCAAAAACCGGAGCGTACACGTAGTACGTGAGGATTTTGAGCACTGCCCAGGTCCAAAATGGCAAGTAAAATAGCCCTAATGGGATAGGCTCTAAGATAATTGCTCGCCATTCGTGGGTAATAAAAACGGTTAATCACTCCCTTATCAGGATATCTTCATGAAAAACTTTGTACGCACAACTTTACTGGCAGCGACTCTGGCGGGCGTTTCTTTTGGCGCTTTCGCCACCGCTGTCCCCAATCCTCCCCTGCCCGCCCAGGATCCTATTGTCCAGCATCTGAAGCTGACAAACGATCAGATTACCCGGATCAAAAAACTTCACCAACAACTGGAAACCGACGTCAGTCAGATTTCTATGAAGGGAATTAAAGACGGTGCGCTGATAGAGGTGATTAAATCCGGTAAATGGGATGACGCCGCCGTAAAACAGCAGCTTGCAGCCTTCAGTAACATAGAACAACAGGCTCGCTATTATCGGGTTAAATATTATTTTGATTTAAGCAAAGTCTTGACACCAGAACAACGTCAACAGGTACAACAAGATCTCGCCCAGGCACTTGAGTAAATATTTTTGCCCGTTATTCCTGGATAACGGGCTTTATTCTGGTCGGGTACAAATTCATCTTCATCTTTTTCTTACAGCATCGCTCCATCTCACACTACCCGTTACATAACATAGAAGTGAAACCGTACGTGGGGCTGGCATACGTTGGGCAATTTGGCGAGGAGATGGATTTCCATACCGACGATTATCGTATTGTTATTTAAAATCTTCATCTCATTTTTTACCCGCTTACAGAAAACCCAGCGTTACAATAGACCGTTTTTTGGGCTTCGTTTATGTAATCGTTATATCACACCCTATACCGTGAAACTTGTCTTTTAGCCCAATATTAAGGCAGGTTCTGAAATGAAAAACTTTTTCGCAGTCTGCATCATTCCCCTTGTGGTAGCCTGGTCCGCTACTGCATCAGCAAAAGAAGGGATCTATATCACCGGGAAAGCGGGGACATCCGTAGTAAATGTCTATGGAATCAACTCAACCTTCAGCCAGGATGAGATAGTCAATGGTCATGCAACGTTACCTGACCGTACCAAAGGCGTTTTTGGCGGCGGGGTTGCTATCGGTTATGACTTTTATGATCCATTCCAGCTTCCAGTACGTTTAGAACTGGATACCACTTTCAGAGGTGAGACGGATGCTAAAGGCGGGCAGGATATTATTGCATTTGGTCAGCCAGTACACATAAATGTAAAAAATCAGGTCCGAATGACCACTTACATGGTTAATGGCTATTATGATTTTCACAATAGTACGGCGTTTACACCCTATATCAGCGCAGGCGTTGGCCTCGCTCATGTGAAGCTAAGTAATAACACCATTCCTGTTGGTTTTGGTATTAATGAAACTCTGTCTGCTTCAAAAAATAACTTTGCCTGGGGCGCAGGTATCGGTGCAAAATATGCTGTAACAGATAATATTATGATTGACGCCAGTTATAAATACATTAATGCAGGCAAAGTAAGCATTTCAAAAAATCACTATGCTGGTGATGAACATACCGCTTATGATGCAGACACAAAGGCTGCCTCCAATGACTTCATGCTCGGCATTACTTACGCCTTTTAAACACTATCGGTAAAATAGCTGGTCCTGTGGGTTCCCGAAGGCGCAATGGAGGATATCAGTAATGAATACTCCTGCGCCTTCAGAAAATCGTTGAACAGGTGCAACCTGGCGCCATTTTTCAGTACACTGCAACGTTTCTGGTATGGGCTTAACTTCCGGCTGCCCAAAAACAGCCCCGTCCTGTTGTATGATCTCTAAATGTGAATGGCACGATTATGCGAGATACTTACAAGTGTCTGGTATGAAGATATACTGCGAACGCCGATGTAAACGGCGCGCGTAACATTTTAGAGCGGGACACGCCGTGCTTGCCTGTGGAAGGAGCGTGCAGTCAGGCAGCCCGTTGGAGCAGGAACCCACGCCCTTCAGGACGTGGAGGATGTCAATGCACAAGAATTGGGGAATCTTTAGCAGAATTTATTATCTCTACAGTAGCATCTCTCTTGTTCCCGTCATAAATAACCCAATGCCTCCAGAGCTGAAGCCGCCTTCAGCATGAGCACTGGCTGCAAATAACACCAAATAAAATAATAATATAACAACTACCGAGACAAAAAACACCTCTCTAAAGTATTTAGAATTCATACAGTCAGCTCATTTAAATTTAACGTCACATGCAACCATGCATGCGTAAAACAAGAACCACACTCATATTAATAATGATTAGTAATGTGAGTGTGCGTATAACGAGATACAGATGTATATTCCTTAATGTAACGGAACATCATCAATGCAAATAGCAACCATCGATATATTAAACTAAAATAATACATCTAGTGCATATATAAACCATTCGTATGGTGGCTGTAATAAACTTGTTGATAAACGGTCACCCCCTAAACTTCCAGCCTCCCCACCACACGAACAATGATGTTCTTTATATTTAATCGTAATAAAAAACAAAACAATAATTAAACAAAAAATAAATAAGATATTTTTGATTCAAATTTTCACTCCTTCTGTTATATACACCAAGTTTCATTTTTTTTATGATCCCGAAAGAAAAAACCGTCATATGACGATGGCCATTGCATTCCATACATGTAATCAACTTCGTTCTGGTACACGGCCCTCTGTTCTACATCATTTATATCCCCGACAAGAATCTTTTGGAACTTATGATAATGATAAACACTACTAATAAAATTAGGATCACGAGGCACTACGCAAGCCTGAAAAAAGAACCCAAGGTTTTTAATTTCACTGGAATAAGAATGTTTACCACAAAAATCAAACCAAACTTCCATACCATAATCTCTGCGACTCCTGATGTACTCGCTCAGAAATTTGTGGTTGTTATTAAAGTCAACAGAAACAGCAAATAACCCGACGCTATTTAATTTACTGATCCTTTCCATATGTATGAGCACAAATTCCCAGGGAATCCTGAGTATATATTTATTTAACCCATATTTATGGTTGAATAAATTAAATGACTTTTGTAACTCTTCAAAAAACATCAATGACTCAATTATGTGGTTTTCGCCTTCTTTCCAGAAGGGTTCAACGAAATAAATATCAGTAACATCATCTGTTTTAATGCGGTTTTTTGTTACATGCACGGGGTGATATTTAACCATGTGATATTCCGCTGTGTTATTCTGTGCCGCTTAATTTCACCACTGCTGATTAAAATCCTTGTTCAACAGCCGCAATCTGCCGTTGTTGTTCCGTAAGAAGGATAATAATGTATTAAATCAGTAAGTACACATCACACTTTCACACTGGCAGTTCGTTTGTTTCTTTTATTTGCTCAAGAACAAAGCTCGATGCAGATCCACTAATTGAAGAATTAGTTAATATTATTTTCTCATAAAAACTATAGTAATCGTTCATATCTGTAAATACTGTATGCATTAAATAATTAAATGATCCAGAAATTCGATAAAAGGCAATAACCTCACGCATTGACTTTATTTTCTCAGAAACACTAGCGTATTGCTCCTCAGATATGTTAATCATAATAAAGACATTAAGTGAAAGACCTAGTTTTTCTTTATCCAATAAAGCGAACTGACCAATGATAACCCCCCTGTCTTTAAGTTTTTTTAAACGCTTGAAACATGGTGTGGGCGTAAGTCCCACTTTATATGCAAGTTGCCATAAAGTTTGCGCACAATCTTTTTGGATTTCTTTCAATAATTCTTTATCTTTATCATCTAAATACTCAGTCATAGGAAAGCAGAACCTCACGCATTGATTTTCATAAGTGAATAGATTTTCTTTATTAAATAAAACAAGTATATAAAGAGAACTCTGATTTAAAAAACCATATAAGAAAGATATCAATAAAATAAATAATTACTGTCAGGGGGTTTGTGTTCCCATCAGCATTGTCACTGTCAGCGTTCCCTGATACTCACCAGAACGCTTCTCCCTGATGTTAAAGGGTTGTGTTGTCAGGGTAAGGGGCACTGGCACACAACGTACCGCCTGCCGTTGCCCGGGAAGTAGCACCGGACGCGTTGCTGCTTTATCCACGTTATCCAGACTGAACTCCACGCCACGGGTGACAGGAATACTTCGTCCCCCATAATTCATACTGACCGCATAATCAATCGTATCAGCAGAATCGCTCTTTATAACCTGAAATCCCGTACCTGACTTATTGCTTCCTTCTATCTTCATCTGTAATGAACGGGCTTTCACACCTCCGTCATACAGACACATATCCAGATTAGCCCTGCCCGACATTTGTGAGGCATTCAGCCGGTGAAGATTCAGGTCAACACGAGGGGTTGCAGTACCAAACTGCGGAAAGTAAATAGCCGCATTTTCTGCAAAGTGGTCTGTTACATTCAGCGTGATATCTGTAGTTGATGTGCCTAAAGGATCGTCTCCGCCCCATTGTAAATAATCCAGGACTAACGTTGCTTTCCATGTTCCGCTTGTAGGTATCTTCGCAAGCTCTTCTGAAGGTATCCTAAGTTTCAGCGACCTACCCCATTGACATGCAGCAGCGTTCATGTGCACGACACCAGTATAACAGGCATTACGAACACTGCCGAGCAGTATGAGCGTGATTTCAGCATGGCTGATTTGTTCTCTGAAACGCAGACGAATTTTTGAATAAGCTTCAAAAGAATACCACCATACCAAATGTGTTTCTTCACACGCCCCCTCATTTTCATTCCTGTTTGAACGACATACCCATCCCCCCAACACATTTGCTACACTCCATTCTTGGGACCAGACAGGAGTGATGACCGGTACATTGTTCTTGTCGTAATTCAGGTCGACGGTAATCGCATCGGCGACTTGTGGCAGTGTAGCGCCAGCCATCAGCAGGATGGCAATTATCCTTGCTGGATAAACATATTTTCGGATGAAATTAATAATTGCTGACCAATGGGCTGTCATACTTGTCCACTTCATTTTATTCTTCATACTATCGCCTTTATCTTTATGTCAGGCTTCCTGAACGGAATGGCGCAGCAAACCTGCCACGTTCAGCAAACGGATGACCCGCGGCGATATTTGCAACGCCTGTGGCAGGGCATCCACGTCACTTAATTCACACCGCACATCACCCACTACCTGCATAACATCCCGACGTTTATGTACTGACATCGGACAACGCAGGATCCTGTTTTTAGACAGCAGCCACAGGCTGGATTCTTTATGCTCGCTCTGCAGGCTAAATCGCCCGGAAGGTCCCAGCGACAAAAATGGATGGTTCAGTGGCTGTGCGTCCAGCAGCGGTCTGCCATCCTTGTCCAGTACGCGGCCAACGTACAGTCGGCTCATACTGGCGCTGATGTTGTGAACCAGCAGATGCCCGGGTGTCAGGAAGTAACGCCTGCTTCCCCCTCCCGCTTTTACGTCTGCCATACCCTGTGAACTAACCCCTGCATCCTCAATGGTCACCTCCGTGGCGTTATAGCCTTCCATCAGCAACAGCGACTGCTGACCAAAACCGAGACTGAACGGCTGGCTGCTGCCACGAACGCTGACTACTTTCCCGCTACTACCCTCGTCCCCCTCTGACTCCACGTTCACCGCCATGCCAGAGGCCGGTTCACCGTCCTGACCACCTCCCCAGAACAGTCCATTACGGGATAACGCCAGAGACGAGCTGTAGCCAGCGGTGAGTGAACTGGCGCTGCCCGCATTACGTTGATGGGAGTTACTGATAGTGGCGCTCAGTTCACCCATACGGCCGCTCATGCGTCCGCCGAGACTCCCGCTCCAGCTGTCGTCGTTATAACCGGAGAAACCCACCGACAGTTCACGATACAGATCCTGCTGCCAGGATCTCACATGGTTCACATTCCAGGACGTCTGTGTTTTTTGATTCCGGCTACTGTGAATATCGGTCCCGGCTGAGGTATACCCATTACTGCCAGTCATTGTCGGTGGTTGAGAGGCATATGACACACTGACACTCATAAACAAGCCATCATCATTCACTCCGTCATTTCGGGTTCGCCATACTCCCCCATGGGTATTAATATTCATGCCAGCCATATTAAGGTTGTACGTTGCACTAGCCTGAGCAGATTCGCGGTGAGAGGCAGGGATGTATGCCTGTCGCCAGAACACATTTTCTTTGTCACTGTTATCATCATATCCCCGGTAAACCGGCCGACCTTCTGTCCTGCTGGTACTGTATCCCAGCAGGGCATACCAGTTCCCCACCGGAACCGACAGGGAGGCGTTCATCGAAGTCTGGCAGGTCATACTGGCATGCACTGACTGTGGATGACGACCACTACAGGCATCACTTTCCGTATGGTTACGCCACAGACTCGCGGAAAATCCGTCGTTGTATGTCACCTGCTCAGTGTTACCGCTCGTGCTGTCTGTCCCATGCAGTATCCCGGCAGAAAGGTCCAGCGTGCCATCCAGCACTGCATGCTGTGAATTCAGTCGGGTTTCACTGTACCAGGCCTCATGTGCCAGAGAGATACCTTCGGTCAGACTGATATTTTTCCGCAGCCCAGTTCGGAATCCGGCAGCCATGACAGTCTCACCGTCATAATGGCTGGCTTTATCCCCGGTATCTTCCTGCCCGCCCTGAATAAACCACTGGGTCTGTGCACTGAAGCTATTACCCCCCTTACTGAAGGGCTGGCTCTCCGTTCGTCGCAGAATTCCATCCTCATATATCCGCAACGCCAGAGGATAGCTTCCCGGTGGAAGAGAGTGAGTATCCAGGGTATGCATTCCCGGGGTCAGGAACTGACTCCCCAGCAACTCGCTGCCACGATAAATATCAATACGGGCATTTCGGGTAACCTGAACCATAACCGGAGTGGCATTCTGGTCCACCTCATGGTTAACATAAGCTTGGGTGGTCCCGGTTCGTAATCCATCAAACCGGCTCAGGGGAAGCAGACTGAACCCAAAATCCCCCCCCGTGGCGCTGGACAGATTCCGCTGATCCATCCGACCAGCCTGGAGATAATACTGATTGCCGAGATCCTGACGGACAAACAGATTGTCAAACCAGGTCTGACTGTTATTGTAATGTTCTGACTGATTCCAGATAGCTGCCCAGTTGCCTCCCAGATAACGACCGTCACCAAGCCCCAGGGCACCGCTACCATTCAGTGTCATATTACGACTGTGGAGATCATCACTCAGATACAGCGTCTGGCGGTGAATAAATGCGCTGACACCCTCCGGGGTCGGAGTCAGCCAGCGTTTATCACGTCGTTCTTCATCCGGCAACCAGTCCCGGTTAAGAAACAAAGATAACTGACCGTTGTTCTCATCAAAAATAACCGCAACATCCTCTTTATCTGTTGCCACGTAACCACACTCGCTGCTGTCTTTTGCTTCTGAGACACCACAGACCAGATTGCTGTTACGTAGCAACGGACGGCTGAGTGCAGCCAGCGCTTTTTGCCGTTCTGCGGCCGGCAACGCGGCAAGCCCACTGCTTTCAAGTACCATCAATGGGGACATAAACTGCACGGTGTCCGGTTTAACCACCACCGGAAATAATCCCAGTGAATGCCCTGGTAGCAACACTTCAATTTGCTCAGTCTGTCCTTCCAGCAGAGATTCAAATCCAGGAGGGGGAATAAGAGTTGCCTGGCTGGTAAAACTGCACAATCCCAGTAAATAATACATCCAGAAATAACGACTCACGTAAAGAGACCTGAATTGCAATGAATAATAAGATCAATACCGGATCCGGTTCAGGTACGAACGGTGACACCCCAAAACCGGATCAGATGAAGAGCTAATAACCGGTTATTAGCCGGCAGTGACGGCCTGTGAAATCACCAGACTGACCAATCCGCTGTATTCACCGGCAGGCAGGTTTTGTAAGGCTGCTCCAGCCTTCTGACCAATATCCAGGTTCAGCGGAGCTGAAGCATCGCCAGTTTTTCCGTCCGGGAACAGGGTTTTAGCTTCCAGTACAGAATTGGTGGTGGTCAGTGACCGTCCTCCCAGAGTCACTTCCATATCAATGGTTTTGGTGGGATCCAGGACGTTGATAAGTTGTGGAGCATTCAACAGTTTTACATTAACCGACTTGGTCTGATCGTTGCTGTAAAGGCGGGTCTGGAGTGATTTATGGACCAGGCCCTTACCCGGCATGAAATCCAGCTTCATAGTCGACGGGAGGGATGAACCATCGGCCTGCAGCAGTTCAAGTGTACTGTCAATATTGGCAGTGACGGTAATATCCTTCTGAACCGCAGAAACAGAAAAAGAATAAACGGTGGCCAATGCCACAGCTGCGGCAATAAAAGATGTTTTCATGTTCATAAAAAATAACCTTGCTTTGTTGTTTATTACAGTGATATATGTACACTCGGTATACATCCGCTCCCCCTGAGAATAAATGTAGGGTATAGCGTACGCTCCGTGTGTTTTTACTTTCCGGCTGCTGTTAAATCAGCAGAGATTACCGGTGAATTTGCACCCGTACGATATTCCACACGAAATGCATTACTTTTTATTCCGGCCGGAATATCAGCACTCCCGCCGGGATAAATACTTTTGTCTATATTCTGCCAGTGGCATGTGGTGTCGCAGTTGCCGGCCCGAATAAGAGAAAGCCGGGTATTTCCCGTATTCAGCAGGTGGTGACCGTTCGTTACCAGCGCAGGCCTGGGGTCTGACGGAGAAACACGCAGCAACACCCCCCAGACAAGATTCACACTTACGGATGAATTTTGCTTTCCACCTGCCTGTGGATCATCTTCCAGTTCAGGAACAGCCTCGAAGTATACCCGCCAGGCTTCCTCTCTTTCCGGTGCCTGAGTACTGATAACACGTATTGTTTTTTTTGTTCCCGGGGAAAGGGCAAATTTCTCCGGGGAGACAACAAGTCCTGTCTCTATATCATTCCCTGCTGGTACCTCCTTCTCCTGTGGCATACCAGGATGTTCAATACGCATGATTCTTGTTCGAATATATTGCACATGATCTGATTTAGAATAGACGAACAGCGAGGTGGCCTCTTCGCGGCTACTATTAATTTCTGCCGCCATGGGATAAACGAGCATATTCGCCCTGGCATGACCACATGCAAACATAGCGACACAGAGAAACACCCCGGGAAGAGTATCTTTAAAATTCATACCAGATTTTACCGTATAAAAGTCATCTAAATTTTAGTATTAGCATAGACAGAAAGTTATCAGCATAAAGAAGCAAATTACGATTCAGTGTTAATACATTTTGTGTGGAGGGCATCATACGGAATAAAATTTTTCGCTCAATACCTCTGTTTTTTTCAGGAAAGGAAAAATTAGTAAATAAAAGTCCACGGATTTCATTCACCAAAAGCGAACGACAGATCTGTAAGAATCGCTGAACAATTAATAACGCCGCAGTAAAAATTTTGGAAATTCTTCATAAGAAAGTTGTTACTGTGTACCTGACTTACTCAGATAAATGGAACTGCATTTCCCCCTCCTTCAAAGCAACAAATACGTAACATAACAACGTAGGAGACAGAGAATCTAAAGAAAGCCCTCCAGGAGGGAGATACAATTCAGACTACAAAACCAAATAAACCTTAAACAAAGCCACAAATAGACTGATCATCATGAGGTTTTACAAAACCAGGTAAAAAAAAGTAAGCAAAGTAATTAATTTAGAAAACTAAAGTTACAGTTAGATCAGATTTACTTGCTCAATATCTGTTAAAAATATGATATCAGCAAACAAAAACTTATATACATCATATGGTTACACTTGATGTTTACACCTCTCCAGCAAAGTGTAATCAATATAATACACTATTTTTAGATGAAATATTGGTTAAATATTCCATAAACAACAATATAAAACAGAACAATTCACCATGAAAATACAATTCACCTTTTAAAACATAATGTTATAAAAAACACCATTCAAATTGATGCCAGTCCCTTACCTGTCAATGTTGTTTACGGTTCCTTTCCCCCTTTTGTGCGAGTAAGCAACATGAATATACAAGTCTTAACGACCAATGCCTCTGTCAGCCCAAAAATAAGTCGACATTCCTGTGCATGGCGCTGCAGCAGGAATAGAACGGCAGACATCAGCGCGGAATGGAATCCCGGCTGAAACAGGCTCGTCTGCCATGAGTCAAAACGCTGGAGCAGTTCGACTTCAGCTTCCAGCCAGGCATCGATCATAAGGTCGTCCGGGAGTTGGCCGGTCTGGCGTTCGTGGAGCGCTGCGTGAATGTGATCCTGCTGGGGCCCCCGGAGTGGAGAAAACCCACCTGGCCGCTGCCCCCGGTGTGAAAGCGGCAGATGTGGGCCATCGGGTGTTGTTCATGCCGCAGGACAGGTTGGTAGACGCTGATGAAAGCGAAGCTGGAAAACCGCCTGAAGCGCCAGCTACAACAACTGAGCTATGCGCGGGGGCTGATCCTGGACGAAGTAGGTTACCTGCCAATGACCAGTGAGGAAGCCAGTCTGTTCTTCCGACTGCTGAACCGACGGTATGAAAAAGCGAGCATTATCCTGACGTCAAACAAAGGCTTCGCAGACTGGGGAGAGATGTTCGGTGATAACGTGCTGGCAACAGCGATCCTGGATCGGCTACTGCATCACTCAACCACACTGAATATCAAAGGAGAAAGTTACCAACTGAAGGAAAAACGCAAAGTCGGGGCGCTGACCAAAAGCGCAACGCCAATCAGTGAAGATGAAATGGCGGAAAGCGGACAGCAGAAGTGATCAAACAGCGGATATTAAAAATAGCGAAAAACGACCATAAATCCTGGCGTTGACATCCTCAAGATTTAATATCAGAAGCTTCCATGCCGCCGCATCCAGACTTCCAGTTGTCCCTGGTGGCTTCAGAAATACCGGCCTCCCGGTAGACATCTTTAACAGTCCGTCCGGATTCAACTGATCTAATCACAGCGATGATCTGGTGCGCAGTAATACGGGCATTACGCACAGCGATCTCCTGCGTTGGCAGATTGATTATGCCGGATGATCTCTAAATGTGAATG
Source organism: Salmonella sp. SAL04162 (assembly GCF_046551535.1). Lineage (NCBI taxonomy): Bacteria > Pseudomonadati > Pseudomonadota > Gammaproteobacteria > Enterobacterales > Enterobacteriaceae > Salmonella > Salmonella sp. SAL04162. The sequence continues at coordinate 481,088 of NZ_JBGDVX010000002.1, forward strand.
GCTCGATTATGCGGGATACTTACAGTGCAACCTGGCACCATTTTTCAGTACACTGCAACGTTTCTGGTATGGGCTTAACTTCCGGCTGCCCAAAAACAGCCCCGTCCTGTTTCCGGGTATTATCATTTCCGTCAGTCGGCATCATGTTTTGTATTGGGCATCGTCAAAAGACGACTGGCTGACCAGTCGCATATCTCGATGCCTCAATTCAGTCATCATCATGTGGGTTTAAGTCAGGAACGTGTCAAAACCATTCCAAACGGGTTAATCATCATTCAGAAAATCAATTTGTGGGCGATTATTCCATTTATCTTCAATAAAAGACAGAAAGCGTTGAAATAAAGGAGAATAATACTGACGATGACGCCATACAAGATAAATGGGGAGATCTGGGACCCTCCATTCAGGAAGTATAATTTCAAGTTCATTATTTTTTAAGTATTTGGTGGCAAGCCAGGCCGGAGTCATGAGGTTGATACCCTTTCCTTCTAAAACCAAATTAAGAACACTCAAAAGATTATTGGAAGATAAATGAACATTAACAGCGCCACTAATAGTGTATGATTCATCTTGACGGAAAAGAGTAAGAGGTCCGGAAAGACCATGGTTGTGAAGACCCACAATAATGTGATTTTCCAAATCGCCAGGATGTGAGATCCTGCCATATTTTCTAATATATTTCGGACTCGCACAAAGAACCAACTTTAAAGGGCTTATCTTTCGATACACGAGATCCTCACTTTCGATTATGCCACTTTTAAAAACCAGCTCATCAAACTCCAGGGATTTACTAAAAAAATCGCTACGCTCTCGTGAATCCAGGTAGATTTTTGTATCCGGATAGCTAGCTGTAAATTCCCATATCCACTTATTGGCAAGAAACTCACAGACAATAGCCGGAGCCGAAAATTTTATACTCCCTCTGATAATTTTATCCGGATTTCGCAATTCATCCAGCAAGGACTGAAAGGAAGATGTTATCCTTTTCATGCTTGCATAGGCTGTCTGACCAGCTCCAGTCAGTTCTAAGTGATGTGAATCGCGCCGAAGTAAAGTAACCTCAATAGAATTCTCAAGGCGACTAAGCGATTTACTGACAGCAGAAATGCTAATATCTAATTCCCGTGCAGCCCGGGAAAGATTCCCTACTTCCGCCACTTTAATAAATATCATCCAGTCTCGCATACCACGATTATTGATCAGTTCCATCATTATCTTCCGTTGATAAAAGAAATTCTTATATTAAAGGAGCTATCAACGACTTACTGATGCGTCATTGTGTGCCTCAATGTCCTTGATATCATCATAATAAAAAATCTATTGGCTGCAAAATAGCATCTGAATCGATCATGATTTTGCATCCATCTCCGGTTACTAATTGAACCTGTTTACCACTCAGTGTAAATACCCTATCTCAGAAGTGATCGTCAAGGTTGTCGCCGAACCAGATACCAATAATAAAGTGGTTCATTGTCATGCGCCCGTTCTGCAAAGGCATTGTCCTTTTCTGTGACGCAGTCTGGAACGCATTAATTGTATCGTTCACCTAACAAAGTATCCCGTGGAAACAAGCAAAACATCGCCAGATTATTCTTACTTGAGTCCCCCCCACCCGGCTCGACATTATTTGTGAAAGTGGAGGAAAAAGAACAGACGGTTTAAATAAGACGCTTACTCAAAACATAAACCTATGTGCAGGCTCCTCTCATTTCGTCACGTCGCTGATATCCAGCTTTACTGGCGCCAGGGGAAGATATCTGCGCAAGGCAATAATTCCGGCGCAACAACAACCACTCCCGCTGGGCCTCTGTACATTCAAAATCTCCCATGACCAAAAGCCAGCGGGTAGAAGCCCTGCGCCAGTGACCTGCGGCCTCCAGATTCTGCGCAACCGGGTCTATCACGGCCTCCGGTGTTATCTTATTTCTGCTCAAAATCAGCACCATCATTTGGGATATAGCCTACAACCCCTGCCCGCCGATGATGGGGGAGGATTCGGTATGCAGCACTTTCATCCTGGTCTCCGGCTCAGTCAGCTATCCGACGTGCCCCCTTATGCCGGGCCAGCAGCGAAGAAAATCCGGGCGTGGTGTGATAAAACAGACGACGTTTCAGCCAGCCCACATTCTTTCGCTCCTTTGTGTTGATACGACCAATACGCTGTGAACCGATGACTGGATTGTTCATACGCCTTTCTGTGGTATACAGGTATGTGAACCCCAGCTCTTCAGCCACATGAATATAGTCAGAACAATACCAGCCCTCAGGCCAGCACAGATGCTGACTGCAGTAACCCAGCATCTCCCTCATCCGCTTACGACTAAGAAGAATATCGACACGAAGCAAATCCGACGGATTACGGGACACAGGTTTCTGGTCCCAGCGTCGGTGGGTGTGCGTGTGCGAGTGAAACTCAACAAGGCCACTGAGGTGCATCTCCCGGACCTCTGACCAGCGCAGCATGACCTCATCAGCCCGGCCTTGTTTAACCAGCATCTGACACTCATCATGAGAGTACACCGGTTCGCCTGCAGGAATACGGACCGGTCCGTCACTGATCAAACTGGTCACAAGAAAGAGATGCGCATGCAGATTAAACTCCTGCAGCACCGGAAAAACCTGCAACCAGTTATCCAGCCAGCCGCCATCAAAGGTCAGCATGACGCTTTTACGAGGCAATCTTGCACCATGATAAAAAGCTTCCACCTCTGCTGCGGTAACGGTTTTCCAGCCAGATTCAGCCAGCCATTTCATCTGCGCCCGGAACGTACGGGGAGATAAGGTTATCTGTCCGGGTTTATCACTGACATGGTGATACATTAATACCGGTAAATGTCGTGCATAAGACATATGCTTTATTCCTTTATGTAAAAAATAAATTATTTTTACGCCTGAGGGGACAAGAAAAAGCCCCCTAAACATAAAATCTTAAATATCACATATGAATACCTGACAGATAAACAAACCTTATACCAAGGGCTTATAAAGACCCGTTCACAAAAGAGTGAATCAAACAAATCCACAAAACAGAAAATAATAAAGGCATCAGTGTCTGTTAAATTATTTTACGAAACATAATATTCCTCTCCCTACAAAAAAGATGAATTTCAGATTTTAAAATAAATCAGCAATTGATTTTTCTGCAATGAAGATTGCTAACCATATTTGCCTTGAGTAAATTTTCAATACATCCTCGAACCTGATATACAGTATTCGCCTTATTCACTTATACAGGAAGTATGAGTGGAACAGACGGCTACGTATCCTCCTGCGCCAATGCACAGGCCTTAAAATCCAGCGTCCAGGTGTCCGCAGGCACTTCCTGATTGCCATCAACGACCACACTGAAACTGGCGTTATCTGCAGCGGTTCTTAAAATGGCGCCACGACCACTCACCGTATCTGGTTGCCACCCCTCGCCCTCCAGGCGAACCTGAATGTGATGGCGAGGATCCTGTTGCCCGCTCAGCAGCAATACGGTAGGCGTGTTACCCGCCTTTTGCTCATCGCTCCATACCCGAAACCCGCTGTGACTGCCGTGATAAGTCACCCAGCCTTGCGCAAGCACCATCCCATCTGGCACGTGCCCAGCCCGAAAGTAAGTACCTACACGTAGCGTTGTCTGAAGTTTTTCTGCGGCGTTCGCTATCGGCACCAAGCTACTGGCAGTGACCAGTAAGCTTACGCTATAGATAACCGTTTTCACTCGCTGTATTTTCATCCACATTATTCTCTCCTTCAGAATCGGCTATCTGCAGAGACCGCTCATTTGATACAAGCCCGCGATTCCCTTGTGGGCAGGTAGCTGGTAGTTAACCCGACATTGCTGTGCTCCCCATTTCACCGTCAGTTCGCCCTTATCCGCCAGACCAGTGAGATAAACCTGGCTATCAGTATCCACCAGAGCAGCACTGCCATCCTGCCCATTGACTGTAACCTGCGCCCCGAAAGGAATGGCGCTACCATCTTCCCGTTTCAGCGTCATCAGTGCCCTGGCCCCGATGCGAGTGTGAAACTTCGCTTCCACCACCGCCCCTTCGGTTGGCACCACGCGCACATCGGTTTGTGTGACCTCTGCGTCATCCGGTAGTCGCGACGGATCGAGGCTGACTGTATTCTCCTGATAGACGTTCAGGTTGCCCACTGTGGTGTCGCCACGAAAATCCGTCTTAACGCCAGGCCAGCCGCCAACTGGCACCCCCGAGGCCCCTGGCGCTTCAACCAGCGCCACTGAGCCTTGCAAAGGTTGCCCCAGCGTCACACCATGATGGTGGATAACTATACCTCCCGCGATATTGACTCCCATCTGGCTCATCGCCCGGCTGTAGCTATAGTCACCACCTAACAGGCCGTAAGCCCCATTCCATGCCAAGTGCAATGCGCTGTTATTACCACCACCTGGCGGGGCATCGGCACGGTAACTCTGACGCACCTCCCAATCCAGTTGCTGACTGAATGCCTCTCCGTTGACCCCCACTTGTTGCGTCTGACCACCGTGTGATGGTGAAGTCATCTGCCAACTGGCACTTACATTATTCCCCGTCCAGCGGCTTAATGGCATACTGAACCCCAGGCTGGTTATGTTCTCTTTACGGTGCGCGCCATTGCGCCACAGCGTTCTGTTTTGATTCCAGTTCAATGACAGCGAGCCCCCTCCGATAGAGGTTCCCCAACTCAGTCCGTAGCTGTCATCATGACCGGGGCGATTACGCCAGTCGGTACGGGAACCGGTTAAACTCAGATTGCCCAAATGCCTCCCCCATGACTGACTCAACATCAGGGTGGTACGCGAGCTCGGCTGCAAATTATCTCGCCACGACCATAGACGGTTGCCATCATGTCGATAACTGTCGAGCACATCGGATAAGGTGTTATAGCCCTGCGAGGCATACTGCCATCTCGTCAGAAAAAAATTTGTCCCCGTCGCAGTCAGCTGGTTGCTGTAACGCAGTCGCCAGGAGGCTCCTTGCTGTACCGCCTCCCCCTGACGCTGACTTTGTGTGTCGCTTCCATCGACAGATAAACTCCCCCATCGCCCGAGAGATCCCCCCAAACCAAGCAATGCAGCTTGATAGTGCGTTGCACTCTGTATACCGCCGTATGCAGTGAGATTCCACGGCAGACCATACATCAACGTAGCCTGCGCGATCTGCGCCTTATCCGTTGCAGAGTCTGACGATCGGTATCGGCCCGCCAACAGGCTGTACTTCAAATATCCCTGGTGCAGTGCTATCGCCGGGGTCTGATACGGCACCACAAACATTTGTGTACTGCCATCGGCCTCCCACACGGTGACATGCAGATCACCACTACTGTCTGTTACCGACAGATCCCGCAGTGCAAACGGTCCGGGCGCCACGGTGGTGTTGTAAATGGTGTAACCATTCTGTTTGACCTCCACCCGAGCCTGCGTGCGGGCAATCCCACGCACTACTGGAGCAAACTGCCGCTCACTGTAGGGCACCATGTTGTCATCCGATGCCAACATCACACCGGTAAATGGCACACTATCAAATATCTCCCCCTGCGAAGTCTTTTGCCCCAGAGTCAGACGACTTTTTAGTGGGTACAGTCCACGCTCAGCATAGGTATATGCTGCCTGCCACTTCCCCGACAGTTGACTACTCCGCTGCCAGCTGGTCGCATTGCGGACACGCCACGCACCTATATTGATTCCCGGTTGCAGTTGTACCCAGGAAGAGTTGTCACGCCTCTCCATATCCATTTTGTAATCCGTCTGCGTTGTCCTCGCACTGTAGTTCATCAGAAACGCCGGAATACCATCATCCCAGAGATCTTCAGGAGCGATCCCCTTAAATTCCGGACGCAACGCCAACTGCGGAATACTCAGTTGCAGTTGCTGATTATTGATATCCAGTACCGCTTTAGCCTGTGGAATGGCGGTCAGATCCGCACACTCATCTGGGGTCTTTGCTGCTTTCCACAACTGAGGGTAATCTTCCGTTTTTACGCCGTAGCGTGAAAGCTGACTGACCGTCAAACAAGGAGCCAGAAAAGGCGTTCCTTGCCCATCCTTTTCCAATTTGAACACCACATCACGGGTGTCGACACGTTTACCATTCACCATCACGTCCACTCGATAAGTCCCTGGCTGTTGTACCCCCTGGTTAAAGAGCGACATATCAACCCCTTTCGCTGCATCGCCCAACATTGATGCATCGAATGTGTAAGCGTGCGCATTTGCGCAATGAACCACTCCCGCGATGAACAGTAGCAAGGCAGGTTGTTTGAACTTCATTTTCTGCCGCTAAATCCTTGAATTTATTTAAAAACGTAGTGGAACGGATGACTTTCACCACCTAAGTCTGTAATAATTTTCCACTCGACATCACCACGAGTGCCACCTGGCATATTTAGTGTTTTGTCAGCAAAGGGGGGGATATACTCAAGCCCTGTAATGGGCTTTCCCCCTACTGTGACAGAGGCTAAATTCATGTAAAACGGGGTGGGGTTCTCTACCTTAAGTTTGTTGCCCGTCTCCACCCATCTTAAATTTCCTGCAACATCTTCCGGCGTCCCCTTCACGGCATCCGGGCGGAAAATCAGCTTGTCACAGGTGCTGATGGACAAATTGAGGTCAAGGGTCGCGCCCTTAGCCTGTGTATCCGACTGTTCATTTTCGGGTGGTAGCGCCTTTATACAGACCCACTGTAAAGTCTCGCGATCCGTTGGCATGTCACCACCAGTACGGATAATACGCAGTTGACTCTGCTGGTTCGCTTCTAAACGAAATAGAGGCGGCATCACCATAAAGGGGGCTGGCGAATTTTTGTCTTCTGCTTTGACTGAAGACTGAACCAAAATAGGGTAATTCTGCGGGTTGCTCACCGAGAGCGTCGCGCTTGGTGTACCAGCGTGATAAATCACACGTGTAGCTCCCAGCTTCACGCTGAATGATTTAGTGGCTGAATTTAATTGCTGCCTGGCGGCATATACTGAAACCATAGAATTAGAGGCGAACAAAGCTGCCGCCATTAAAACAAAATTAATTGTTTTCATATCAAAAATTGTAAAAGAAAAATGAAAAACTTGATGTGTATTACGCCTTAAACAAGGCGCAATACACTAATAGTTGTTTACTATTAAGGCTGATATCCCACTACGTCTACAGTCAGTGGGTACGTATCAGGTGAGATATCCTGACCCGCTACTGCAATAATATCAATTGGGACATTGGTATCAAAGGTGAGCCATTTTCTCCCATTCCACATTACCGGGACATGAGTTTTGTTTAGATCATAATCTGAAAAGCGCACAATGATTGGGTTGCCACCATTTTTACCAGTTATTTTCCATTCACTGCCAGCATCGTTCATTAGCGTGCCAGAAATCCCCCTGACCCCGAACTCTTTAATAGAAGTAGAATCAACTGTAAGCTTCGCAATATCCATATCCTTAGCATTCTTCCCAGCCATTAAGCCTGGCATCTGATCAAACGATATGGTTAAATGTTCGGGAGCGGCAAAGCTAATATCCACTGATTTCTGTTGCTCTGTGTTCGGCAAAACTGAAGCATAACAACTAGCAGCCATCATGCTCAACGCACTTGCGATAATCAATTTTTTTATGCTTTTCATTTGAATAACCACCTTTTTTAAACCAAATTAAAATAATCCAGCACATCCAGAATACATAACGCCATACCAAATCTTACCGTATGGAAAAATCCGTGGCTGGTAATAACAGCTTGTACTTATTGGTATTTGTTACCAATTCAAATAAGTAATGTCATAAAAATCTATATATCAGAGCACCTCTTAATCTGAAAAAAATTGCGTTATTGCCAATATAAACAGTGTTGATGTTAACATCGTGTTGTCAGGGTGGAATAGAATACTAGTCAAAAAGCAATTATACCTTCCATTTACATTCAAGTGATAACATTACAATGACACCCACCACACTGGGTGTGGGAAACTTATCTTCGAAGAGAGGATAATTATCAGGCATCGTTGCAACATTGTTTATATTTAAACATACATCTCCTAACTCGACGGTAAGATTATTAGTTAACTTTTCCTCGCAGGGAAGATCTTTAGTGGAAAATCTTGTTTTCCGAAACGGAAAAGCAATTATAACGCTCCAACGAGAGTCTCAACACTAAGAGCTGACTGACACAGGCCAGACTGATTATACAGGCATGAAAAAGCTCTCCCCTTCCTTTCAGTTCTTGCTGGATTATGCAAACGTCGCACCACCTCCCCGTGAACATGGCACATTAATTTGAAGCAGCTCTCATCCGGTATCGTTTTTCAGTGCAGCGAAATTCATCGCAGGTGCCCCTGTAAATAGACCCGTTTTAGTTCCATGCATTTTTAAGATTCCGGCCAGATAATGTTGTTAGCGGTATTCCTTCGGTATCATATTGTTCCGCGATTCATATGGACGTTCGCAGTTATATTCTGATAACCCTTTATCCGCAATTTCCCGCACCTCATTCAGCGTTCTGAACAGATAAGAATTGAGTATTTCTGTACGGTATGTCCGGTTAAAGCGCGCGATGAAAACGTTTTTCTTCGGCTTACCCGGCTGGATAAACGCCAGCTTTACTGCATGTTTCTTTGCCCATTCAGCCAGTGCCAGCGAGATAAATTCCGGTTCCTTATCCATACGCAGCATGGCCAGATAACCGCGGTTGCTGTAATCCTGTCGAGTACACGGACCACTCGCAGAGCTGGCAGATTCAGATCGATTTCAATCGACAACGCTTCACGATTACAGTCATCAACAACATTGAACGTGCGAAAACGACGCCCACAGACCAGCTCTGGTTCAGCGCTTCCGGCGTGACCAGTGGCGAGGGATTGCGTACCGGCAGCCGTTGTTTACCCTTACGGCGAAAATTCAGCTTGAGCAGACAGTAAATACGGTGGAGCCTTTTGTGATTCCACGCGTATCCCTGCCGCCGTATCCAGACTTCCAGTTGTCCCTGGTGGCTTCAGAAATACCGGCCTCCCGGTAGACATCTTTAACAGTCCGTCCGGATTCGACTGATCTAATCACAGCGATGATCTGGTGCGCAGTAAAACGGGCTTTACGCACAGCGATCTCCTGCGTTGGCAGATTGATTATGTCGGATGATCTCTAAATGTGAATGGCTCGATTATGCGGGATACTTACATACTCACGCATTGAGAGACTTTCAGTTCGTTTGTACGGTGAATGGATGCCGCAGGCGGGGTTTATTAACGGGATGCCCGTCAAGGTGCGGGTAATGAGGGATTGCATCGTGATCACGCCGCAGCATACCCACGGACTCTTTGTCTGTATTGAAGGGATGGGCGTAACCCGCATTAATAAACGGAGTGCAGAACAGTGGTTAAAAAAATTTCTGGGGGCGCTGAACAATACCGGAGATATTCCGGTGATTAAACGCAAAAGAACGGAACAGGAGTTAATGAGTAATTGATAATAAAAAGCCGGGAAAAGATAACCCCTCCGGCTTTTACACATTATTCCTCCGGTTCCAGATGTTTTATTTCAATCCTTTTGGTTTTATTTCGGGATGTTTTTCATATAATGGATTCATTATTTTAATAAGCATTTCACCCATGATCAAACCAACCGCTTCTCGATATACCTTAAATTCATCCTCATCACAACGGGACTGAACAACAGCAACAGATTCATCAAGTTCCTTACCGAATCTCAACATTAACTCACTAATTAATACAGCTGTATCCTTATCGTTAACCATACTTATTCCTGTAGTAAAAAAATCAATAGCCTTGATTTCCTTTACATTCGTCAACACAATTCCAGCAAGCAAATCCGTTACTTTTTGTAGGTAAAGACATAAATGAGTATTCACTAATGCAATTATTTTCAACCATTATTCATCTTAATAACGTGCCAGGATCACCTCTATCAGTACCACAAGTAATAAGACCAAGAAGATTACTATCTGTAATAGGATTCAGAGGATAATGATATCGGTTCCATCCCCCTTTCAGCCCTATCGGGTCCTGACTGACGAACCAACCACACTCCGGTGCATAATATCTGAACAGATTTTAATGCAGCCCCGTCTCGTCGTCAAAATACTGTCCCGGCAGCCGGTTGCTCATCACTGGCCGGCTCCCGGGGCATCGTCATGTAGTCGTTGTCGTCATACGCAAACTCGCGCTGATACTGTGCCGGATTTTACCCACTGTGAGTTCTATTCATGGGTTGAGGGACGTTCAGTTCGTTTATGCGGCGAATGGATGCCGCAGGCCGGGTTTATTAACGGGATGCCCGTTAAAATTCGGGTGATGAAAGACTGCATCGTGATCACGCTGCAAAATACCCGCGAACTGTGAGGCTGTATTGAAGGGATGAGCATGACTTTTATTAATCAAAAGAAGGTGAAAGCGTGGCTGAAAACCTTTCCGGGGGCGCTGAACGATACCGGAGATATTCCGGTGATTAAGCGGAGCAGGCTCGAAGGCGGGATTTGATGGGGGTTAAATAATAAAAGCCGGGAAGATTTGAGGATCTGTCCCGGCTTTATCTTCAGATATTATTTAATAGCTTTTTAATATCAAAATCACCATATGGACTTAACTTATGATATTTTAGAGATTCCTCTTTAGATATGGAAATTTCATTACCAAACACATCAACTCTTTTACATAAACTTTCAAGACCGTATGTAAAATATACATTTTCAACATCTATAGGGGAAAAGTTACTCTGATGACAAATAACTCTCCAGTCACCATCTTTGTATACCTTTTTATCAAACAAGCCATAAGTATCAATTACAATGGGCGAATAAATTCTTTTTACCTTATTAATCTTTTTTTCTGTAATTTCTGGAGCGGCTGACATATAATCAAATAACTCAGCAACATGCCCAGTTATTATTTTAGATATTATCCTGCCAAAACAATATCTATCTCCATCTAATTTAAAACAAAATATGTCTCCGAGCTTCACAAAGCGCAACATCGTTCTCAGCTTCTTATCCCAGTCCCAAACTTTAAAATAACTCATCCGCATTTCCCCCTATAGGAGCCAACTCCCTTACTATTTTAAGAGTTTTTAAATGCTTGTGCGCTGGGATCTGTTCGCCCATGATCAAATGAATTATATTTATTCTCTCTATTTGTTGAGGAATTTTTTTCACCTATGGTTCCGGTTCTGGTTTTATATTTCTCTATATAATATTGCTCGTAACCTCTGACTTTCCATTAGATTACATTTTCATCAAGTGGCAGCATCCTTCCATTTTCTTTTGATAACCTGCCAGTGCTTTAATGCTCGGCCCTTCGTCGATCCATATCATTAGTAATACCAATGTAATAAGGTTTATTTGCTCCAGGAGCAAATAAACCATAAACACTATAACCTGTCGCATCAACTGGATTCAGGTCTAGCGGATCTATCCAGGTTAATGGGTTATGCTATCTTCCCGACCTCAGAGTTGCTGTTTCCCCTGCCAGACAATCGTGCCATCTTCGGCTAGTAACGCCTAAATACAGGCAACTATATCGCTAAAGAGCACTCACGCTTTATTTAATGGTTGAACATACAATCAAATCACCATGATCATTTTCACATATAAGCCAAGATAGTTCATGATCTGCAACATAATATTCAAAATATCTGCAATTTTCTATAATTTCAGGCAGGGAGTTAAGAGGAACGTTATATACATATATTTGCTCATTATCTTCATCAGCAATCAAAAATATATGTTTGTTGATTACATTGCTTTCATTGAGTTGTTTGCTTACTATTTGTGATATGTTTTTATATCCAGAATTATCGGTATAAGAAAAGACATATTGTCTATGTTTTAATGATAACCACCAGGTTCTAGGATTACCATTAACATATATCTCTTTTATCTCAGAAACGATTTGTTCGGGTTTATCGACACGATAGTCATGAATACCGAGATTTTTAATCGCATTCTCCAGTTCGATTCTAAGTTCAGACATATTTGAATTTAACATTTATCATCTCCCTTAGAGTCAGAGCGATGCGGATGTTGTGGGCCATCATAAGTAATATTACCTCTATTAGCTCCTCCGGAACCTCTTTTTCCTGCGGATTGCCAACCAACATGTGGTTTATCATGCCCTGCTGTCACATCCATATCTGCATGAGGTGCATCATAAGCAACTTTAGCCCCATTTGGACCTTTAAACTCAACAACAGTACCAGTTTTGGGATCGACTTTCGAGAAAGTGACATCCTCAGGGTTTGTCATACCCGCATTTTCAAATCCGGTTCTCCTTGCCGCATCAAAATTAGATTGATGCTCCAGGATAGCAAGTCCTAAAGGATCGATCCATCTAATCGGATTCGGCGCATACTGATAAAGGTTTAACCCGCCCCTTAACCCAATCGGATCCTGACTGACGAACCGTCCACACTCCGGTGCATAATATCTGAACAGATTGTAATGCAGCCCCGTCTCGTCGTCAAAATACTGCCCCGGCAGCCGCAGCGGCTGGTGAAAGTACGCCCCGCTGTTGCTGATGTCCGCCGCATTCTCTCCAAACCCCCTGATATACCCCGCCCACACCAGCGTCCCGTCCGCCACCGTCACCTCCTGCGGCGTGCCCGTCACGTCCGTGTGGTAATACCACACCTGCCTGCTTTCTCCCCGCCCCGTCACGCTCGCCACCGGCGTGTACGGCTGTTCCGCATCGTACAGATAGGTCCGCCAGCCCTGCTGCTGCACGTTCTCCTGCAACAGCCTGAACCCCTCCCACACAAAGTCCGTCCGGCTCCGCGCCGTATGGCTCGTGTGCCGCCCGTACGTCGCCTTGCGGGTTCGCCTCCCCAGCGCATCGTAGCCGTAGTGCGTCTCCGTGTTGCCGCTGATGACCCGCGTCAGCTGCCCCTGCGCGTTCCACTCCAGTTGCTGGTCGCGCCGCGTGGTCAGCTCGCCCCACTCGTTATAACCGTAACGGTCACGACCACAGCCTGGCAGCCGGTTGTTCATCACCGGACCCTGCCCTTCGTTATCCAGCAGGTTGCCCGCCTTATCGTAATAATAACGGTCATGGTCATACATCTGACCTGAGCGCCCGGTCAGGTAACCGCTTCTGTCATAGCTGTACACCACGCTGCCACGCAGGCCGTCGTCAATCGTGCCCACCTCGCCGTGGTTGTTCCAGTAATAGTCCCTCGACGTCACGCAGCCCTGCCGCGCCGGGCGCTGGCCGGGAAGAACAGGGGCACTGCCGGGCGCCAGACTGCGCTGCCAGCTCAGCAGCCCGTCGTCGTCGTAGCCGCTGTACGTCGCAAGCTGCCCCTGCGTGCGCATTATCTGACGGTGCAGGCTGTCGCGCTCATACTCGCTCACCGTCAGGCCGTCCAGCGCCGTCTGTAACAGATGCCCGCTCCCGTAATACAGATGCGTCAGGTGCTGCCCGTCCGGCAGCGTGATGTCCGTCGGGTTGCCCAGCGCGTCGCGCTGATAACGTATGCTACCGTTCCCCGCGTGCTCCGCCGTCAGCCAGCCGCTGCGGTCATACTCAAAACGCACCGTGTCGGCCTGCATCCGGTGCTGCTGTTGCCCCGCCTCCGTGGGCGTGAGCGTCACTGCCGTTATCTGGTCCAGCCGGTTGTAGCTGAACGTCCGCTGGCCGTGTTCATTCTCCGTCCGTAACAGACGGCCCAGCGCATCCCGCTGCTGCGTCTCCCGCCGCACGCCGCCCTGCGTGCCCGTGGTCTGTATCGCCGTCAGATAACCGCTGTCGTCCAGGATAAAAGTACGGCTCAGTCCGTCCGGGCGCACCTCACGCACCAGCCTGCCGTCCGCATCGTGACTGAACCGGTACTGCGCCCCGTTGCCGTTGGTCAGCGCGGTCACCCGGCCTTCCGGCGTGTACTGCCAGCGCGTCTCGCGCTTCTCCTCATCCGTGTGCGCCGCCAGCAGACCGCGCGGCGTATACCGCCAGCTCTCCACGCTCCCCGTGATGCGCCGGTGGCTGCTCATCAGCCCCAGCGCATTCCAGGTATACCTGTCCTGCTGTTTCCCCGGTGAGTTCACCGTCTCCGGCAACCCAAGTCGGTTGTAACTGATGCGCACCACCTTCCCTTCGGCGTCCGTCACCCGCGTCAGGTTGCCGTCCTCATCGTGGTCATATCCGGTGCTGCGCCCTGAACAGTCGGTGTACCGCGTCATCTGCCCCCGGCTGTCGAACGCCGTCACCACCGTGCCGCCCGCCGCATCCGTCCGGCTGCACATCTGCCCCTGTTCATCGTAAGCATACTGCGTCACCCGCCCTTCCGGGTCCGTCTCCTGCACTGGCTGGCCGTGGGCGTTGTACTGCGTTTTCCAGACAGCGTCATCGTCCAGCGCCGTGCGCGTGATTTCGTCGAACTCGCCGTTCCACTGCGTCTGCGTCACCCGGCCTTCCGGATCTGTCGTCTTCACCACCCGGTTCTGGATGTCATATTCATACGCCACCGTGCGACCGCCGGGCAGCTCAATGTTGACAGGGAAGTGGTCTTCGTTGTACGTGAAGCGGTACATTCCACCGCCCGGCGTCCGGTGCGCGGTGATATACGTCTCCCTGTCGTACCACCACTGCCATGACTCCCCCTGCCTGCCGGTGACGGTGGTGGTGCCTGCGGCAAAATCATAGTCAAAGCGGTAATGTTCGCCGTCACTGGTGTCGTGCTCCGTCACGCGCGGCGCGGCGTCGAGTTCCTGCCAGCAGTAGCGGCAGGTGAACCCCGCCGCATTGCTGTGCGCCGTCATCAGCCCGTTTTCATAAGCAAACTGCCGCACCAGCGTTCCCGCCCGGTTCACCACGCCGGTCAGTTGACCGTTATCGTCATACCGGTACTCTACCAGGTTGCCACGGGTGCCGCCCTGCACCAGTTCAATTCGCGACAGCCGCTCCCCTGCCGGGGTCTGTGTGCGGTGCAGTAACAGGTGATGCCCGCTGCTGGAGGCTATCCGTACCAGTCTGCCTCCTTCGTGCCCGAAGACAATGCGCTGGCGGTGCGGCGTCTCCATAAACAGCAGGTATGCCATGCCGTCACTGTCAAAATCACCAAATACGTAATAGCTGCGATCGGTGTAATGCAGCACGTAACGCCCGTCATGCAGGCGGCTGAGGTATAACTGTTCTTCCGGGTCAAATATCTGGTGGCCGGGCGTCAGCATCGTTTTCGGGTAACACAGTTCCCGCCCCTGTACGCCGGTCAGCGTGATGTGTTCATCGTCCTCGCGCAGGCTGGTTTCCCAGTTCAGCCGCCAGCCCCGTCCCAACAGTCCCACGGTTTCCAGGTGGCTGGCGTAAAAACGCGAGCAGGTGACCGGCAGGCGACCGGGCAGGGTGAAGTCCGTTTCCGGCAGCAGGATTTTCTGCCCGGTGGTCACATCCACCGGATTGCTGAACAGCCCGCTGATAGCCTCACCCACGGCCATCCCGGCAAGCTCCCCGCCGATAAACTTAGCGGCACATTTAGTGCCAAATTTCGTCCCCAGCTTTGCCGCCTGCCGCCACGCCCCGGCCAGCCCGCCGAGCAGACTCGCCACGACAAACAATACATCCACCACCTTGCGCAGCCAGTCCGGAATTTCAGAACTGATTTCCAGTACCGTCTGCGTACCGCCGCCCAGAAACACATTCGGCGAACCGTCTTCAATCACCGCGTCGCATTCGGTGTGGTCATCCTTACGGGCGGCGGGCTGGCTGTTAATGTAGATATTTTCCGACCCCTGGGCGATGCGTTTTTCTGCGATATGGTTATCGCATTTCACCGTACTCAGTACCGCGCGCGCCGCCGGGCGACTGTTGGTGCTGACATTCTCCGAACCGGTGAGGATTTTTCCTGCCGTGTGGTGGATGGAGCGCCCGATGGCTTCGCCCAGTTGCAATACCCCGGAGGCTATTTGATCGGCCATAAAACCCAGAATCAGCCCGGCAAGAAAACCGCAGCTAAAGAAGGCAAAGGCGGCAAGCGCGATAATGGCGATGCCGATGATAGCGCCGATAAGAAACCCGGCGAGCGCGCTGGTGTGGTAGATAGGATCATCCACACGGGCTGCTTCATACATGGTCACACCTCCGTGTGATTATTCGTTTTTATCCGGCTGAAAGCCTGCCAGCCAGGTGTTCCAGAGTAGGTCTGCTTTATCATCAAAAGGACGGGGACTGGTCAGGGTGAAGACCAGTACCTTGCCAGGGGTTGCAATAAACCCGGCCTGACGCTGGTACACTTCCGTTTTCCCGGATTTATGGGTGGCGGCAATTTGTTCCCCCATAAGGGCATTATTGCCCGTTCCTGCCTGTGCAGGCGCTCGCGACAATACCCGGTGCTGACCGAGATTTTTTTTCATCAGCGCAATCTGGCGGTCAATATAGGCGGGCAGGTCTTCATCAGGTTTTAGCGTATCGCGGGAAATATTCAGACTGGGCGATGTTCGTTCATTGCCCTCCAGGATAAAAATATTAACGCTGCGATCCGTAAATGTTTCAGGCAGGACAAAACACCCTTCCTGTATGCGGTATGGTCGATCCATGAGAACTCCAGGTTTAATTCAGATCATTCAGAGGTGGGAAGGGGGGCAATATCATCGGCGGTTACGGCTGTGCCGCCATCCGGGTTCATATCAATACCTTTACCAATCAGTTGCATGACATCGCTGGTATGTAACATCAGTTGCTTGCCACAAAACTCAATGGAGCCGTCCTTATGTAAAACAAGCGCCGCATTGCCGCAGCGAAGCGTGAATTGATCGCCAACATCTAAACGATAAGTGGTGCCGATATTGATCGTCTGCGCCAGTTTTACGGAAAGGCCGTCATTCTTCGTTACCGTGGTGTTTCTGTCCTCACCAATACTGTTGGTTTCATTTTTAATAATGGTTTTAGTGCGATCCACCATAACCGTATGCGTTTCATTATTCTTCACCGTGGTGTTGAGATCTTTTTCCGCGTGGAACTTCACTTCCTCCGCGCCGGTTTTGTCGTCAAAACGCAGCATGTTGCCGTTCGTTGGCCCGCCATACAGCGAGTGGCTGAAGATCCCGCTCTGCGACGCCATTCCCGGCAGTCCCCACGGCGGCATGGTGTCCTGGTTGTAGGTACGCCCCACGATGATCGGCAGATCCGGATCGCCGTTTTTGAAATCCACCAGCACTTCCTGGCCGATACGCGGGATCTGGATCATCCCGAAGCCTTTGCCCGCCCATGGGTAGCTGACGCGTATCCAGCAGGAGCTGTTTTCATCCATTTTGCCGTAACGGTCCCAGCCAAACTGCACCTTTACCCGCCCGTACTGATCCGTCCAGATTTCCTGGCCCGCCGGGCCGGTGACGATGGCGCTCTGCGGCCCTTTGGTGTGGGGTTTGCTCACCGTCCGCTGCGGGCGGAACACCTCACGGGTCGGGTGCAGTTCAAAACGGGTGGAAAAGGTAAAGTGCTGGTCCTGCCCGCTGTGCTGCGCGTTGTCCTGCACAAACAGCGTAGTCTGCGCCAACAGATATTCCTGGTTGAGTTCTGCCGTAGGGTGATTCATCAACGCAAAGGTGTAGCCAGTCATCAGCGTACGGATATTCCCGGCACCGTGAACCCGGCTGCCAGGGCTGCGCTGCGCTTCCATACGAATGCGCGTCAGCATTTCGCCTTCGCCCTTGTCGAAATAATCGCCCGGCCATTCGTAGTGTTCGTAACTGGCATGGCCGGTTTCACGCGGGTTTGCCACTGTGTTCGCCAGCCGCGAGCGCGGTTTTTTAAAGTCAAAATCATCCAGTACCCACTGCCCGGTACGCAGACTTTCATTGGCTATAATGGTGTGGATAAATGCTTTATCCAGCTTTAACCCTTTTTGATGCCATTCTACCTCCGGTGAATCCGGGCAGGCGTGATGTGTACTGATGGCATCCGCCAGCACCAGCGTGTGGCTGTCCTCGCTGTGCTCAAACCACCAGTAGATGCCCCACTCCTGCATCAGTCGCTGAAGAAAATCAAAATCAGTTTCACCGTACTGTACCTGCCAGGTGCGTACCGGGTAGCTTTCCACCAGTCGCTTTTCCACCGGATACGGATACTCAGCCAGCACTTCATCGAGAATGTCCACCACGGTTTTATTCTGGAATGCCTTGTAGTCGCTGGTGTGGGTCAGCAGTTTTACCCACGGCTCCATACGCAGCTCATAGGTAACAGAACGCCCTTCATGGCCCACCACCCGCGCCGCCGTGACCAGCCCGCTGATATGCCGTTTGCCGCCGCCATCCAGTTCGATGTTGACGCACAAATCTTTGCCCACCATCGTTGATCCACGACAGCCAGGTACACATCAGTGAACTGGCCTGATAATTAATGATGGGCGGGATCAGGTCGTGGTCGATATCTATCCGCCCGTCAGGATTCAGCCCGATGATGCGGGTCAGCGGCAGGCCAATCCAGGCGCCCGTCACCGCCTTTTCCGGCAGCAGCCGCAGGCGCAGGTGACTGAGCTGTAATAACTGCGCGCCACGTCCCAGCGAGTTGGCGTCGCGGATGTCGTGTTCATGTACCGAGAAACGCGCCAATGATTCCGGGTTATTGTCAAACGTAGTTTCTTCGCTGTTCGGCGCGCGTACCGGTACCGCCAGACAAATCTGCTGGTTCAGGTGCTCCGGCAGAATGGTCAGTGGCGGCGGCAGCGGGGTGTGGTCCGGTGCGTTAAACGGCGTGCCGTCAGGAAAAATCCCTGATGCCTCTTTCAGTATCAGTTTACCGATGTTCAGCGCTTCGCCATCAATATTGTAGTGGCTGAATCCCCAGAAAAAGGGGGTCAGCGGCAGGCTGCGGTAATGCATGACGTGTTCCAGATAACGCTCTTGCTGCTGAAACATCTGCGGCAGTAAAAATTGTCCTTCACTCCAGACTACGCGGTCATTCCAGCTCATAATTCATTTATCCCGTTCCGTAATTACAATGGCGCTTTGTTCCAGTTCCGCCTCCAACTGCACTTTTCCTTTCCCCGGTACGAAGTTGCTGTACCAGGCTTTTTCCGGGGCTTCCGGGATTTTGTAGGTTACCCGCCAGACCGATTTGGCCAGGTTACGGTATCCGGCCAGTACGCCGATTGCCGTGGTCTGCGCATTCAGCGGGCGACGCAGTTTTTTCTCTTCGCCGGGACGCAAAATAAAGCTGTCGCGACGCACTAAATCGTCGGTAAGGACGGATTTGTCGTTGTCATGGAGCGACCAGTAATCAGCTGTCGTGAAAGCGGCGTCATTTTTTAGTTCATAAACACGTATCTCAATGGGCGCGGCCTTCTTCTGATTGTCAGGATTCACCTTATCAGAGGCTTTCACGCTCAGGTCGAGTCGCTGTGATTCGAGGTCAGGTAACGCATCGCTACTGCCGCATCCGGAAAGCAGGAGCAGTGCAAAAGGCATAGCTACCGCACATAACCGCCGAGTGGGGTTACGCCATTTATTCACTGTAAATTCCTTTAAAATCAAAACAATAAATCCGGCCAGATATAAATCTGGCCGGAAAAACAGCCGTTAAATTTCTTTGTTCGCCTTGAAGTCGTAACCTGCGGTGATAGTGCCGCCGCTGCCGCCCTGCTGGTTCTGCACCACGTATTCCTGTTTCACAGTGCTGAAAGAAAGCTCGACCGTTTCACGGGAGGCGATTTCACCATCGTGGCTGCCGCTCGGGGAAACCACGGCGACAATCAGGTCGGTGAAGGTATACTTGAGGTACTCCAGCGGATTGCCGCCAGCCTTACGCATAACCAGAATGGCCTGCGGAATGTGCTTGCCGGAGGCGCAGTATTTGAACAGGTTCGGGCTGGCGCGGTCGATATAGTGATCAAAATCCAGGTTGGTGACGGAGACCTTACCGGAGCCGAGGCCGCTACCGGCGTGCATGGTGGATTCCTGATGAATATTCCAGCGCCAGCCCAGCACCTCGATTTCATTTTTGTGTTTATCATCCATTGACTCGCCGTCAATGCCGTCAATTTTCAGAAAAATATCATAAGACATATCTACTATCCTTTTAACTACCTAAATAACGTCCTGATTTATCTGCTTTATTAGGTGAATAGATTAACTATTACTGTACAGCTCTCTATTACCCATAAATTCATCAGAGCAAGAGAACATATGCTTTTAATATCTTTGAATTTTACTTCTCGACACGCCTTTTAATTAATTCATTTAATTCACTGTCGTGGATAAAATCTATGCACTTCATGGTATTAAAATCTGATGATATCGAGCCATTATATTTCAATCCTGAATATTTTTTCGCAATCTCATCAATTTCATGATAAATCTCCACAGATTGTTTACCATATTCAAGGTAAGCACTGGCCGTAGCTCTGGCATCGTTTTTAACGACATCATCTTTGTATACTAATGCCAGACAATGACTCAGCGCCCAGTTTTTTAAGAGTTCCGACTGTGAATATTGTGTGGTCAATGCTTCATGTGCAAAGGATGGCTGCCATACCAACATTCCACTTATGCTGAAAGTAACTAATATTAACCATTTCATGGCAGTATCCACAGAGTCCCAACTTCAGGAACAAATGGTCCATTATCTGGGTCATTTAATAAGTGGCACTGATCTGAACAGATACTGCCATTCCATAATGTAACGTGTCCTCTGGCATTGCTCCAGCCATGCCCTTTTACTACGATAATTCCTTTCTTCCCTATAAAGTCACTCTGTTTCGGATTATTAACAATAAGATCAGGCTTGCCCATGTTATGAGTAAGATGATCAATCATATCATTCACGCGATAAATATAGAATTTATTATCGGCACCACTAACCTTTGCATACGGGGAGTTATGGGCTATTGGGAATCCTGTCGCATTCAAAACATAGCTCATTCGAATAGGACAGGCATTTTGAAAATAACCACCAGTTATATTTTTCCCAACGTTTCCACCAATAATGCTACCCACATCAGCGACGGAATGATTCACCTTCCTAAAAGCTAGCCACGCTTCATTGAATGAAGGTCTGTTCATTTTGCTTACCCTCTAAAAATTCTGTGTAGCTCATTAATTCTCAACACGTATCTTCACGGACGCCGCTTTCTTCTGATTGTCAGAATTCACCTTGTAAAACGCTTTCACGCTCAGGCCAAGCCGCTGCGATTAGGGGTCAGGTAGCGAATCGCTACTGCCGCATCCGGAAAGCAGGAGCAGTGCAAAAGGCATAGCTACCGCACATAACCACCGAGTGGGGTTACGCCATTTATTCACTGTAAATTCCTTTAAAATCAAAACAATAAAACCAGCCAGACATAACATCTGGCCGGAAAAACAGCCGTTAAATTTCTTTGTTCGCCTTGAAGTCGTAACCTGCGGTGATAGTGCCGCCGCTGCCGCCCTGCTGGTTCTGCACCACGTATTCCTGTTTCACAGTGCTGAAAGAAAGCTCGACCGTTTCACGGGAGGCGATTTCACCATCGTGGCTGCCGCTCGGGGAAACCACGGCGACAATCAGGTCGGTGAAGGTATACTTGAGGTACTCCAGCGGATTGCCGCCAGCCTTACGCATAACCAGAATGGCCTGCGGAATGTGCTTGCCGGAGGCGCAGTATTTGAACAGGTTCGGGCTGGCGCGGTCGATATAGTGATCAAAATCCAGGTTGGTGACGGAGACCTTACCGGAGCCGAGGCCGCTACCGGCGTGCATGGTGGATTCCTGATGGATATTCCAGCGCCAGCTCAGTACTTCAATTTCATTTTTGTGTTTGTCATCCATCGACTCACCGTCGATGCCGTCAATTTTCAGAAAAATGTCATAAGCCATTTTTATATCCTTATTAAGTTTTACTTAAAATAAACCTGGTTTATCCTGATAATTTGCGCAGAAATAAACCGTTGCCGTACAGAATCCCCTTCCCCGTAATTTCAGGAGAACAGAAGGCTGTCTTTTTCCGCTGCCAATATTATTGAAGTATTTACTTCACGAATAAATCTTAAACATTAACAGGCATCTTTTATGCGTATTCTGGCATCAGAGTATTCATATAAAGATTATATATTTTATTTACAAATCAATTTCGCCGGTAAGACATCCGGGCTCCAGCATGTCGCGACCGTTCCCTGAACTTTTCTGGCAAGCAGAACAGCCCACTGTCCATAACTACACGAGAACCAGATCCCCCGGCGATTATCCTCCGGGTCTATCTCCCACAGGTGCCCCTTTTTCCCATCAACGACTGCATCTTCACCTTTCAGATCTGCCTGCTCTTTGGGATCGCCAGACGAAAGAAAACCACCATCATTCAACATACGCGCTGCACGGGATGAGACATTCCATCCTTCCGCTGAGGAAATTATTGGAGCCTGAGAAAAATGAATAACCGCAGGGCAGACAATCTCATCGGCATGAACAACTATTACCGGAAGTAACCACAGAATGCCCCCGACAATACAGGTGCTATTCAACGATAAAATAGGCTTCTGCATTATTACTCATCCTTATATAAGTCCCGTCACTACGAACACTTCCATTATGCAACTTTCTTATATAACGTTTGGACACACGGGGTTTTGCGATATCATCTTTCCATTGATCCATCACCCATATCCCGCCAGCATCTTGCCCCAAAAAAAATGCAGCATGGTTGCCACTATTGTGGTTCGGATATCGCCCATTCACAAAAGTAGCGATAACTGTCCCGACTTCAATGTTTTTGTTTCCAAATACTGCGGCCCCTTGCTGCCATGTACTCGCTTGTCCTACTCGTATATAGTGTTGAATAAGTTCAACACACTGATGGTGGTTTCCTACCTTTTCTGTATCCTGTAAAGCCTTTGCATTAGCATAAACATATGGCATATATTCTCTTAATATCCTCTGATATCATTTATACATTCACAAAATAAATGCATCAGGCATTGCCCTGCTTCACTGACGGCAGTTTTGTCACCAGGCGCAGCGATCCCGTCAGCCCTTCAAGCTGGAAATGCGGACGCAGGAAGAATTTCGCGTCGTAATAACCTGGATTGCCTTCCACCTCTTCCACCACTACTTCAGCGGCAGCCAGCGGACGACGGGCTTTAGTTTCTTGCGAGGAGTTAACCGGATCGGCGTCGACGTAATTCATAATCCATTCATTTAGCCAGCGCTGCATATCCTCGCGCTCTTTAAAGGAACCGATTTTGTCGCGGACGATACATTTGAGGAAGTGCGCGAAGCGCGAGCAGGCGAACAGGTACGGCAGACGGGCAGACAGGTTAGCGTTGGCCGTCGCGTCCGGATCGTAGTATTCCTGTGGTTTTTGCAGCGACTGTGCACCGATAAAGGCGGCATAGTCTGAGTTTTTACGGTGGATCAACGGGATAAAACCGTTTTTCGCCAGTTCAGCCTCGCGGCGGTCAGAGATGGCGATTTCGGTCGGGCATTTCATGTCCACGCCGCCATCGTCAGTCGGGAAGGTATGGCAGGGAAGATTTTCCACCGCACCGCCTGATTCCACACCGCGAATCAACGTACACCAGCCGTAGTGTTTGAAGGAGCGGTTGATGTTTACGCCCATCGCGTAGGCCGCGTTGCTCCAGACGTATTTGGTATGGTCAGAACCATCCGCATCTTCTTCAAAATCAAACTCGTCCACCGGGTTGGTTTTTGCGCCATACGGCAGGCGGGCAAGAAAACGCGGCATCGTCAGGCCAATATAACGGGAGTCTTCGCTAGCCCGCAGCGAGTTCCACGGCGCATATTCCAGGTTCTGGGTGACGATTTTGGTCAGGTCGCGGGGATTCGCCAGCTCCTGCCAGGAGTCCATTTGCAGTACCGAGGGGGAAGCCCCGGCAATAAACGGCGCATGGGCCGACGCGGCGACTTTGGCGATAGAGCCAAGCAGATCCACATCGGGCGGTGTATGGTCGAAGTAGTAATCCGCAATGATACAGCCATAAGGTTCGCCACCTAACTGGCCGTATTCGGCTTCATACAGTTTCTTGAACATCGGGCTTTGATCCCAGGCGATGCCCTTGTAACGCTTCATGTTGCGCCGCAATTCATCTTTTGACAGATTCATGAAGCGGATTTTCAGCTTTTCGTCGGTCTCGGTGTTGTAAACCAGATGCTCCATACCGCGCCAGGAGGATTCCAGCTTCTGCCAGTCGGGATGTTGCAGAATCAGTTTGATCTGTTCGGTCAGTTTAAAGTCGATCTGCGCAATAATAGCGCTGATGCTTTTATAAGCGTCATCGCTGACGGTGATCGTGTTCGCCAGCGCCTGTTGCGCCAGCGTCTGCACCGCGGCTTCCACGGCTTTTGCCGCCTGGGTAGTCTTGGGTCGGAAGGCCTGATTCAGCAACGCATCAAATTCACCGGATGCGGAGACGGTATCCTGAGCAACCGCGTCGGTTGCCTGCATATTACTGTTTGCCATGAAAATTCCTTAAAAATTCGACGTTATTCCGCTGATTCATTATCCGCTGACACACCTTGCTGGGTAGCGGCCGGTTTCGGCGCATTCGCCAGCGTTTTCAGCAGGGTCGGGTCCTGCAACAGTTTATTGACCAGATTTTCCGCCCCGGCCTTGCCATCCATGTAGGTCTGGAGGTTCGCCAGTTGGGTGCGGGCTTCCAGTAACTGGTTCAGGGCGTCCACCTTGCGGGCAATCTGTGCCGGCGAAAAGTCGTCCATATTTTCCAGAGTGATATCGACCATCAACTGACCTTCACCCGTCAGCGTATTCGGCACAGCGAACGCCACGCGCGGCGCAATGGCTTTCATGCGCTCATTGAAGTTATCAATATCAATATCGAGGAATTTGCGATCCGTCACCGGCGGCAGTTCTTCCCGCGGTTTCCCGGCCAGATCGGCCAGCACCGCCATCACGAACGGCAGCTCGATTTTTTTCTCGGAACCGTAAATCTCTACGTCATATTCAATCTGCACGCGCGGCGCGCGGTTGCGCGCGATGAATTTCTGCGCGCTATTGTTGATAGCCATACTCTTTCATTTCCTTATCAATCTACCGACGACCGCCCGGACAGCGGTGCAACGGCACAGTTTAAAAATCATACTCAGAGAGTTTTTTTATAATCTCTTTGTTTTCTTTGTACTTTTCCCGTAACCCAGGAAGTGCTTTTTTCGCCGGAGGGCACCAGGTATTAATGCCCTTTTCTATGTCTTTTTTATCCTCTTCCGGTAAAGAACTGTCCCATTCGCCGGCCAGATGCTGGCACATCTCTGCATTGCTCAGAAAATGCTGCACATCCTGTGGTAAAGGCGGTTCGCCATGAACACTGAAAGCGAACATCATTAGCAAAGGAGTCAATAACGCCGGGTAACGTAATGTCATATTTAATGCCCATCAATTGACCAGTGGGGTTTATCTGTATTTCCGCCGACAAACTTAGTCACGCCATAAACCCACTGCGCACCACTTAACTCTTTTGGCATATTCCTTCCTGCGAGGTTGTCTCAAAAACAATCTGCTCATCACCATTAACGCCGATATCAATCTGCCTGATAGCGGCTTTTTCCGTCATGGCCTGCAACCAGTAGCGCGACAGTTGTGGCAAAATGTGCTGTTCGATGTAGCCAATCAGCAACCGCGCGCCCGTTTCATGCATTGGACAGCACGCCACAATATGTGCGACCAGTTCCTCGCTATACGTCAGCATCACGCCGTGCTGTTCACCCATCCGCGCCACCAGTCGGTCAAGGTGCAGACGGGCAATCACGCCACGCGACGTTTCGTCCAGCGGCAGGTAAGGGATCACCGTCACGCGGCCCAGAAATGCCGCCGGGAAATGCTTGCGTAATTCCGGCATTAGCGCCTCTTTAAGCCCCGTAGCATCGGGCATTAAAGCCGGATCTTCACACATCTGGCTGATGAGGTCGGAACCCACGTTGGTGGTGAGTAATAGCGTGGTGTTTTTGAAATCGACATGTGTACCCTCGCCGTCCTCCATCCCACCCTTGTCAAACACCTGATAGAAGAGTTCATGGACGTCATGGTGCGCTTTTTCGATCTCGTCGAGCAGCACTACGCTCCAGGGGTGGCGACGCACCGCTTCCGTCAGCACACCACCCTCGCCATAGCCCACATAGCCGGGCGGCGCGCCTTTCAGCGTGGAAACGGTGTGAGCCTCCTGGAACTCGCTCATATTGATGGTTACCAGGTTCTGCTCGCCGCCGTAGATAGCCTCCGCCAGCGCCAGCGCGGTTTCGGTTTTACCGACACCGGACGGCCCGGCCAGCATAAACACGCCCACCGGTTTGCGTGGATCGCCCAGTCCCGCCCTGGCGGTCTGAATACGTTCACCAATCTGCGCCAGCGCGCCGTCTTGCCCGGTAACGCGTTGCGCCAGTCGGGCAGGCAGTTCCAGCACCTGGCTGGCCTCATCTTTCACCATGCGCCCGGCAGGAATACCGGTCCAGTCGGCGACAATCGCCGCGACCACCGCCGCGCTGACTTCCGGGAACACCACCGGCGCGTCACCCTGCCACTCCCTTAGCGCCGTTTCGGCCTGTTGCAGCGTGGTTTTGTCATCAGCATCAGACTCTGCGAGACGCAGTTTCTGCAACGTATGTACCAGTTCCAGCTCCCGCTGCCAGCGGGATTCGGATGCAGTCAGTTCATTGTTGAGCGAGAAAATTCGCGCCATCAGCGCATCGCGCCGCTCATCTGACTGAATCCCCATTTTTTCCTGCTTCTGCAACAGCGACCGTTCCATTTCCGCCGCTTTTAGCTGCTGGCGCAGGAACTGTACGCTGGCAGGCGGCGTGTGCAGCGTCAGCGCCACGCGGGCCGCGGCGGTATCCAGCAGGCTGATGGCCTTATCCGGCAACTGCCGGGCGGGAATGTAGCGGTGAGAAAGCTGTACCGCCGCACGTACCGCCTCATCCAGAATCAGTACGTTATGGTGTTTTTCCAGCGTATCCACCAGACCACGCACCATTTCCATTGCGGGGATTTCTTCCGGTTCGGCAATCTGCAACACCTGAAAACGCCGGGTCAGCGCCGGATCTTTCTCAATATGGCGCTTGTATTCGCTCCAGGTGGTGGCGCCGATAGTCCGCAGGGTGCCGCGCGCCAGCGCCGGTTTCAGCAGGTTAGCGGCATCGCCCGTGCCGGATGCGCCGCCCGCGCCCACCAGAGTGTGAACTTCATCGACAAACAGAATAACCGGCTGCGGCGAGCGCCCGGCCTCTTCCAGTAACCCTTTCAGACGCGATTCAAACTCGCCTTTCATGCTGGCTCCGGCCAACAGAGCGCCAACGTCCAGCGCCAGCAGCCGTACTTCCCGCAGCGCGGGCGGTACTTCTCCCTGCGCAATCGCGAGGGCAAAACCTTCGACGACCGCCGTCTTTCCGACGCCCGCCTCACCAGTCAGTAGTGGATTATTCTGGCGACGGCGCAGCAGAATATCCGTCATGGTGCGGATTTCATGCTCACGCCCCGTCACCGGGTCGATTTTGCCGTCGCGCGCCTGTGCCGTCATGTCCTGACAGTATTTCGCCAACGCGGATTTACCGTCCTGCCCGCCGTTGGGAATCGCCTGACTGCTTTCACCGGGAATGGTTGATGCCAGGCCGGAGCCGTCGTAAGGGCGCTCCTGCGCTTCCGGCGATGTTTCGATCAACGAGGGCAGTATTTCCGTCAGTTCATCAACCGGAAGCGTGGCCAGCGGCGCGCAGATACTGCTCAGTACCCGACGCAGTTCTGGCGTGGTCAACAAGGCCAGCAGCAACCAGCCGCTGCGAATTTTGTTATCGCCGTAACGGACGCTCGCCAGCATCCAGGCCTTTTCAACGCTGAGATCGATATGGTGAGAAAAATCACTAATGGCGCTGGCCCCGGCGGGCAGCATATCCAGTTGCCGGAGTAACGCTTTCTCCACATCAGAAAGAGGGATCTGGTAATGCCGAAGAACGTGGAGAATATCGTTATCGGGCTGCTGTGTTAACTGGTGCAGCCAGTGAGTCAGCTCAACCCAGGGATTAGAGCGTAGTTTGCAAAATGCCGTTGCCGATTCCAGCGACCGGAATAGTGAGCCGGCCAGTTTTCCATACAACGCACTGCGTGAAACAGGAGTTTCCATGTGTTATGCCTTGTGACATAAAAATTCATAAAAATAATGCATCAATGCATATAAATATATAAACAATTCTTTATTGATAGCATCGAAAAAATATCGAAACAAAACAATGATACAGATCAGGGACTAATTAGCAACTAAGCCGTTAATATTAAATAATCAATGAACAGCAAGATAAAAATCGCAATTGCAGAATTAAAAGAAATAATATTTCAAAAAAGACATCTATGCATACAACAATTCATTCACGACGAAAATAATAAAAAGGGTGTCATCAATAATGACTCCCTATGAATTTAGTTAAAATTATTTATGAATTAAAACTCCCTAAACGTTTCCTCCAGAAAAATAAATACATTTAAGGGACATAATGAAACAAGACATGTGGGAATTACGGAAAATACAGTCGCAGGGTATAACGGATAACGCACAGTATCCCGCAGGGACATACATCGTATTTACTGCCGCCGCCCCCTACATTCCGCTTTTTGAGCAACATGGGAAAGACGATATCGCGCTCAGTCTTGTTCGCCACGAAGAGGCGTGGTGGATTGTTAATCACTCTGATGAACTGTGCTGTGCCGTCAATGAGCAGGTGATGGAACCTCATCACCGTATGCGGCTGAATGATGGAGATACGATTGAATGGGGTCTGTCATCCTGGTGCCTTGCCCGCACCAATGATGAGTCCCGTCCCGATGTTTCGTTTCCTCAGTTGGTTCAGTCATCTGAATCCGTTGCTGAGTACCTGGATCTGGACTGGTTTAAACAACAACAGCTCAATCCGCAGAACCCGTTCGATATTATTCCCGTCCGGGAAACCGCGCCCTCTTACACCGGCCATGAAGCGGATAGCACGCTACACCAGCTTTACCAGGAATATCAGCAGGCATTGCGGCCCTCCGGGCAGGAAAAGCCCCTCCGTGATAAACCGTTTCCCCGAAATGAAGACGCTGTCACCCAGGATTTGACGTCGTTATACGATAAAAAGGGCGACACCGACACGTTACAGGATATGGTGGCAGGCGCGCCCGGTATTGATGCCATTCTGGATACGCTGGACACGACCGGTGAGGGTGAAATGCACTGGCTGGCGATGGAATCAATGCCCGATATCCTACAACTGCTCTCGCCGGAACTGGGGGGGAAAACCGCACATAGCGAGATACTGCCCGATCTGACCCGCCGCGAGCATCGTATTATTGGCATCGATAGCCACTACCGAATCACTCCGACACAGAAAAATGGAAATACCGCCTATGAAAAAAACTGACACGCTTCCTGCTACCCTGTCCGCGCTGCTACAGGAATACTCTATTGCGGAGGGGATTCAGATGGCGGAGCAGAAGGTTCGGGAAAATCCGGCGAAGGCGCTCTGCCGCCACAGCCTGTTTCAGTTGCTGTGTGTGGCCGGAGACTGGTCGCGGGCGCTACACCAGCTTCAGCTATGTGCCAGGATGGAGGCCAATTATACCCAGGAGGCCCGGCTGTACCGGGAGCTGGTTCGCTGCGAAATGTTCCGCCACACCGTTTTTCAGGGTGAACAACGACCCGGTTTTCTTCTGCCGCAGCCCGTTTGGGTGGAGTCACTGCTGGCGGCACTCGCCTGTCATGACGATACCGGTGAGGTTGATAAACACCGTAATACCGCACTGGAAGCCATAACAGACACGGGCGGGCAGTGGAACGGCGGCGCATTTGACTGGGCGAGCGACAGCGATTCCCGCCTTGGCCCGGTACTTGAGCTGGTCACCGGCGGCGTGTATATCTGGCTACCGTTTTCGCAAATACGCTCGCTGGAATCGCCGCAACCGACGCGCCTGACCGATCTGCTGTGGAAACCCATTAATATCACCCTGATGAATGGCGATACGCACGGCGCCTGGCTCTTTACCCGTTACAGCGGTTCGGAAAGTGCATCTGACGCCCTGCGTCTGTGCCGGGAAACCGCCTGGCAGGACGGCCCCGGCGAAACCACCGTGCGGGCGCTGGGGCAGAAAGTGTGGCTGACCAGCCACGGCGATATCAGCCTGCTGGACATGGCCCATTGTACCTTTCATGCTCAGGAAAACGATGGCGCATGAGCACGTCTCGTTTTACACCCGCTAACCACCTGCTGCCCACCCTATTTGATCGGCTGTGTGACAATGCTCCGTATCAGAAAATTGACCGGGATATCAGCGTCACGCCGGTACAACTGAAGGAGATCATTCGTCGGGATCTCTCCTTTTTGCTCAATACCATTAGCCACGAAGGTGACATCGACGCCCGGCGCTATCCGCAGGCGGCGGCGTCAGTGCTCAACTATGGCCTGCCGCCGCTGGCGGGCAGCTTTATGTATGAGCATAAGTGGGACGATATCAGCGAGGCGATCCGGCGCGCCATTATCCGTTTCGAACCCCGGCTGAACGCCACCACACTCAGGGTCACGCCCTTGCTCGATAAAACCCGGCAGGGTAGCTATAACACGCTACAGTTTGAAATTCGCGGACAAATTCTGACGCAGCCGTATCCCACGGAGTTTCTGGTACGCAGCGCGCTGGATATGGAGCTGAGCCGCATTACGTTCTTTTAATACAGGGCATTATTCATGGATCCACGGCTACTGGAGTATTACAACCGCGAACTGAGCTACCTGCGGGAGACTGGTGCTGAGTTCGCCACCCTCCATCCCAAAATTGCCGCCCGACTGGGGATGCAGGGAACCGATATTGCCGACCCGTATGTGGAACGCATGATCGAGGCGTTCAGCTTTCTGAGCGCCCGTACTCAGCTAAAAATTGACGCCGAGTTTCCCCGCTTCACACAGCGGTTACTGGAAGTCGTCAGCCCCAATTACGTCACCCCCACGCCATCGATGGCAGTGGTAAAGCTGTATCCCGATACGCAGGAAGGCGACCTGGCGAAAGGGGTCACCGTGCCGCGCGATACCGCGTTCGTTTCCCCTATCCCGGAAGGCGAAAATACCGCCTGCCAGTTTCGCAGCAGCCAGGACGTCACGCTGTGGCCGCTGTCCATCGAGGAGGTACGCCTGACCGCCGCGCCACCGGATATGCCCGCCCTGCACCGCTATCTGCCGCCTAATATTCATGTCGCCGGGGCATTGCGCATCACCCTGCGAACCTTCGGGGAACTGACTTTCAGCGAGCTGGCCGGTCCGGCACGGCTGCCCTTTTACCTCTGCGGCAAAGAACGCATTGCGTCACACCTGTTTGAGCTGCTGCATACCAGCGCCGTCGCCACACTGGCCGGTGAACCCGGTCACTTTGACGGCGAACTGAATGTGAATCTTCAACACCCGGTGGCGCACGAAGGGCTGGAGCCAGGGCAGGGGCTGCTGCCGCTCGCCTGGAACGTGTTTCACGGCCATAATCTGCTGCATGAATTTTTCGCCTGTCCGGAACGGTTTTACTTCTTCACCCCGACCGGATTGTCTGCCGGGTTACAAAAGGTGCAGGGCAATGTGGCGGAAATTGTCATACTGCTTAATCGCCTGCCGCCGGACTGGCTGATTCATCAGACGGACGCTGCACAGTTCAGCCTGTTCTGTACGCCGGTGATCAACCTGTTTCCCCGCACCACCACCCGGATTGAAGTCACTCACAGCGTGACGGAACAGCATCTGGTGGTAGATCGTACCCGTCCGCTGGATTACGAGGTGTTTTCTGTTCAGGAAGTCGAAGGCCTGGAAGCGGAAACCACACGGAAGATGATTTTTCGTCCGCTGTATCACACCCGTAATAATGACGAAGGCAACCACGGGCGTTATTTTTCACTGCGTCGTGAACCGCGCCGCTCGTCAGAAAATGCCCGCCGCTATGGCACCCGAACCCCCTATACCGGCTCGGAAATCTTCCTGTCGCTGGTTGATCAGCATGAAGCGCCCTACCCGGAAAATCTGCGCCATATCACCGTCACGGCAGTGGTGACTAACCGCGATCTGCCCTGTCTTATTCCACGTAATGGCCGGGATGATCTGACCGTAGATGCGGCGATCCCGGTGGCGGGCGTGGGTCTTATCAGACCGCCGCGCCCGCCGCAGCCGCCGCTGGCTGAACGCGAAATGGCCTGGCGGCTGATCCGGCAGTTGTCGTTTAATTATCTGCCGCTGGCCGATCTGGATCACCGCACCGGCGGCCAGGCGCTGCGCGATCTGCTGAATCTGTTTATTCCGGCTCACGACAGCCCGCAGTCGCGCCAGGTGCGCAGCCTGATTGGCTGCAAAACCACCCCAGTAACCCGCCGCCTGCCCGGCTCCGGTCTGTTGGTCTATGGCCGGGGCGTCAGTTGCGAACTGACCGTGGACGAAGAAGGATTTTCCGGTATCAGTCCTTACCTGTTCGGTCTGGTGCTGGAACACTATATTGCCCGCCATGTTTCCATTAATACCTTCTCACAGATGACGCTGCACTCGATGCAACGCGGGCATGTCATGACCTGGCCGGTAAGAACCGGGCAACGGGGGAGCGTATGACCGGCGCTCTCGACCAGGCGCAGAAAACCCCATGGCGTTACGGATTCCTGAACCTGATGCGGCGCGTGGATGCCCAGCTCTGTGATACTCCGGCAGGCAGTATCTGGCAGCCACGGATGGAAAAATTCCGTCTGGGACAGACGCCGACGATGACCTTTGCGCCACGGGAAATCGCCCAGGTCAGCTGGCTGGATGGACGCCTGCACCTGAGCCTGTACAGCCTCGGACTGTGGGGGCCAAACGGCCCGTTGCCGCTGCACTATACCGAGCTGGCGCTAAATCGCTCAGAGAGCCGTCACGATCCGACGCTGGTTCATTTTTCCAATATTTTTCACCACCGCTGGCTGACGCAGTTCTGGCAGGCATGGCGCAGCGGCCAGTCCGCTGGTGGCGGGCTGGACAAACCGGAACACGACCGTTTTGCGTTTTATATCGCCAGTCTCAGCGGGCAGGATCTACGGGAAAGCGCCGAAAGCCCGCTGTCAGATCATGTTCGCCTGGCAGCCTCCGCTCATCTGGTACGCGAATCGCGCAATCCTGACGGGCTGGCCGCCACGCTGGCGCACTATTTCAGCGTACCTTTTGCGGTGAAAGAGTTCGCCCTGCACTGGATAACGGTGGCGAACGATGAAATCACCCGTCTGGGCACGCCCGCGCAGTCTTCGGTGCTGGGCAACGGGGCGCTTATCGGCCAGGCCGTACCGGATATGCAGTACAAATTCCGGCTAATTATCGGCCCGCTCACGCTGGAGGATTACCTGCGTTTTCTGCCCGGCGGCAACAATCTGCCCGTGCTGACAGAACTGGTGCGTACGTTCATCGGTTTTGAATATTGCTGGGAAATTGAGCTGCAGTTGAAGCCTCATGCCGCACCGCCTGCGGTGATCGGCGGCGCGCAGCGGCTTGGCTGGACGGCCTGGGCAGGTAAAGCCATGCATGACCGTCCGGTGACCGGCATGATTTTTGAACCTGAACACGGCTTAACCCACTGAGAGTAATGATATGGACATGTCCCTGACTAAACCGGTAAGCGCGGAACAACCCTGCGGCCCCGATCCGGAGTACGATCCGGAATACCTGCTGCTGTTCAGCCGCGCCGCCCCCCAGGCGGAGGCGCAATATGGTGATTTTGTCAGTACGCCGGAAGCCGTGAACTGGCCGGAAATTGAGCGTGATGCGCGCCGTCTGCTCACGCGCAGTAAGGATATCCGGGTGTTGATCCTGCTGCTGCGCAGTCGCATCCAGCAGGCTGGCGCACAGGGACTGGCGGAAATGCTCACACAACTGGCAGAACTGAGCGTAATCTGGTCTGATGCACTCCATCCACAGCTGCTTACCGGCGAAGGCGCATCCGCAGAATCTATTGAAGATGCGGCGCTGGCGCGCAGTAATGCCCTGGCGGCGCTGCTGGATCACGAAGGCGTGATGGCAGACATTCGCGGTATCACGCTGTCAAACAGTGCCGCCCTGCGCCTGCAGGTACGGGATGTCGAGCGCGCGTTATCCGCTCCCCGCCCGGCTGATGCGCTGGCCCCCGAATCCGTCCGCCAGCAACTGGCCGACCTCGAAGCCCGTGGGGCATTACCGCTGGCGGCGTTTCGCGAAGCGCAGGAAAGCGCAGAACGCCTGCAAGTGTGGGCGCGTGAGACATTAGGCGATCTGGCTCCAGATTTTTCACGCCTGCGGCAGTTGTTGGCGCTACTGCCTGACGTGGTACAGACAACCACGCCGGAAATTCCTCCGTCGCCAGCGCCAGACCCCGCAGGCACGGTTATGGATAATGCCGTTCCGGCACGGGCAGAGGATGTGCCGCCTGTCAACACGCCCCCCGGTATATCCCTCCCACACAATGCTGAACCGGGGCCAATTCGCGATCGTAATGATGCGCTGGAACGCCTGCGGTGCATTCGTCGCTGGTTTGAGAGCAGTGAACCCAGTAGCCCGACCATCCCACTGTTACGCCAGGCTGAAAGAC
Source organism: Salmonella sp. SAL04162 (assembly GCF_046551535.1). Lineage (NCBI taxonomy): Bacteria > Pseudomonadati > Pseudomonadota > Gammaproteobacteria > Enterobacterales > Enterobacteriaceae > Salmonella > Salmonella sp. SAL04162. The sequence continues at coordinate 515,549 of NZ_JBGDVX010000002.1, forward strand.
TGGTGGGAAAACGGTTCTCGGAGGTGATCAATGAAATCCCGGTGGAGTTACTGGAGAAGTGGGATGCCCTGGAGTGATGATGCCCATGTCTGGCGGTTCTCCGTGATTATCTGAGTGACATCAACATTACGCAGTCTGCTTCTGCGCTGAACATGTCCCGATCCCGGTTAAGCACCGCCATGAGGCCGCGCCTTAAATGTCAGTGGGATCAAAATAACCATGGCAGTGAAAGAAGTGGCTGTAATATCCTGCTCGTCATCCAGGTGTAGGCCCATTTGCGTCAGATTCCACGATAGGCGGTGAAACTTCTTGAAGACGAAAAAAAACCGTATCCCTTTTACAGTGATACGGTTTTTTTTACTTCACAGGATGTATAAAAACACCCTGAGATTTGTATCTGGCGGAACGGACGGGACTCGAACCCGCGACCCCCTGCGTGACAGGCAGGTATTCTAACCAACTGAACTACCGCTCCGTTATGTTCCCGCTGGGAACGAGGCGAATATTACGGTTTGCGGTGTCGCCCGTCAACGCTTTTTCTCACCTTTTGAATCAGTTGCTGCAAAAATCGCCCGAAGGATGATTTTTATAGCCTAAAAAGGAATAAATTACGCCCGCCAAAGGCAACTTCCGCCCTTTTTCTGCACCAGATCAAGCCGCGATTCATGCGCAGCCAGCTCTTCATCAGATGCAAAAACGACCCGTAACCGGCTGGCCTGGCGAACGATTCGTTGAATGGTCTCTTCACCTTGCTGCCGTTGCGTCTCTCCTTCCATCGCAAACGTCATGGACGTTTGCCCGCCCGTCATCGCCAGATACACTTCAGCAAGGATCTGGGCATCGAGCAATGCGCCGTGCAAAGTACGTTTGCTATTATCTATCTCATAACGCGAACACAGCGCATCAAGGCTGTTACGCTTGCCGGGGAACATTTTCCGCGCCAACGCCAGGCTGTCGGTAACTTTGCAGAAAGTATTGGTTTTAGGAATATCGCGTTTAAGCAGACCAAACTCATAATCCATAAAGCCGATATCGAACGATGCGTTATGGATGACCAGCTCCGCGCCGCGGATATAATCGAGAAACTCATCGACCACATCAGCAAAAACCGGCTTATCCAGCAGAAACTCATCGGCGATGCCGTGTACGCCAAACGCTTCCGGATCCACCAGCCGATCCGGCTTCAGGTAAACGTGGAAGTTATTACCGGTCAGACGACGGTTTATCACCTCAACCGCACCGATCTCAATAATCTTGTGACCTTCATAGTGCGCGCCTATCTGGTTCATACCGGTGGTTTCGGTATCGAGGACAATCTGTCGTGTAATTGCAGTGCTCATATCGGTCATTTATGTCAGACTTGCGTTTTGTTATCGATTTCAATTACAGGAAGTCTACCAGAGATGCTTAAACAGGTAGAAATTTTCACCGATGGCTCTTGCCTGGGGAATCCAGGGCCTGGTGGTTATGGCGCTATCTTACGCTATCGCGGTCATGAAAAAACGTTTAGTGAAGGTTACACGCTGACCACCAATAACCGTATGGAACTGATGGCGGCGATCGTCGCGCTTGAAGCGTTAAAAGAACATTGCGAAGTGACATTGAGCACCGACAGCCAATATGTGCGGCAAGGAATTACCCAATGGATTCATAACTGGAAGAAACGCGGCTGGAAAACAGCGGAAAAGAAACCCGTAAAAAATGTCGATCTCTGGAAACGTCTCGATGCTGCGTTAGGCCAGCATCAGATCAAATGGGTATGGGTCAAAGGCCATGCAGGCCATCCCGAAAACGAGCGTTGTGATGAACTGGCGCGCGCCGCGGCAATGAATCCCACGCAGGAAGATAGTGGCTACCAGGCGGAAGCTTAGCCATCCGGTTTGCGATATTGCCGGGTGGCGCCAACGGTCTGGCGGATAGGGGTTTTACTTTTATTATGTCGCAGCGGATTAAGCGTAAGCGGGATGGTCCGCTTACGGGCCACAATAAGCTGTAAACAGCCCAGCGCCGGGATATGCGTATTTAATAGCCGCCCTCCCTGCTTTTTCCAGGGTAAGACATGAAAACGGCTATAATGTAGCACTTCAAAATTGAGTAAAGACAGCCAGTCCAGTTGCCGCATAAGGGTAAACATCCGACTATTATAGGGCGGTGTTTTACGTAAAACGGGTACCAGTTTACGTAACCCCATCAAACTCAGCGGGTTAAATCCACTGATGACCAGCCAACCGTCATCAATCAATACACGGTCGGCTTCCCGTAATAAACGGTGCGGGTCGGTACACCACGGCAAAGTATGCGCCAGCAGACAAACATCGACGGATTTATCCGCAAAAGGAAGATGTAGCGGATCGGCCAGAACCTGCATCGGCGACCCCTGCGATGAAACATTCACCTGATGGGAGACCGCGCACGCTTCGGAATTGATTTCTGCGCTTAAATTACCGATTTTAAGCAAATGGAAACCATACATTTTTGCAAACCACGGATTGAGCTGCTGTTCCAGCGCCTCACGGTAGTAATTGCCCCAGGGCAACTCACCCCAACATCCGGGCGCAACGACAGTTTGAGAGAGCCTTGCCGGTTTCATCGCAACCTTCCGCTAATTATTTGAGAGGTAATATATGAATCTTAACAGTATTCCCGCGTTTCAGGACAATTACATCTGGGTGCTGACCAATGATGAAGGCCGCTGTGTGATTGTTGATCCCGGCGAAGCGGCCCCCGTCTTAAAGGCCATTGCTGAACATAAGTGGATGCCGGAGGCGATTTTTCTGACGCATCACCATCACGACCATGTTGGCGGAGTCAAAGAGCTGTTGCAACACTTCCCGCAAATGACGGTTTATGGACCGGCGGAAACGCAAGACAAGGGAGCAACCCATCTTGTTGGCGATGGCGATACTATTCGCGTTTTAGGCGAGAAATTTACTCTTTTTGCCACGCCGGGTCACACGTTAGGACACGTCTGTTACTTTAGCCATCCTTACTTATTCTGCGGCGACACGCTGTTCTCTGGCGGCTGTGGTCGACTGTTTGAAGGCACGCCATCACAGATGTATCAGTCACTTATGAAAATTAATTCTCTGCCTGACGACACGCTCATTTGCTGCGCTCACGAATACACTTTAGCTAACATTAAGTTCGCATTGAGCATACTTCCGCACGATTCGTTCATAAATGAATATTATCGTAAAGTTAAAGAGTTACGTGTAAAAAAACAAATGACATTACCCGTTATTCTTAAAAATGAGCGTAAGATTAATCTTTTTTTAAGAACTGAAGATATTGATTTAATTAACGAAATCAACAAAGAAACAATATTGCAACAACCAGAAGCGCGTTTTGCATGGTTAAGGTCAAAGAAAGACACGTTCTGATAATTCTTACTTGTCATTCGCTAACTTCGCCGTTATGATCGGTCGTCTTTTAAGCAACTATTGACACACACATGAAGGCAAAAGCGATATTACTCGCCTCTGTCCTGCTTGTGGGGTGCCAGACGTCTCAGAACACTGGCAACGTCCAACAGCACGCACAGAGCCTTTCTGCAGCTGGTCAAGGGGAAGCAGGAAAGTTTACGAGTCAGGCACGATGGATGGACGACGGAACGTCTATCGCGCCAGATCAGGACTTGTGGGCTTTCATTGGCGACGAGCTAAAGATGGGAATTCCGGAAAACAGCCGGATTCGCGAACAGAAACAGAAGTATTTACGCAATAAGAGCTATCTCCACGATGTAACTTTACGGGCAGAGCCGTATATGTACTGGATAGCGGGGCAGGTTAAGAAACGTAACATGCCTATGGAGCTGGTACTACTACCCATAGTGGAGAGCGCTTTTGATCCTCACGCAACGTCTGGCGCCAATGCCGCAGGCATCTGGCAGATCATACCGAGCACAGGGCGCAATTATGGTTTAAAGCAGACCCGTAATTATGACGCGCGTCGCGATGTTGTAGCCTCTACGACCGCCGCGTTAGACATGATGCAGCGTCTGAACAAAATGTTTGACGGCGACTGGCTGTTAACCGTTGCAGCGTATAACAGCGGCGAAGGCCGTGTTATGCGGGCAATTAAAGCAAACAAAGCGCGTGGAAAACCGACGGATTTCTGGTCGCTTTCTTTGCCCAGAGAAACAAAACTCTACGTACCTAAGATGCTGGCATTGAGTGAAATTCTCAAAAACAGCAAACGCTACGGCGTACGTCTGCCAACAACAGATGAAAGCCGAGCGCTGGCACGAGTTCGTTTAAACAGTCCAGTTGAAATGGCCCAGGTTGCGGATATGGCGGGCATGTCTATCAGCAAGCTGAAGACGTTTAATGCCGGTGTAAAAGGGTCTACCTTAGGCGTAAGCGGTCCGCAATATGTTATGGTGCCCAAAAAGCATGCCGAGCAGTTGCGTGAGTCGCTGGCTTCCGGTGAGATTGACGCCGTTCAGTCCCAACTGATCGCCGACAATACGCCGTTGAATAGCCGTAGCTATAAGGTGCGCTCTGGCGATACGCTTTCCGGTATTGCTTCGCGGCTTGGCGTAAGCACGAAGGACTTGCAGCAGTGGAACAACCTGCGTGGTTCGCGCCTGAAAATCGGGCAAAGCCTGACCGTGGGCGCTGGCAGCAGCGCACAACGACTGGCAAACAATAGCGATAGCATTACCTATCGTGTCCGTAAAGGCGATTCGCTTTCCAGTATCGCCAGACGTCACGGGGTGAATATCAAAGATGTGATGCGCTGGAACCATGATACGGATAATCTACAACCGGGCGATCAGCTTACGTTGTTTGTGAAGGACAATAGCACGCCAGACTCCTGATATTGTCCGACGAAAAAGCCAAAAGGCGCCGCTTCCCCCGGCGCCTTTTAAATTGCTATACCGCTTTATGCGCTTCCAGCATGATAGTATCGCTGCTAAACGAGCCGTCATCCTGCAACTCAAAATAACGCTTCACCTCTACCGGGGCGCTCGCCTGATATAATCGAATCGCCTCAACCAACGGCGCTGGCGTACGCATCCGCGTTACCCATGAGCGAAACTCCAGCGATAAACGATCGGTTATCACGGTATTCGTTACCAGCATCGCGTTATTGACCATCGCCAGCCATTCGCCACTGGAATAGTTACGGACATGCGACGTGTCGCGTAACGCCTCCACCGTTTGCAGCCAGATATCGCGTACAGGATGTCCAGGCGACATGACATCCATGATAATCAGCACGCCGCCGGGTTTTAATACACGATAACCCTCACGCAATGCCTGACCAACGTCGTGCCAGTGATGCGCGGAATAGCGGCTAATCACCACCTCAAACGATGCATCTTCAAAGGGCAGTTTTTCGGCATAGCCTTGCCGGAGAGTAATATTACTTAAATGTCTTTCTTCCGCCGCTCCAGCGACAACCTCAAGCATGCTGGCGGATAAATCGTATGCCACGACCGAGTTGGCATGTTGCGCAGCGACAAAACTCGCGTGTCCAGCCCCACATCCCATATCCAGTACGTTCGCGTGGGAAAAATCAGACAACCTTTGCGCCAGCCGCGCTAAGTCACGACCCGCTGCGTGAACGGCGCTATGTAAATAGGCGTTCGCCTGTGAACCAAACTGCTTTTCAACATTGTCATGGTGGGAATGCGTTGTCATGGTAGTGCCCTTCTGTTATGAGAAAAATAGAGGGCAGCACCCGCAGAGGCCTGCCCCACGGCAGACCTGACGCACCTTTATTGCTCAGGTTTGCCGGGACTGAATTCAACGAGTAGCGGATTGTGATCGGAAGCGCGCGTCACCAGTACGGAGGCTTCATTTACGTTTAACCCACGATAAAAAACAAAATCCAGCGGTCGTCCAAATGCACGACGGCGCTGATCGTCAGTGAAACGCACCTGGCGCAGCGACATCTCACGTGCAAAGCGGTACAACGCATTCATACGTGGACGGCTCCAGGCATTAAAATCACCCGCCATAATGACAGGGCCGCTATGGTGCGCAATCTGGTCGCCGATCGGAAGTAACTGCTTACTGTATACGTCCACGCCCAGACTAAAATTTACCGCATGAACATTTACTACCATTAATAAACGGGTATCCGGCAAGGGATATACCGTCACCAGGGCTGATTTCGCCAAACGTAAAATCGGTTCTCTTTCCCGTAAAGGGCAGCAGTAAACAGGATGGGCGGCAGAAAGCGTCATGACGCCAGACGGATGCTGAGGTAATACAAAAGCGGGAACCTGATCGGCGGCAAGATAGTTAGCGGTGGCAAACTGTACCAGTTCAGGCGTCGTCTGCGCCTCCTGCAACAGGACCAGATGCGCATCTTTGCCGTAGTTCTTCAGCACCGATAACCATTCGGCTCGCTGCTGCTTGAATATATTCCACACGAGGATACGGATCCGCTCTTCACTGCTTAGCGGTTCCCCGGCGGGCAATGCCTGGCCGATGCTCGCAAACGACCCGGGCGGCAAAATCCGCTCGGCGGGCTGTCCGGCAACATAGCGCATCGCATAGGTGTTTTTTCGCACTTTTGACTTTCAAACCTCTGTAACGTCAACCAGTCCTCAACCGGACTGGTTCTTCTGTTATAGGGATTTTAGCACTCACTTTCAACGAACAATTGCAGTTTGTTTTGTAAGTAGGCGCTTACATCAATAATTTACTCCAGAGCAATGCGTACAGGTTTATCAAGACGTCCGCTGACACCCATCAGCAGGAAAGCCACCAGAACAATGAGGGCGCCAATCCACGGCGTCTGCGCCAAACCGTAATGCGCCACCGTTTGTCCGCCAATCACGGAGCCCAGCGCAATACCAATGTTAAACGCCGCAATGTTCAGACCTGACGCCACATCTACCGCATTGGGCGTAAATTGTTCCGCTTTCTGTACCACATAGACCTGTAACCCCGGTACGTTACCGAAGGCAAAGATCCCCATCACCAGAATAGTGACCAGTGCGGCGTACTGAGTAGACGCGGTCACCTGGAAGACCATCAGCAGAACAAACAGCGCGGCGAAAATGAATTTCAGCGCCGGCACGGCACCATGCTTATCCGCCAGTTTACCGCCCCAGATATTGCCGATAGCCACAGATACGCCATACCCCAGTAGGATCCAGCTTACCGCTGCCGGGGAGAATCCCGCCAGATCCTGCATCATCGGCGCCAGAAAGGTGAATGCCGTGAATACCCCGCCGTAGCCCAGCGCCGTAACAGCGTAAATCAGCAACAGACGAGGATGAGTCAGCACTTTCACCTGGTCACGAATGCTGGCGGCCGCCCGACCGGGGATATTGGCCGGGATCAGCAATTGACTACTCATCAGCGCAATCACGCCTAACAGTGATACCGCAAGGAAGGTCTCACGCCAGCCAAAATGCTGACCGATAAATGTGCCCAGCGGAACGCCCGTGACCAACGCGACCGTTAAACCACCAAACATAATAGCGATCGCAGAAGCCGCTTTCTCTTTTGGCACCAGACTTGTCGCGATGGTAGAGCCAATCGAGAAGAACACGCCGTGCGCCAGGCCCGTCAGCAAACGGGCAGCGATTAATGTCATATAGCCCGGCGCCTGCCATGCCAGCAAATTCCCCACCGTAAACAAGACCATCAGCGCAACCAGTAACTGCTTACGCGGCAGGCGTCCGGTCAGAGCGGTCAGCACCGGCGCGCCAATAGCCACACCCAGCGCATAGATTGAAACCAGCATTCCGGCGGAAGGTAACGAGATAGCCAGTTGTTGAGCAATGGTCGGCACCAGGCCGACAATCACAAACTCAGTCGTACCGATAGCGAAAGCACTTATTGTCAGTGCAAATAAAGCGAGAGGCATACATAACTCCATAACAGCAGTAATCAGATGACACGCAGTATGCCTGGATGTTTTAATGACAAAAACTTCCAAAATATCAATTTAATTTTGCTTCAGGAGCAAAAATGAAAGCCACCTCCGAAGAACTTGCAATTTTTGTCGCAGTCGTGGAAAGCGGCAGCTTCAGCCGGGCGGCAGAGCAGCTTGGACAGGCCAATTCCGCTGTCAGCCGGGCAGTTAAAAAGCTGGAGATGAAGCTCGGCGTCAGTCTGCTTAATCGTACGACCCGGCAGCTGAGCCTGACTGAAGAAGGAGAGCGATATTTCAGGCGCGTGCAGCAGATACTGCAAGAAATGGCCGCCGCAGAAACGGAAATCATGGAGTCGCGTAATACCCCGCGCGGCTTACTGCGTATCGATGCAGCAACTCCGGTAATGCTGCATTTCCTGATGCCGCTGATTAAACCTTTTCGTGAACGGTATCCGGAAATAACGTTGTCTCTTGTCTCCTCAGAAACGTTCATCAATCTTATTGAACGAAAAGTGGATGTTGCGATACGCGCAGGCACGTTGACAGATTCAAGTCTGCGCGCACGCCCGTTATTTACCAGTTATCGTAAGATTATCGCTTCACCGGATTATATTGCCCGTTTTGGCAAGCCAGAGACCGTTGAAGAGTTAAAACGGCATCTGTGCCTGGGGTTCTCAGAACCTGTTTCGCTCAATACCTGGCCGATTGCCTGTAGAGATGGGCAGCTCCATGAAGTCGAATGTGGGATTTCTTCCAACAGCGGGGAAACGTTAAAACAGCTTTGCCTGAACGGTAACGGCATTGCATGTCTTTCAGATTATATGATTGATAAAGAGATCGCGCGGGGAGAATTGGTGGAACTGCTGGCCGATAAACGTCTGCCGGTAGAAATGCCTTTCAGCGCCGTTTACTACAGCGATCGCGCCGTCAGCACACGCATTCGGGCATTTATCGACTTTTTGAGCGAATATATAAGAACAGCCCCCGTAGGAGCTGTGAAAGAGGGGGTAAAGGGTACAAAGGGTCAGGCAATTAATCCCACTCAGGGGCCAGACCTTCCGGACTAACCAGGCGGTCGTTGCAATCCAGTGCCGCGATCGCATTTTTATCTTCGGCATCCAGATGCAGTTCCAGTGCCAGCAGGTTGCTTGCCAGGTTTTCACGCCTGGTGGATGAAGGGATCACGGAGTAACCTTCACCCATTGCCCATGCCAGAATAACCTGCGCCGGCGTCGCATTATGTTTAGCCGCAATGCGCGCAATCACTTCATCTTTCAGCGCTTTGCCGTATGCCAGCGTCATATAAGAGGTGATGTGGATACCGTGCGCTTTCGCCCAGTCAACCACCTTACGATTCTGCAGATACGGAGATAGCTCAATCTGGTTGGTGGCGATATTGTCTACGCCCACCGCGGCAATAGCCTTTTCCATCAACGGAATGGTGAAGTTTGAAATGCCAATTTCGCGAGTCAGCCCTTGTTTTTTAGCTTCAAGCAATGCCTGCATAAATTCTTCGACAGACACGGCATCACCCGGAGATGGCCAGTGGATCAGCGTCAGATCGACATAATCGGTACGCAGTTTTTTCAGGCTCTCTTTCAGGCTTGGGATCAGCTTGTCTTTGCTAAGGTTTTCAATCCAGATCTTAGTGGTGATGTACAGCTCATTACGCGGTACGCCGCTCTCAGCAATCGCCTGTCCAACAGCAACTTCATTATCATAGATTTGCGCAGTGTCGACAGCACGGTAGCCCAGTTCAAGCGCCGTTTTCACAGAAGCGATAACCACGTCGTCTTTCAGGCGAAAAGTACCTAAACCGAATGCAGGGATAGTCATAGAACTCCTCTTTTTAATCACTATGTTCGTTAACTGAGGGGATTATGACCTTCAGCGCTTTGTAGAAAAAGAGCGAGAAATGCAGAGGATTTTTGCGAATTGAGCAATAATTAAATGACAGGCAAAGAAAAAGCCCTGAGCTAATGCTCAGGGCTCTTAATAAGTGGCGGAACGGACGGGACTCGAACCCGCGACCCCCTGCGTGACAGGCAGGTATTCTAACCAACTGAACTACCGCTCCACCGAATTCTTTTACAACCACTGATTTTTACATCAGTTTACTGCTTAATTTGATGCCTGGCAGTTCCCTACTCTCGCATGGGGAGACCCCACACTACCATCGGCGCTACGGCGTTTCACTTCTGAGTTCGGCATGGGGTCAGGTGGGACCACCGCGCTAGTGCCGCCAGGCAAATTCTGTTATCAGACCGTTTTTACGTTCTGATGTAATCTGAATCTGAGCTGAAAATTGTTTCTCAACCGCCAAAACATCTTCGGCGTTGTAAGGTTAAGCCTCACGGTTCATTAGTACCGGTTAGCTCAACGCATCGCTGCGCTTACACACCCGGCCTATCAACGTCGTCGTCTTCAACGTTCCTTCAGGAGACCTAAAGTCTCAGGGAGAACTCATCTCGGGGCAAGTTTCGTGCTTAGATGCTTTCAGCACTTATCTCTTCCGCATTTAGCT